>NZ_JBMDIU010000003.1:0-512187 GCF_057808845.1 Brevundimonas sp. FG8 | reverse complement strand
CGGCCGCACCGTCGGCGCCGGCGTCGTCGCAAAGATCATCGAGTAATCGACGGTCTGACGATCTGAGTTGAAGAGCCCCGCCGGAGCGATCCGGCGGGGTTTTTCTTTGTCCTTGCTGCGTCCCTCTCCCCCAAGGGGAGAAGGCAGAGGCTAGATGAACCGCACCTCGACCCCGGGTTTAACCGCCGCGGCCAGTTGCCAGGCGTCCCAGTTGGTCAGGCGGACGCAGCCGTGGGAGGCGGTCTTGCCGATCTTGTCGGGCTCGGGCGTGCCGTGGATGCCGTAGCTGGGCTTGTTCAGGTCGATCCAGACGACGCCGACGGGGTTGTTGGCCCCCGCGGGCACGACGATCCGGCGACCGCCGGGGCCGTAGCTGAGCTTGGCGGGGTCATAGACATAGTCCGGATTGCGGGCGACGCCGTTGACCCTGACCGTCCCGCTCGGCGTCGGATTGTCGCCGCTGCCGATGGTGGCGGGATAGTAGGCCAGCAGGCGGCCATCCCCAGCGAAGGCGCGCACCGAGCCCTCGCCCTTGTCGACGATGATGTGGTCCACATCGGCCGGCAGGGGCGCCGCGCCGATGGCCGGGACGGTGATCTTCTGACCCGCGCGACGGAAGTCCACGCCGGGGTTCAGCGTCTGAAGCAGGTCTTCGGTGATGTGGAAATGCTCGGCGATACGCTCGCGCGGGCTGGTGTAGCGGACGCCGTTGTCGGCCTGTTCCGCCAGTTCCCCCGGCGGCGGGCTGAACGGGCCCGCGACGTCAGACGCGGACAGGGTGTAGGTGGTCATGGCCGGGCGGTCGTCCGCCGATGTCAGCCGATCCATGAGGTCTCCGTCGATGGCGTCGCCCGAAAGCCCGTTCGCCTTTCGATAGGCCGCAACCGCCTGCCGCAGGTTGGAGCCCGGCACGCCGTCGATGACGCCGGGCGAGAAGCTGGAACGATCAAGCAGAACCTGCAGGCGGATCAGGGCGGGATCCGGCTGAACCGGCCCGGTCGGCGCCGCGCCGGCCGTGGGGGGCGCGACGGGCGCCGTGATCCGGGCTTCGTTGATCTGGTCAGCCGTGAGGGCGGCGGCCTGTGTCGCGTCCACGGGCGCGCGGGGCTGGTCGGACTGACCGCAGGCGGCGAGGGCCAGGACGGCGGTCGAGGCGACGACCAGACGAAGGGACAGGCGGGGGGACATGCGGGCTCCGGGCCGTTTCAGGTCGGAAACCAACCCGCTGCGGCAGAGCTTGTTCCGGATCGTCGTTCGACGGATCGCGGACGCACCGGAAGGTCCGCGCTTCTTCTGTCTAGCGAAGCCGGGGCGCCAATCCTTCCGCCGTGACCTCGGCCCAGCAGGCATAGCCCGCGTCGTTCAGGTGCAGGTCGTCCGGGCCGACGCCGCCACGCTCCAGACCGCTCCAGCCGGCCATGGCGTCGAAGCGGTGCAGCACGGCGTACTGACCCCGGCGGCCTTCCTCGGAGATGCGACGGGCCATGTCGCCCAGCGCCGGGTTGCGGCCCCGGAACGACGCGTTGGTGGTCGTTTCCGGCAGGCGTTGCGGGTCGATCAGCAGGACATCCACGTCGGCGGCCTGCAGCACCGCCTCGCCGCGATGGAAGTCGGCGAACACGTCATCGACCATCCGGTCGCGCAGCACGTCATTGGTGCCCAGTTGCCAGATGACCAGATCGACGCGCCCGGCGGCCAGTTCGCGCTCCAGCCGGTCAGCGGTCTCCTTCGCCGTTTCGCCGCCGATGCCGCGGTTGAAGACGGTGACGTCCACCCCGGGCAGACGGCGTTCAAGCCCCAGTTCCAGCAGGGGCGCGAAGCCGAGCTCGCGACGGCTGGCGCCGATCCCCTCGATGGACGATGAGCCGACGGCCAGAATACGCAGAGCCCCGGCGCGGACGGCGGCGCGACTGCGGGTCAGGCCCCCGTTGTCCGAAACGAAGCCGGTCTCCAGAGGGCAGACGGCGATCGGCTGGCCGGTCGTGACGGCGGGGCGCGGCGCAGGCGTCTGGGCCCGGGCCGAGACGGGCAGGGCGGAACCGGCGGTGAGGGCGACGGCGGCGAGCATATGGACGGTGAACTTCAAGGATTGGGTTTTCCGGTCGCGGGGTCTGTGGCCGTGTCGCCGGGATTTGAGGAGCCCTCCGAACCCTTGGGCTCGGTCGCCGGGCGGGGCGGCTGGCCGTCCCTGTCGGGGCGCAGGTTCTCGTTCTCGGTTTCGCGGCTATCGGGGCGGTTCGGGTCAGTCATGACAGGTCTCCGGGGATTGGGACAAGCGCAACGTGCGACGTCAGGCCCGGCTCCCCGAACACAAATCATTAAGGATGAACGCTCACCGGGCCGAAACGGGCGGTGTGGCATGGAGGACGCTGAAACAGGCCTGTTGAGGCGAAGGGCGGCGGATGACCGGGTTCAAGGTCGACATCCTGAAGGCGGACCAACTGGGCGAGGCCGAGTGGGGCGCGTGGCGCGCCTTTCTGGCGGCGAACCCGGCGCTGAACAGCCCCTATTTCCGGCCCAGCTTCACGCGGGTGGCCGGGCGGATCAGCCCCGACGCGGCGGTGGCCGTGTTCAGCAAGGGCGGCGAGATCGTCGGCTTCTTCCCGCATCAACGGCGCGGGGCGGCGATCCAGCCGCTGGGGGCGCCGATGAACGACTATCACGGCGTCATCGCCCGTCCGGGCGAGGGGCCGACCCTGTCGGAGGTGGCGACTCTGCTGGGAGCGTCGCGCCTGAACGTCACCGCCTGGGTCGGGGATACGCCGCTGGGCGAGGACCGGCGCACGGTGCAGGTCGAGCTGGGCGAGGGCGGCTATGACGGCTGGTACGCCGAGCGGCGCCAGACGTTCGGCAAATTCTTCAAGGACAAGGAGCGCGCCCGGCGCAGCATGGAGGCCGAGTTGGGGCCGTTGCGGATCGAGCGTGGCCTGCATGATCCCAAGCTGCTGGACTGGCTGCTGAACCTGAAGCGGGATCAGTACCGGCGCACCAATCGCCATGACATCTTCGCCTGCGGCTGGACGGCCGAGCTGTTGCACGAACTGCTGCAGACTCAGGGCGAAAACGGCTTCGGCGCCTCGATGGCCGGGCTGTGGGCGGGCGACCGTCTGACCGCGATCGAATTCTCGCTGCACGCGGGCGACCAGTATCATTTCTGGTTCCCGGGCTATGAGCCGTCGCTGGCGCGCTGTTCGCCGGGAATCCTGCTGAGCATGGACACCATGCGGTTGGCCGCCAAGCTGGGCTATCGCACCTTCGACTTCGGGTTCGAGGGCGAGCACTACAAGAAATACTTCTGCAACGGCCACCACATCGTGCGCGAGGCCATGGTGTTGAAGCCCGGCCTCGGCGCGGCCATGAGCCAGGCGGCTGTGAAGGCGCTGGATCTGGGGGGCGAGGGGCGGGGCGAGAAGTTGCGCGCCAGCGTCCGCCGTCGCTGGGCCGCCATCGAGGCCTGTGAAGTCACCCCCGCCAACCGCTTCAGGGGCGCCGTGCAGGCCGCGGGCGCCGCGCTGAACAAGACGCGCTCGAGCAGTGCATCCGCCTGAGGACAGACATGACCAAAGAGATGCTTTCGGCCCGCACCCGCTATTCCGGCCCGATCCGTCAGGCCGAGGCCCATCCGCACAGTCTGGTGGAGCAGGGATTCGCCACGGACGAGTCGCTGGCGGCGATCCTGGACCGCTATCCGGCGGAGTTGTTCGATATCAACCTGTATGACTACGACGACGAGGGGCAGGTCTCCCTGCGCACCGGCGCGCGCGGTCGCCTGGACGGCGCCGAGCTGCTGGCCGCGATCCAGCAGGGGCGTCTGTGGGTCAATATGCGCGAGGTCGAGACCGGCTGGCCCGAACTGTGGGCCGCGGCCATGGTCGAGTTCGGCAAGGTGCAGGCGAAATATCCCGGCATGCGCGCCGTGCGGAACGCCGGCCAGTTGATCCTGTCCTCGCCCAAGGCGCGGGTGCCCTACCATTTCGACCCGGCGGGCGTGGTGCTGTTCCACATGCGCGGTCGCAAGCGGATCTATGTCTATCCGGGCGACGAGGGCCATCTGCCCGAACGCAACATGGAACAGGTGGTCGCGCGCCAGACGACCGAGGAACTGCCCTATACGCTCGCGTTCGAGCAGGACGCGCAGGTGATGGATCTGGAGCCGGGTCAGGCGCTGACATGGCCGATCTATGCGCCGCACCGGGTGGAGAATCTGGACCGGTTCTGCGTCAGCCTGTCGATGGACTTCCAGACCTGGCCGTCGCGGTTCCGCAACGGGGCGCTCTACACCAACGCTGTCTTGCGCAGCCGGGGACGGAGCCCGCGTATGACCGACCGGATGGCGACACCCGAACTGGCGGCCCGCTGGGCGGCGTCGCTGGCGCTAAAGAAGGCGGGCGCGCTGAAGAGTCGGCTCGAGCATTTCGAACGCGATTTCGAGCCGGAAGTCGGCGTGGCCGACGGCGCGGGCTCGCTCAGAACCTGAACATCCTGAAAGGCCGGCCCTGCCGTTCAGGCGGCGCGGGGCTTTGGACGGGGATTCTTACAACGGGGTCATGACCTCCTATTAAAGTGACTTCGACGCCCGGCGGACGCACCCTTTCCTCACATCGGACAGGGAGGCCCGTCATGAAATCCGCCATCGCAATCGCCGTATCCGCCGCCGCGCTCGCCGCCATGGCCAGCCCCGCGTTCGCCGGAGAGCCGAACGTCGAAATCCGCAACGCCGTCGCCCGGGTGTCGGTCATCGTCGAGGACCGCGCGGACATTTCGGTCGAGGTTCAGCGCGGCCGGTCGCAGCTTCCGGCCATCCAGGTCTCGCGTCACGGCGACGAGGTCCGCATCGACGGCGGACTGGGCGGACGCCGTGGCGGCCTGTTCAACCGCGGAAACAGCCGCATCCGCGAGTGCCACTCGGGCCGCGTTGACGCTCGGCCGGGCGAGGGCGCCTGGGTTCAGGTGCGAGATCTGGGCCGGGTGAATCTGGAAGACGCCCCGCAAATCATCATCCGCACGCCCCGCCGGGTCGACATCGCCGCCAACGGCGCGGTCTTCGGCGCCGTCGGTCGCGGCGCGCGCTCGGTGGAGCTCGCCAACGGCGGCTGCGGTCGCTGGGATGTGGCCAACGTCGACGGCCCGGTCTCGCTGAGCCTGGGCGGTTCTGGCGACATCCGGGCGGGCAACGCCGGGTCTCTGGAGATCGCCATCGGCGGGTCCGGCTCGGTCGCGGCGGGAACGTCGAACGCGCTGGATATTTCGATCGGCGGGTCCGGTTCGGTCCGCGCCGGGGCGACGCGCCGGCTTGAGGTCGCCATCGGCGGCTCGGGCGATGTGGGCGTGGCCCGTCTGGACGGAGATATGGACGTCGCCATCGGCGGTTCGGGCGACGTGGACGTGCGCGGCGGAACGGCTCCGAACGTCGATGTGGCCGTCGCCGGATCAGGAGACGTCAGTTTCCGCGGCGTGGCCGGCAATGTGGATGTGACGGTCATGGGCAGCGGCGATGTGAACATCGCGCGGGCCACCGGCTCGGTCAGCCGCCAGGTGGCGGGTGGCGGAGACGTGCATATCGGACGCTGACGGTCAGACAGCGAACGGTGACGGGAAGAGCCCGGGGATGTGGAACCCCCCGGGCTCTTTTCATGTCCGGCGCCGGGCCAGGTTTACGCCGGGCGGGGTGTAGTGCTGTCGGAGGGCGGCACCTGAAGCGCTTTGCTCCGGTCCGGACAAGGCGCGCGGTATCCGGGCGCTCGTGCAAACGGCATGAAGAAGCCCCGGCGGATCGCTCCACCGGGGCTTCAACAGCTCAGCCGAAAGGCTGTCGTTCGGCTTAGAAGGCGCCGGCGAGGGCGCCCACGCTGGCGGCGGTGCGGCCGAGATCGGCGCCCGAACGCGAGCGGGTCTGCAGGTCGCCACCGAAGGTGTAGCGCAGGCCGACGGTCAGGGTGTTGATCGACAGATCAACGTCTTCCAGCTCGGCGTAGCCGTAGTTGGCGGTCAGGCTGAACGGGGTGTCGGCGATCTGGTATTCGCCGCCGGCGTTGATCGACCAGACGTCGATGTCCGAGCCGCCGCCGTCGACGGTGTGCCAGCCCAGGCCGCCGTTCACGCGCAGGGCCGGGGTGATGAAGTAGGCGACGTCGCCGCCGACGCTCCAGGCGTCGATGTCGGCGTCGTCGGCGGTTTCATAGGCCACCGAACCCGTCAGGGTCATGTTGTTGATGTAGGCTTGGGCTTCGGCGCCGAAGGCCCACAGGGTGTCGTCGCCGAACTCGGCGCCGCCGGTGAAGCCGCCGACGCGGAACGTGTCATTGATCATGACGGTGCCGTGGACGGCGCCGTCCACGCTGCTGTTGTCCTGACCGGCGACGGCGTTGTTGTTGTACGAGAAGCCGCCGTCCAGCGTGACGGTGAACGGGCCGGTGACCGGGATGGCGGCGGCGACGTCAACCTTGCCGTTCTCGGCCGTGAAGTCCGAACCGAAGGCGTCGTACTTGACGTTGTTGTAGCCGATGCCGACCGAACCGACGGCGTCCTGGGCGAAGGCCGGGGCGGCGGCGAAGGCGGCGACGGCGGCGGTGGCGAGGAAGAGCGTTTTCATTCTTGTTTTCCTTATTCCGCAGCAAGGGGGAAGGCGCGCTGCGATTTGAGGCGAGCTATCAGGCGGGCTCCCAGCGTCGCCATTACAAAAGCTTCACAAAACAGCGGCTTACCGGCCTTGTGGCTTCTCTGTCACGCATTGTGGCGCCGTTGCGGCAGTGGTGCGGACAGATAGCGGCGGCGTCTGAAATCAAAGTCAGAAACCGATGGTTCTGTGGCTCGTCGGCCTGACGCAGGGTCGTGGAGGGAGGACGGTCACATGCGATGGAATCAGATCGGCTGGGCGTCGGTCGTGGCGGCGGCGGGACTTTTCATCAGTGTGGCGGATGCGCGAGCACAGACGCCGCCGGAGGGCTTCGTCTGGTACGTGCTGAACGCGCTGAACGGCTTTTATCTCGACGTCGATGATCCGACGAACCGGCCCCCTTTGGTCACCGAAATTCCGGACGGCGTGCTTGAGCCGGTGGAGGTGAGCGGCGACGACCGGACTGACTGGCTCATCCGTTGGCCCGACTCCACGCAGTTCTGCGGCACCGGCGGTTGTCGCGCCACTTTATATATAAGCGGCGAAGACGGCTTCATTCGCGCCTTCGATCGACAGGCCCTTCGCTTCGAAGTGAAGACGGTCGATGGGGAGGTCCGGGTCGAAGCCGCGCTGCACCATCTATACTGCGATAGCGGCCGGAATGAATGCCTGCGCGCCTGGGCGTGGGAGCCTGCGGCCGGGCGGCTCCAGGAGCGGCCCTCCAGTGACGGGATCAGCCGCCTGACCATCGTCGCGCCCGTCGACCTAGGCGAAGAGGCGGACGGGTCGCCGATTCTGCCGGACTGGACCCCATCGACGCTCGAGGAGATCCGCTTCCACAGCCGGGTCTGGCGTCCGGCGACGACGGAGGAGGGGCCCAGCCTCTGTCAGGCAGAACTGTTCGACACACCGGATGTGAATGGCGACGGGCTGCGCGACTGGGTGTTCACCCCCGCCGGCGAATGCGATGGCGAGCCGGAAAGCGGCTTTCAGGTCTGGGTGACCATGGGACCCGGTCCGGGGCCGCAGGGACGCGGAGGGCCGGTCGCGCTGGCCTATACCGCCCCGCCGGAGCGCTGGGCCGAGTATGAAGTGTCGGAGCGTCCGGCTATGCTTATGGTGGTCGCGCCCTGTGGAGAGGGAGCGGATTGCGGCGGTATTCCACTGCGCTGGAACGCTTCGACAGGCCGTCTGGTGGAGTAGGCGGAAAACCCCGCCCCGACACAGTTTCGCCGCTTGACGAACGGGGACTCAATCGGCATAAGCGCCCACTCTTGTTGGACCGGCTGTGCACCTCCGGGTGCAGACGCGGTTCGCAAGAACGACCTGAGTGCCTGTTCTTTGCAGTTTCTTGGGACTCCAACGGCCTTCGCGGGGTACTGCGTGGGCCGATCGTTTTTGCGGACGTGCGTACTCTGAAGGCTTTTGGCCTGAAGACCTCCGGTCTTTGAAATGGTTCACAGGGACGCAGGTTCGCCTGCTTGGGAATAACAACCGATATGGATCAGAGCATCCGCATCAGGCTCAAGGCCTTCGATCACCGCGTCCTCGACTTTTCGACGCGCGAAATCGTCAATACGGCCAAGCGCACCGGCGCGACCGTCCGCGGTCCGATTCCGCTGCCGACCCTGATCGAAAAGTTCACCGTGAACCGCTCGCCGCACGTCGACAAGAAGTCGCGCGAGCAGTTTGAAATCCGCACGCACAAGCGTGTCCTCGACATCGTCGACCCCACTCCGCAGACCGTGGACGCGCTCATGAAGCTCGACCTCTCTGCCGGCGTGGACGTCGAGATCAAGATTTAAAGAAGAAAGAGGCGGGATCCGATGCGCACGGGCGTGATCGCCAAGAAGCTGGGCATGACCCGCGTGTTCGCCGATGACGGCGCGCACGTTCCGGTCACTGTGCTGCAGCTCGACGGCTGCCAAGTCGTCGGCCAACGTACCCAGGAGCGTGACGGCTACGTCGCTCTCCAGCTGGGCGCTGGCACCAAGAAGGCCAAGAACACCAACAAGGCTCAACGCGAAGCTTTCGCGAAGCTGGAAGTGGAGCCGAAGGCCTATGTGACCGAGTTCCGCGTTGACGCGGACGCCCTGGTCGAAGTCGGCGCCGAGTTCTCGGCTGACCACTTCGTCGCGGGCCAGAAGGTCGATGTCCAGGCCGAGACCATCGGCAAGGGCTTCGCCGGCGCCATGAAGCGCTGGAACTTCGGCGGCCTTCGCGCCACCCACGGTGTGTCGGTTTCGCACCGCTCGCACGGTTCGACGGGTAACCGTCAGGATCCGGGCCGGACGTTCCCCGGCAAGAAGATGGCCGGCCACCTCGGCCAGGAAGTCGTCACCACCCAGAACCTGACCGTCTTCCGCGTTGACGCGGAACGCGGCCTGATCCTGATCAAGGGCGCCGTCCCCGGTCACGAAGGCACGTGGGTCAAGATCCGCGACGCCGTGAAGAAGGCCCGCCCGGCTGAAGCCCCGTTCCCCGGTGGCGTGAAGTCGTCGGCCGCTCCGGCTGCTCAACCCGCTGAGACCCCGGCTGAAGAAGCTCCGGCCGTCGAAGCGACCGAAGGCGGTGAAGCGTAATGAAACTCTCGGTCATCAAACTCGACGGCAAGGCCTCGGGCGACGTTGAACTGTCGGACGCCGTCTTCGGCATCTCCGACATTCGCGGCGACCTGCTGGCCCGCTACGTCAACTGGCAGCTGGCCAAGCGCCGCGCCGGCACGCACAAGGTTCAAACCCGCAACGAGAACTCTCGTACGGGCAAGAAGATGTACAAGCAGAAGGGCACCGGCGGCGCCCGTCACGGTTCGCGCCGTGCGCCGCAGTTCGTCGGTGGTTCGCGCGCTTTCGGTCCGGTCGTTCGCTCGCACGCCTATGACCTGCCCAAGAAGGTCCGCGCCCTGGCCCTGCGTCACGCGCTGTCGTCGAAAGCCAAGGCCGGTTCGCTGGTCGTGGTCGACACCGTCGCCGTGAAGGAAGCCAAGACAGCCTCGCTGCGCGAAACCTTCGGCAAGCTGGGCTGGACCAAGGCTCTGATCATCGCTGGTCCGGAAGTCGACGTGAACTTCGGCCTGGCCGCTCGCAACATCCCGCACATCGACGTGCTGCCGAACGCCGGCCTGAACGTCTATGACATCCTGCGGGCCGACAAGCTGGTGCTGACGAAGGCTGCTGTTGAAGCCATCGAAGCCCGCTTCGCGAAGAAGGAGGCCGCGTAATGGCCGGCGCTCAACCGACCGCGCGTCACTACGACACCATCCTGGCTCCGGTGATCACCGAGAAGGCCACGATCCTGTCGGAACAGAACAAGGTCGTCTTCCGCGTCGCGGAAAACGCCTCGAAGGACGAGATCGCCGCTGCGGTCGAGGCCCTGTTCAAGGTCAACGTGCTGAAGGTCAACACCCTCGTTCAGAAGGGCAAGACCAAGCGTTTCCGCGGCATTCTTGGCCGTCGGGTCGACATCAAAAAAGCGATCGTGACGCTGGCTGAAGGCCAGTCGATCGACGTCACCACGGGGCTCTAAGCACATGGCTTTGAAGACCTACAATCCGACTTCGCCGGGCCGTCGCGCCCTGGTGCTGATCGACCGCTCGGAGCTCCACAAGGGCCGTCCCGAGAAGTCGCTGACCGAAGGCCTGACCAAGTCGGGCGGTCGTGGTCAGGGCGGTCGCATCGCTGTCCGCTTCCGCGGCGGCGGCGCCAAGACCCTGTACCGCAAGATCGACTTCAAGCGTCGCAAGTTCGCCTCGGCGACCGTCGAACGCCTGGAATACGATCCGAACCGCACCGCCTTCATCGCCCTCATCACCTATGAGGACGGCGAGAAAGCCTACATCATCGCGCCGCAACGCCTGAAGGCGGGCGACACGGTGGTCGCTGGTGAAAAGGTCGACGTGAAGCCGGGCAATGCGATGCCGCTGCGCTCGATCCCGGTCGGCACGATCATCCACAACGTCGAAATGAAGCCGGGCAAGGGCGCCCAGCTGGCCCGCTCGGCCGGCGCTTACGCCCAGCTGGTCGGCCGCGATCAGGGCTACGCCCAGATCCGTCTCGGCTCGGGTGAGCTTCGCATGGTCCTGGACGGCTGCATGGCCACGGTGGGCGCGGTTTCGAACCCCGACCACATGAACCAGAACCTCGGCAAGGCCGGTCGCAAGCGTCACATGGGCTTCCGCCCGCACGTCCGCGGCGTCGCCATGAACCCGATCGACCACCCGCACGGTGGTGGTGAAGGCCGGACCTCTGGTGGTCGCACCCCGGTTACGCCGTGGGGCAAGGACACCAAGGGCACCCGCACCCGCAAGAACAAGGCGACGGACAAGTACATCATCCGTACCCGTCACGTTAAGAAGGCTCGCTAACCGATGGCCCGCTCCTCCTGGAAAGGCCCGTTTGTCGACGGGTATCTGCTCAAGAAGGCCGACGCCGTTCAGACGTCGGGCCGCAAGGATGTGATCAAGACCTGGTCGCGCCGCTCCACCATCCTGCCGCAGTTCGTCGGTCTGACGTTCGGCGTCCACAACGGCCAGAAGCACGTGCCGGTGATCGTCTCGGAAGAGATGGTCGGCATGAAGTTCGGCGAGTTCGCCCCGACCCGGAACTTCCCGGGCCACGCGGCGGACAAGAAGGCCAAGAGGAAGTAATCCATGGCCCAGACCAAGAACCCCCGCCGGGTCGGCTCGACCGAAGCCCGCGCCAAGCTGGTGAACGTCCGGATCAGCCCGCAAAAGCTGAACCTGGTCGCCGCCTCGATCCGCGGTCTGCCGGTGCAGAAGGCGCTCAACGAGCTGGAATTCAGCCGTAAGCGCATCGCCACCGACGTCCGCAAGGTCCTGTATTCGGCGATCTCGAACGCCGAGAACAACCACAACCTCGACATCGACAATCTGGTCGTCGCCGAGGCCTTCGTGGGCAAGAACCTGGTGATGAAGCGTTTCGCGAGCCGCGCTCGTGGTCGCTCGTCGCGCATCCTGAAACCGTTCAGCGAGATCACCATCGTGGTCCGTGAAGCCGGCGAGGCCGCCTGATGGGTCAGAAAATCAATCCGATCGGTTTCCGCCTTGGCGTGAACCGCACGTGGGACAGCCGCTGGTTCGCCGACGGCGCCTCCTACGCCCGCCTGCTGCACCAGGACCTGAAGCTGCGCGAGTGGCTGAAGGAGCGTCTGCAAGCCGCCGGCGTGTCGCGCATCATCATCGAGCGCCCGCACAAGAAGTGCCGCGTGACGATCTACGCCGCCCGTCCGGGTGTCGTGATCGGCAAGAAGGGCGCCGACATCGAGAAGCTCCGCAAGGACATCTCGGCCCGCACTGAAGGCGAAGTTCACCTGAACATCGTCGAAGTCCGCAAGCCGGAAACCGACGCTCAGCTGATCGCCGAGAACATCGCGCAACAGCTGGAACGCCGCATCGCCTTCCGTCGCGCCATGAAGCGCGCGATGCAGTCGGCCATGCGTCTGGGCGCCAAGGGTGTCCGGATCAACGTTTCGGGTCGCCTCGGCGGCGCTGAAATCGCCCGTATGGAATGGTACCGCGAAGGTCGCGTGCCGCTTCACACCCTGCGCGCCGACATCGACTATGGCTTCATCGAAGCCAAGACGACCTACGGCATCATCGGCGTGAAGGTCTGGGTCTTCAAGGGTGAGGTGCTCGAGCACGACCCGATGGCCCAGGACAAGCGCTGGGCCCAGGAAGCCTCGGGTCCGTCGTCGAACGAAGGCCGTGAACGTGGCCCCCGCGGTGATCGCGGCCCGCGTCGCGACCGCGGACGTGGTGAGAACTAAGTCATGCTGCAACCGAAAAAGACCAAGTACCGCAAGGCCTTCAAGGGCCGGATTCACGGTTCGGCCAAGGGCGGCTTCTCGCTGAACTTCGGCTCTTACGGCCTGAAAACGGTCGAGCCGGAACGCATCACCGCGCGTCAGATCGAGGCGGCTCGCCGCGCGATCACCCGCCAGATGAAGCGTCAGGGCCGCGTCTGGATCCGGGTGTTCCCGGATCTGCCCGTCACGGGCAAGCCGGCTGAAGTCCGGATGGGTAAGGGCAAGGGCGCCGTGGACCACTGGGCCGCGCGTTGCCACCCGGGCCGCATCCTGTTCGAAATCGACGGCGTGCCGGACGATGTGGCGCGTGAAGCGCTGCGTCTCGGCGCCGCCAAGCTGCCGGTCCGCACCAAGGTGGTCACCCGCCTTGACGCCGGCATCGCTCATGTGGAGGCCGCTGCCTGATGACCAAGATCGCCGATCTCCGGTCGCAAACCGCTGACCAGCTGTCCGACGAGCTGCTGAAGCTCAAGAAGGAACAGTTCAACCTGCGCTTCCAGGCCGCCACCGGCCAGATGGAAAAGACCCACCGGGTCTCGGAAGTGCGCAAGGACATCGCCCGCATCTCCACGCTTCTGCGTGAGAAGCGCGCGGCTGTTTAAGGAAACGAAGATGCCGAAGCGAATTCTCGAAGGCGTGGTCGTCTCCGACAAGGGCGACAAGACTGTCATCGTCAAGGTCGAGCGCACCCTGCTGCACCCGGTCCTGAAGAAGACCGTCCGTCTGTCCAAGAAGTACCACGCTCACGACGAAGCGAATGCCCTCAAGGTCGGTGACCTGGCCCGCATCGTCGAGTGCGCCCCGAAGTCCAAGCTGAAGCGCTGGGAAGTCCTGTCGGACGCCTCGGCCGCCTCGGCCTCGTAAGAAGAAGGATCGGATCCCATGATCCAGATGCAAACTAACCTGGAGGTGGCCGACAATTCGGGCGCTCGCCGGGTCATGTGCATCAAGGTGCTTGGCGGCTCGAAGCGCCGCTACGCCTCGGTGGGCGACACCATTGTCGCCTCGGTGAAGGAAGCGATTCCGCGCGGCCGCGTGAAGAAGGGCGACGTCGTTCGCGCCATCGTCGTGCGCACCGCCAAGGACATCATGCGCAAGGACGGCTCTGTCATTCGTTTCGACAAGTCGGCCGCCGTCATCGTCAACAAGCAAAACGAGCCTGTCGGCACCCGTATCTTCGGGCCGGTTCCGCGCGAACTGCGCGCCAAGAACCACATGAAGATCATCTCGCTGGCTCCGGAGGTCCTGTAACCATGGCCGCCAAGATCAAGAAGGGCGACAACGTCGTCATCCTGACCGGCAAGGACAAGGGCCGTACCGGCCAGGTCCTGAAGGTCCTTCCGACCGAGAACCGCGTCGTCGTGCAAGGCATCAACATGGTGCAGCGTCACACGCGTCCGACCCAGGGCGACCCCCAGGGCGGTATCAAGAACAAGGAAGCCTCGCTTCACCTGTCGAACGTCGCGATCGCCGACGCCAACGGCAAGGCGACCCGCGTCGGCTTCAAGGTTGAAGAGGGCAAGAAGGTCCGCTTCGCCAAGACGACGGGAGACGTCATCTAATGGCCGACACCAAGTACACCCCGCGGCTGAAGACGGAATACAACTCGCGCATCCGCGGCGAGATGAAGACCAAGTTCGGCTACACGAACGAGATGCAGATCCCCAAGCTGGACAAGATCGTCCTGAACATGGGTATCGGTGAAGCTGTCGCTGACTCCAAGAAGGCCACCGCGGCCCTCAAGGATCTGACCGCCATCGCCGGTCAGAAGGCTGTGCCGACCAAGGCCCGCAACTCCATCGCCGGCTTCAAGCTGCGCGAAGGCATGGTTGTCGGCGGCAAGGTCACGCTGCGCGGCGACCAGATGTACGAGTTCCTGGACCGGTTCATCACGATCGCGCTGCCGCGCGTGAAGGATTTCCGCGGCCTCAAGGGCACTTCGTTTGACGGTCGCGGCAACTACGCCACCGGTCTGAAGGAGCACATCGTGTTCCCGGAGATCAACTACGACCAGATCGACCAGATGTGGGGCATGGACATCATCGTCTGCACCACGGCCAAGACCGACGAGGAAGCCAAGGCTCTCCTCGCCGAGTTCAAGTTCCCGTTCGTGAACTGAGCGGGAAGGGAAACAGACAATGGCAAAGAAGTCCGCTGTAAACCGTAACGAGAAGGTCAAGGCCCTCGTCGCGAAGTACGCCGACAAGCGCGCTGCCCTCAAGGCCACCGCGAATGACGAGTCCCTGCCGCTGGAGGAGCGCTTCGAGGCGCGCCTGAAGCTGGCGGAACTGCCGCGCAACTCGGCGCCGAACCGCATCCGCAACCGCTGCGAGGTGACGGGTCGTCCGCGCGCCTACTATCGCAAGCTGAAGATGAGCCGGATCGCCCTGCGTGAGCTGGGCAACCTGGGGCAAATCCCCGGCCTGACGAAGTCGAGCTGGTAAGGGGAGCATAAAGTCATGATGATCAACGATCCCCTGAGCGACATGATCGCCCGCATCAAGAACGCTGCGACCCGCAAGCGTTCGAAGGTGCTGACCCCGGCCTCGCGCCTGCGCCAACGCGTCCTCGACGTGCTGCAGGACGAAGGCTACATCCGCGGCTACAACCTGGTGCAAAACCCGGGTGAGTTCCCGCAGTTCGAGATCGAGCTGAAGTACTTCGACGGCCAGCCGGTGATCGCCGAGATCGCCCGCGTGTCGAAGCCCGGCCGCCGCGTCTATTCGGCTATCAGCGACCTGAAGCCGATCAAGAACGGCCTGGGCATCTCGATCCTTTCGACGTCCAAGGGCGTCATGTCGGACGCTGCCGCCCGCGACGCCAATGTCGGCGGCGAAGTCCTCTGCAGGGTCTACTAAGATGTCCCGTATCGGCAAGAAAACCATTGCTGTGCCGAAGGGCGTGACTGTCACGCTCGACGGCCAGAACATCACCGTGAAGGGTCCGAAGGGCGAACGCGCCTGGACCGTGGCGGAAGAGATCGAGGTCAAGCAGGAAGGCGACGAACTGTCGCTGACCCCGCGTTCGGACACCCAGCGCGCTCGCGCGATGTGGGGCCTGTCGCGCACCCTGGTCGACAACATGGTCACCGGGGTCACCACCGGCTTCGACAAGACGCTCGAACTGGTCGGCGTGGGTTACCGCGCCGCGATGAAGGGCAACCAGCTGTCGCTGCAGCTCGGCTTCTCGCACGACGTCGACATCGATCCGCCGGCCGGCGTTTCGTTCGCTGTTCCGAAGCAGACCGAGATCAAGATCTCGGGTTCGGACAAGCAGGCCGTCGGTCAGATCGCCGCCGTCATCCGCAAGCTGCGTCCGCCGGAGCCCTACAAGGGCAAGGGTGTCCGCTACGCCGGTGAGACCGTGCGTCGCAAGGAAGGCAAGAAGAAGTAAGTCATGGCTCTTTCTCTTCAACAGCAAGCCAAGCGCCGCGCCGAGCGCAATCGTCGCCGCCTGAAGGCTGTCGCCAACGGTCGCCTGCGCCTGTCGGTCAGCCGTTCGGACAAGAACATCTCGGCCCAGATCATCGACGACGCCCAGGGCGTCACCGTGGTCGCCGCCTCGTCGCTGGAAGGCGGCAAGGGTTCGAAGGGCTCGGACGTCGCCGCGGCTGCCGCCATCGGCAAGCTGATCGCCGAACGCGCCATCGAGAAGGGCGTCAAGGACGTCGTCTTCGACCGCGGCGCCTACATCTATCACGGACGGGTGAAGGCGCTGGCGGAAGCCGCGCGTGAAGCCGGCCTGAACTTCTAAGGGACGCGACAGATGGCGCAACAACCCCAGCGCGGCGGACAGGGCGGCAACGACCGCAACCGTCGTGACAACCGTAACGCTCCCGCTGTCGATGGTCCGGACTCGGACATCGTCGAGAAGCTGGTGCACATCAACCGCGTCGCCGCCACCGTGAAGGGCGGCCGACGCTTCAGCTTCGCTGCCCTGATGGTCGTCGGTGACGGCAAGGGCCGCGTCGGCTTCGGTCATGGCAAGGCGCGTGAAGTGCCGGAAGCCATCCGCAAGGCGACCGAAGAAGCCAAGAAGACCATGATCAAGGTTCCGCTTCGCGAGAACCGCACCCTGCACCACGACGGCAACGGCCGTTGGGGCGCCGGCAAGATCATGATGCGCGCTGCCCCTCCCGGGACCGGCGTGATCGCGGGTGGTCCGATGCGCGCCGTGCTCGAAACCCTCGGCGTCCAGGACGTCGTCGGCAAGTCGACCGGTTCGTCGAACCCCTACAACATGATCCGTGCGACGTTCGAGGCCCTCAAGGTCCAGTCGTCGCCGCGTCAGGTTGCTTCGAAGCGTGGCAAGAAGGTCGCTGACCTGATGGGCCGCCGCAACGACGGCGCCTCGGCGCCTGAAGCCATCGAGGGCTAAGACATGGCCAAGACTGAATCGAAAGCCACCGTCACCATCCGCCAGACCGGTTCGCCGATCCGCCGCAAGTCGGACCAGCGCGCCACCCTGATCGGCCTGGGCCTGAACCGCGTGGGTCGTGAATCGACCCTCGAGGACACCGCCTCGGTCCGCGGCATGATCGCCAAGGTCCACCACATGGTGGAAGTGGTCGAGAAGTAAGACTGCAGGTCTCCCTCCCTTTCGGGGGAGGGCGGATCGCCGCAAGGCGGTCCAGCAAGGGGCGGCTCCGCAAGAGCCGCCTTTACTGCTATCCGGGGAGCGGCTATAGCGCGCGACCTTGAGGTTTGGGGGAGGGCGGTTCGCCATCCCCTTCCGGCTGCGTCGCAGCCATCCTCCCTGAACGGGAGGGACATTGAAAACGCCGAGTCCGGAGTGTCTCCGGGCGCTAGAACCCGAAAGGATCAGGCATATGAAACTGAACGAAATCCGCGACAACGAAGGCGCACACAAGAAGCGCATGCGCGTCGGCCGTGGCCCGGGCTCGGGCAAGGGCAAGACCGCCGGTCGCGGCGTCAAGGGTCAGAAGTCGCGTTCGGGCGTCGCCATCGGCGGCTTCGAAGGCGGCCAGATGCCGCTGTACATGCGTATGCCGAAGCGCGGCTTCAACAACCCGAACGCGCTGAAGCTGGCCGAAGTGAACCTGTGGCGCCTGCAGGACGCCATCGACGCCGGCAAGCTGGACGCCAAGTCGGAAATCAACGGCGAGGCCCTGGTGGCCGCCGGCGTGATCCGCCGCGTCAAGGACGGTGTCCGCGTTCTGGGCACCGGTGAACTGAAGGCCAAGCTGAGCCTGGTCGTCTGGTCGGCCTCGGCCGGCGCCAAGTCGGCCATCGAAGCGGCCGGCGGTTCGGTCGTCGAACAACGCATCGAAGCCGAGGCCAAGGCCGCGGCTCGCGTCGAGAAGCGCAACGCCGCCAAGGGCAAGGTTCCGGCCCCCAAGGCGCCGAAGGGCGACGCCAACAAGGTCTCGGCCCGCGCCAAGCGCACGGCCGCGAAGTAAAAAGACTGTCGGGCGCCCTCGCCATGAGGGCGCCCTTCTCCTATCTGGACGCAGGCGCGGACTCGTCGTCCGATGCGCCGCGTTCTGATCAGTCGGGGTGACACTTATGGCTTCGGCCGCCGAACAACTCGCAGCAAACATGAACATGGGCTCGTTCGCCAAGGCGACCGAGCTGCACAAGCGCCTGCTTTTCACGGCAATGGCGCTGATCGTGTTCCGCCTGGGCTGCTATATTCCGATCCCCGGCATCAACAACGCCCAGTTCCTCGCGTTCTTCCAGGATCCGGACGGCCAGCGCGGCATTCTGGACATGCTCAACATGTTCTCCGGCGGCGCCGTTCAGAACATGGCCGTCTTCGCGCTGAACGTGATGCCGTACATCTCGGCCTCGATCATCGTGCAGCTACTGGGCGCGGTGTACCCGCCCTGGGAGAAGCTGCGCAAGGAAGGCGGCGAGAGCGGCCGCAAGCAGCTGAACCAGTACACCCGTTACCTGACGGTCGTTCTGGCCGTCGCCCAGGCCTTCGGCATCGCCACCCAGCTGAACGGTCAGCCGGGTCTGATCGACGAACCGGGCCTGTTCTTCATCATCACCACCACGACCTGCCTGACCGCCGGGACCATGTTCCTGATGTGGCTGGGTGAGCAGGTGACGGCGCGCGGCGTCGGCAACGGCATCTCGCTGATCATCTTCGCCGGTATCGTCGCGGTTCTGCCGGGCACCATCGGCCGCATGTTCGGCCTGGCCCAGCAAGGCCAGATGTCGGCCTTCGCCCTGATCGCCATCGTCGCGATGGCCGTGGGCGTGGTCGTCTTCATCGTCTTCATGGAGCGCGCCCAGCGCCGCCTTCTGATCCAGTATCCGAAGCGTCAGGAAGGCAACCGCATGGCCGGGGGCGAGCGTTCGTTCCTGCCGCTGAAGGTCAACACCGCGGGCGTCATCCCGCCGATCTTCGCCTCGTCGCTGCTGATGCTGCCGTCGACGGTGGCCCAGTTCACCGATCCGTCGAAGCTCCCGGCGTGGATGTCGTGGCTGCCGGCCTTCACCGCCCAGATGCAGCACGGCCAGCCGGTGTTCACCGTGCTGTACGCCGTCCTGATCATCTTCTTCTGCTTCTTCTACACCTCGATCACCTTCAACCCCGAGGACACGGCCGAAAACCTGCGCAAGTACGGCGGCTTCCTGCCGGGCATCCGTCCGGGCAAGCGCACGGCCGAGTATCTGGACCACGTCCTGACCCGTCTGACGGTGATCGGCGCGGCCTACATCACCGCTGTCTGTATCCTGCCGGAGATCATGGTCGCCAATCTGGGCCAGAGCTTCTACTTCGGCGGCACCTCGGTGCTGATCGTGGTCTCGGTGACCATGGACACCGTGGCGCAGATCCAGTCGCACCTGCTGGCGCACCAGTATGAAGGCCTGATCAAGAAGGCCAAGCTGCGCGGCCGTGGACAGACCAGGGGCAAGGGCGTCACCGCGCCCGCCCGCCGCTAAGCCGACCAGAGGGGGAAGCGATGAACCTGATCCTGTTTGGGCCGCCCGCGGCCGGCAAGGGCACCCAGGCCAAGCGTCTGGTCGAGACTCGGGGCATGATCCAGCTCTCGACCGGCGACATGCTGCGCGAGGCGATCGCTTCGGGCTCTGAGTTGGGCAAGGAGTGTCAGGCCATCATGTCGCGCGGGGATCTGGTTCCCGACGCGGTCGTGATCGCCCTGATCGAAGCCCAGCTGAAGGCGGCGGAAGACGCTGGCGGCGCCATCTTCGACGGCTTCCCGCGCACCCTGGCCCAGGCCGAGGCGCTGGACGCCATGCTGGCCAAGCTGGGCAAGAAAATCGACCACGTCGTGCGCCTGAAGGTGGACGATGAGGCCCTGCTGGCCCGCGTGGCCAAGCGGTTCTCCGACCAGGGCCGTCCGGACGACAACCCCGACAGCTTCAAGGTCCGTCTGGACGCCTACAACCGCAACACGGCGCCTCTGCTGCCCTACTATGCGGACAAGGGCCTGCTGACCGAGGTCAACGGCATGGACTCCATCGAGGCCGTCTCGGCCGACATCGACGCCGCCCTGAACTGAACCGGTTTCCGCCCGCCGACCCGGCGGGCGGACCTTCCCCCCGACAGCCCGCGTTCATGTCCGGTGTGACATGGGAAGCGCGTGAGCACGGGACATTCCATCCTGAACCGTCGCCGGTGGCGCAGCGCCGGCTTCGCCGTCGGCATCGTGGCGGCGCATCTGGCTGTCTTCGCCGTGATCGGCGCAGGCGCGCCCGGCGGTGCGGTCGTCCCGCCGCCTCCGGCGTTGGAGGTGGTGCTGTTCCGGCCGCCCGTGCCGCCGCCACCTCCACCGCCGCCGCCGAACCCCTCGCCCGTGGCCGGGGGAGGGGCGCCCGCCGCTCCGTCGCGCATCCATACGCCGCCCCCGCCGCCCGCTCCTCCGCCGGACAGCCCGCCCGCGCCGGTCGTTCAGGCCCCCGAGCCCGCGATCACGGTCGGCCTGGCTCCCACCGCCTCTCCGGAGCCGGGATTCGGTCCGGGCGGGGAGGGGGAGGGACGGGGAACCGGCCTCGGGGACGGCGACGGTCCCGGCTCGGGCTCCGGCGCCCTGATCCTGCGCGGCGCCAACGGGCGGGAGATCTTTCAGGACACGCCGCGCGAGTTGCGCGGCCGCGCCCGCAACGTGGACATCACCGTCAGCTGCGAGATCACGCTGGAGGAGCGCCTGACCGGCTGCCGGGTCGTCAGGGAGCGGCCCGCCGGGCAGGGATTCGGTCCGGTCGCCGTGCGCGTCGCCGAAACCCGCTTCCGCGTCCGCCCGCCGATGACGGCCTCCGGTCGCCCGATCCCGGGCGGCCGTATCACCATCGGGGTGATCTGGCCCTGAGCGGTTGACGGACCGAAGTGCCGATACGGCGTTCGCGACCTGTTGACGGAAACTGAATCCCCTGTATAAGGCCCGCTTCCGCGAAGGGCGCGCACGCTCCTGGTCTGTTGACCGGAGCGTTTATTGCGTCCGCACACGCGTATCTGGAGAGCTTCGTGGCCCGTATTGCTGGCGTCAACATCCCGACCAACAAGCGCGTTGAAATCGCGCTTCAGTACATCCATGGCATCGGCCCCGCCGCCGCCAAGGATATCGCCGCCAAGGTGGGCATCGAGCCCGCCCGCCGCGTGAACCAGCTGACGGACGCTGAAGTCCTGTCGATCCGCGAAACGATCGACCGCGACCATACCGTCGAGGGCGACCTGCGTCGTGAGACGTCGATGAACATCAAGCGTTTGATGGATCTGGCCTGCTACCGCGGCCTGCGTCACCGCAAGGGCCTGCCGGTCCGCGGCCAGCGCACCCACACCAACGCCCGCACCCGCAAGGGTCCCGCCAAGCCGATCGCCGGCAAGAAGAAGTAAGAGCTGACACATGGCCAAGGAACCGGGTCGCGTTAAGAAGCGCGAGCGCAAGAACATCACCTCGGGCGTCGCTCACGTGAATGCGTCGTTCAACAACACGATGGTGACCATCACCGACGCGCAAGGGAACGCGATTTCCTGGTCGTCGGCCGGTCACATGGGCTTCAAGGGTTCGCGCAAGTCGACCCCCTACGCCGCCCAGATGGCTGCTGAAGACGCCGGCAAGAAGGCGGCAGAGCACGGCGTGAAGACGCTGGAAGTCAACGTCTCGGGTCCGGGTTCCGGCCGCGAGTCGGCCCTGCGCGCCCTGCAGGCCGTGGGCATGACCATCACGACCATCCGCGACGTCACCCCGATGCCGCACAACGGCTGCCGTCCGCCCAAGCGCCGCCGCGTCTAAGCGAACCGCCGCCGACTCTATTCTCCGTCGCTCCCCATACGCCTGACGAGGCGGGGAGCGGCGAACTCCGACTCGAGGGACATCCATGATCGAACGAAACTGGCAAGAGCTGATCCGTCCCGAGAAGCCGCAGATCGAGGCGAGCTCCGACCCCCAGCGCAAGGCGCGCCTGGTCGCTGAGCCCCTGGAACGCGGTTTCGGCGTGACGCTCGGCAATGCCCTGCGTCGCGTTCTCCTGTCGTCGCTGCAAGGCGCCGCGGTGACCGCGATTCAAATCGACGGCGTCGTGCACGAATTCTCGTCGCTGGAAGGCGTGCGGGAAGACGTCGTCGACATCGTGCTGAACATCAAGCAACTGGCGCTGCGCATGCACGCCGAAGGTCCGAAGCGCATGACCCTGCGCGCCACGGGCCCCGGTGTCGTCACGGCCGGCCAGATCGAAGTCCCTGCGGACATCGAGGTGCTGAACCCGGATCACGTCATCTGCACCCTGGATGACGGCGCTTCGATCCGCATGGAACTGACCGTCCAGAACGGCAAGGGCTATGTGGCTTCGGAGTTCAACCGTCCGGAAGACGCCCCGATCGGCCTGATCGCCGTCGACGCCCTGTACTCGCCGGTTAAGCGCGTCGCCTATCGCGTCGAACCGACCCGTCAGGGCCAGTCGCTGGACTACGACAAGCTGGTGCTGGAAGTCGAAACCAACGGCGCCGTCTCGCCGGTTGACGCTGTGGCCTACGCCTCGCGCATCCTGCAAGACCAGCTGCAGATCTTCATCACCTTCGACGAGCCGAAGAAGGCTGTTGAGCAGTCGGACGGCAAGCCCGACCTGCCCTTCAACCCGGCCCTGCTGAAGAAGGTGGACGAGCTGGAGCTGTCCGTCCGTTCGGCCAACTGCCTGAAGAACGACAACATCGTCTACATCGGCGACCTGATCCAGAAGACCGAGGGCGAAATGCTTCGCACCCCGAACTTCGGCCGCAAGTCGCTGAACGAGATCAAGGAAGTTCTCGCGACGATGGGCCTCAGCCTCGGCATGGATGTGCCGAACTGGCCGCCCGAAAACATCGAAGACCTGGCCAAGAAGTTCGACGACCAGATCTAGTTTCAACCCTCCGCCCATGACCCTTTCGGGGATCGCGGAGCGGTTAGAATGATAGAGCCCCAGGTCCACACGTAGCGTGGATACCAGGGTTGAGTAGGAGAGACCCCGATGCGCCACGGCGCCGCCTATCGCAAGCTCGGCCGTACGGTCAGCCACCGCCAGGCCATGTTCGCCAACATGGCTGCTTCGCTGATCAAGCACGAGCAGATCACGACCACCCTGCCGAAGGCGAAGGAACTGCGTCCCTTCGTCGAGAAGCTGGTCACCCTCGCCAAGAAGGGCGACCTGCACGCTCGTCGTCAGGCCATCAGCCAGGTCCGTGACGTGCCGCAAGTCGGCAAGCTGTTTGAAACGATCGGCCCGCGTTACGCCGAACGTAACGGCGGCTACATCCGCATCATGAAGGCCGGCTTCCGCCATGGCGACAACGCCGCCATGGCCGTGATCGAGTTCGTCGACCGCGACGTCGACGCCAAGGGCCAGGACTCGGGTCCGGTCTATGAGATCGAGGGCGACGACGAAGCCTAAGCTTCGTTCGTTGGGGCAAAGAAGGGGCGGCGGGCGAAAGCCTGCCGCCCCTTTCTCGTTCGTGGTCTTCCGCCGTCGGGCTCGCTTCCCCAGATGGAGGCTCCGGAGGGCCCATGCCGACACCTGACCCTGTCATCATCATCGCGCCGTACCGGCCCGACCACGCTTCCGCTTGGCGGTCGCTGAACGAGGACTGGCTGGTGGCGGGCGGCTATGCGCTGGAAGCCAAGGACCAGCTGGTGCTGGGCGACCCCGAGGGGGCGATCCTGAGCAAGGGCGGCCACATCTTCATCGCCGAGCGGGACGGGGCGCCGGTCGGCTGCTGCTCGCTGATGGCGATGGATGACGGCGGCTATGAGGTCGGCAAGATGGCCGTGCTGGCGGCGGCGCGCGGGCTGAACCTCGGGTATCAACTGCTGGAGGCCTGCGAGGCCACCGCACGCGCCGCCGGAGCCCCGCGCCTGTATCTCGAGACCAACAGGGCCCAGACCCACGCCATCGCCCTGTACCGCCGCTTCGGCTTCACCGACCTGCCGCCACGCCCCAGCCCCTATGCGCGGGCGGATACGTGGATGGAGAAGCGGTTCTGACCGCTACTCCTTCGACAGGTCCTGCTTCCTGAACCACGCCAGGGCGCCGGCGAGGGGGAGGATGGTCCACAGGGTCAGACCGGTCAGGGCCTTCCACACCACCGCCCCGGTCAGGGGCGCGTCCAGAGGGCCTTCGACGGCGGCCTTCAGCGTGTCATAGGCCAGCCCCGGGAGCAGCAGTTGCAGCGTCCAGCCGCCGGGATCCATGCCGAACAGCGCCGGGCCGAGCTGACCGGCCAGGCTCTGGATGAAGCCCAGCGCCCACGGCACGATCAGGGCGGCCAGCAGGGAGCGCGTCATCACCGCCGCCAGCAAGCCGATCAGGGTGAACTGGACGATGCGGACATAGGATAGCAGCCAGGTCAGGGCGATGCCGCCGATGTCGCCCGCCGGGACCGAGAAGCTCAGCCCGCGCTGATAGACCATGGCCTGGGCGAGGAAGAAGATCAGGCTGGCCGCGAGGAAGAACAGGCTGCTGATGATGGCGATCAGCTTGACCACCCCGACCTTGGCCAGGAGCAGGGATGTGCGGTCATTGCGGGCGCTGATCAGTCGCCAGGTCTCCCAGCGATAGTCCCCGGCGTAGAGGGTGGCGGCGGCGATCAGCACGCAGATCAGCACAAAGCCGTTGGCGCAGCCGGCGGCGGCGAAGCCGAAGACATCGCCCAGATTCACCGCCTCGCTCGGGGCGGCGACGTTCAGTTTGGCGGCCTGGGCGGCCTTGTCGCCGTTGATCTTGCTGACCCAGTGGAACAGCACGCCGCCGATCGCGAACAGCAGGGGCGTCAGCAGGACGGAGATGAAGACCAGCACCCGGTTCAGGGAGAAGCGGTAGCTCTCGGCTTTCAGCGCATCAACGAGCATCGTCGGCCTCCTGCACGGCGCCCGTCTCGGTGAAGAAGATGCTTTCAAGGTCGGCGCCGACCCATTTGGCTTCGTGAATGTCGACGCCCTGTTCGACCAGGGCCCGGATCAGGGCCGGGGCGTCCGGGCGCTTGATCTCGGCCAGCACGGCCTCGCCGTCGCGGGTGGCGCGGACGCTGAGGGCGCCCAGCACCTTCTCGACCGGCGTGCCGATCAGGCGCAGGCGTTCGCCGCCGGCCGCGGTCAGGTCGCTGACCGCGCCCTCCAGCACCAGCTTGCCCTTGTTCATGATCGCCACGCGGTCGCAGATACGCTGGACCTCGCTGAGCTGGTGGCTGGCCAGAATGACGGTCACGCCGTCGTCGGCGGCCAGCGAGCGGATCAGGCCGCGCATCTCCTGAATGCCGGGCGGGTCCATGCCGCTGGTCGGCTCATCCAGAATGACCAGATCGGGCCGGGTCATCAGCGAGGCGGCGATGCCGAGACGCTGCATCATGCCGACCGAGAAGCCGCGCACCTTGCGGTCCGCCGCCCGGGTGAGGCCGACGCGCTCCAGCCAGTAGGGGATGTCGGCGTCCCTGGCCGTCCCATGCTCCAGCGCCAGCCAGCGCAGCACCATCCGGGCGGTCATGTAGGGCGGGAAGCGCGGCGTCTCGATCATCGAGCCCATGCGGCGCATGGCGGCCGGATCGCCGATGGCGCCGCCCATGACGGTCGCGGATCCGTCCGTCGGACGGATCAGGCCCAGCAGGATGCGGAACAGCGTGGACTTGCCCGCCCCGTTCGGCCCCAGCACGCCATAGACCCCGCCCTTGGGAATGGTCAGATCAAGCCCGTCCAGGGCGCGCACGTCGCCATAGATCTTGGTCAGGCCGCGAGTTTCGATAACAGCGCTCATAAAGCGCAGGTTGAACGTGTGTCGGGTCCGCTGGCAAGGCGCTTCGCATTAAGCTTTTGCAACCGCGACGTCCGGTCGTCGTGCGCCTGTCGCCGAGACCGACTAGGCAGCCGGCTTCTGTACGGAGTCCGCCATGTTCCTTCGCGCCCTGTCCCTGACCGTCGCCGCCGTATCGGCTCTGGCGATGGCCCCGACGACCGCGGAGGCGCAGGCTCCGGCCCCGGCTCCGGCGGTGCAGCGCGAGCGGCCGGTGATCCTGATCGGCATCGACGGCTTCCGGGCCGATTATCTGGACGCGGCGCGGACCCCGACCCTGTCGCGACTGGCCGCTGAGGGCGTGCAGACCGTGGACGGCATGCGCCCGTCCTGGCCCAGCGTGACCTTCCCGAACTTCTATACGCTGGTGACCGGCCTGCACCCCGACCACCACGGTCTGGTCTACAACACCATGAACGATCCGGACCTGCCGGGACGCCGGTTCTCGCTGGGCAACCGGACCGAGGTGATGGACCGGGTCTGGTACGACGCCGGCGAGCCGATCTGGGTGACGGCTCATAAGGCGGGTCTGCGCAGCGCCGCCATGTTCTGGCCGGGCTCGGAAGCGCCGGTGCGCGGCGTGCGCCCGGATTACTGGGTCCCCTATGAGAAGGGCGTGCCGTCGCTGTCGCGGGTCAACATTCTGCTGGGCTGGATGAGCCTGCCTCCGGAGGAACGCCCGGCCATCTCGACCCTGTATTTCGACATCGTCGACACCCAGGGGCACACGTTCGGCCCGGACGCGCCGGAAACCCTGCAAGCCGTCGCTGACGTCGACACCGCGATCAAGGCTCTGGTCGAGGGACTGGAGAAGCTGAACCTCGACGCCGATCTGGTCATCGTGGCCGATCACGGCATGGCGGCCCTGTCGGGCGAGCGAGTGGCCTTCCTCGATGACCTGATCGACCCGGCGGCGGTCAATGTGACGGCGTGGGGGGCGGTCGTGTCGCTGGATTCTGTCCCGGGCCGCGAGGCCGAGGTCGAGGCGGCCCTGCTGGGTGTGAAGCCGCACATGGAGTGCTGGCGCAAGGGCGACATCCCCGCGCGTCTGGCCTATGGAACCCACCCGCGCATCCCGGCCATCGTCTGTCTGGTGCAGACCGGTTGGACCGTCGCCCTGCGCGGGCGCGTCGATCCGTCTAGGATCCGGGGCGGGGGGCACGGCTTCGACAACCAGGCGCCCGAGATGCGCGCCCTGTTCATCGCCCACGGCCCGGCTTTCGCATCGGGCGTGCGCCTGACCGAGATGGACAGCATCGACGTCGAGCCCCTGCTGGTCCGGCTGCTGGGCGTCACCGGCCCCGCCGTCGACGGACGACCCGAGGACACCCTGCCGGCGATGGCGCGCTGACGCCCGGCGGGCTAGAACCGCCGCCGATGAACGCCCTGAATGATCTGAAAGTCCGCCGCGCGGCCATCGCCTTCATTCTGGTGACGGCGGTGCTCGACATCATCGCCATGGGGATCATCATCCCCGTGCTGCCACACCTGATCGAGGAGTTCGTCGGGTCAAATGCCCAGGCTGGCTGGATCAATGGCGTCTTCGTGGCCCTCTGGGCGGGGATGCAGTTCATCTGCTCGCCCATCATCGGCTCGCTGTCGGACAAGTACGGCCGCCGTCCGGTCATCCTGATCAGCTGCGCCGGTCTGGCGCTGGACTATGTGCTGATGGCGCTGGCGCCGAACCTGTGGTGGCTGGCGGCCGGGCGGATCATCGCCGGGATCACTTCGTCCAGCTTCACCACCGTCTTCGCCTACATGGCCGACATCACCGCGCCGGAGAAGCGGGCCAAGGCCTATGGGCTGATCGGCGCGGCCTTCTCGGGCGGCTTTGTGCTTGGGCCGGTGCTGGGCGGCTTCCTGGGCGAGCTGGGGCCGCGCGCCCCCTTCTGGTTCGCCGCCGTCCTGTCGGGCGTGGCCTTCCTGTACGGCCTGTTCGTCCTGCCCGAGAGCCTCGTGCCCGAGAAGCGGATGCCTTTCAGCTGGAAGCGGGCGAACCCCGTCGGCGCCCTGATCCTGCTGAAACGCCATGCGGAGCTCAGCGGCCTCGCGGTCGTGAACTTCCTGCTCTACTTCGCCCACCACGTCTTCTCGGCGGTGTTCGTGCTGTACGCGGGCCTGCGCTACGGCTGGGGGCCGTTGCAGGTCGGGATGCTACTGGCCCTCGTGGGCGTGCTGGACATGATCGTGCAGGGCCTGCTGGTGGGGCCGGTCTCCAAACGCTTCGGCCAGCGAAGGACGCTGGTGCTGGGCCTGATCGGCGGCACCGTCGGCATCGCCCTGATGGGCTGGGCGCCGACCGGCTGGGCCTTCATCGCCGCCATGCTGCCCAACGCCCTGTGGGGCCTCGCCATGCCGACGATTCAGGCCCTGATGACCCGCCGCGTCGGCGAGGATGAGCAGGGCCAGCTTCAGGGCGCGAACAACAGCGTCGGGGCCATCGCCGGCGTGCTTTCGCCCCTGTTCTTCGGCTGGCTCTACACCCATTCGACCGGCGGTCAGTTCCAGAGCGTCGCGCGCTGGATCGAGGGCTGGGCGGGGCAGGGGCCGGCCTCGCGCCTTCTGGTCGGCGGCCTTTATGATCCGGGATTGGCCTTCTACGTCGCGGCGGGCGTGCTGCTGCTGGCGGCGGTGATCGGCTGGGTCGTGGGACGGCAGGCGTCCCGGGCCGAGGCGTCGGGCGCCTGATCGCGTCGCCTTGATCCGGCCCGAAATCCGTAGCCGTATGGGAACGTCTCTCCCGCCTTTGCCTTACGGATGATGATGAAGACCGGCTCTCTCGCGATCGCACTCGCCCTCACGCTCGCCGCCTGCGGACAACCCTCGAACTCCAAGGCGCAGGACGGCGTCTTCTCCGACAACCGGGTCGTGCCCGGCGACGCCATGGCGATGAAGTCCAGCTTCGCGCCGGTTGTCCGCACCGCCGCCCCGGCCGTGGTCAACATCTCCGCCCGCGGCGTGCAGCAGGTCCGCGATCCCTTCTTCGGCATGCCGGGACAGCGTGAGACCGGCTCGGTCGGCTCGGGCGTCATCGTGCGTGAGAACGGGGTCGTGGTGACCAACTACCACGTCGTCAACGGCATGAGTTCGATCCGCGTCATCCTGAACGACCGGCGCGAGTTCGACGCCCGTGTGGTTCTGGGCGATGAGCGCTCCGATCTGGCGGTGCTTCAGCTGCAGGGCGTCAACGAGCGCCTGCCGACCCTGAACATCGATGATCGCGAGGAACAGCAGGTTGGCGATCTGGTGCTGGCCATCGGCAATCCGTTCGGCGTCGGCCAGACCGTGACCAACGGCATCATCTCGGCCCTCAACCGGACCGAGACGAACATTTCCGACAGCGGCTCCTTCATCCAGACCGACGCGGCCATCAACCCCGGCAACTCGGGCGGGGCGCTGGTCGACATGGACGGCGACCTGATCGGCATCAACTCGGCCATCTTCTCGCGCTCGGGCACCTCGTCCGGCGTCGGCTTCGCCATCCCGGCCTCGATGGTGAAGCGGGTGGTCGACAACGCCGTCGGCGGCGCCACCATCGTCGTGCGCCCCTGGTTGGGCGTGAAGGGCGAGACGGTCAGCGCCGACATCGCCCGCAGCCTCGGCCTCGAACGGCCGCAGGGCATCGTCATCACCCAGGTCTGGAACAACGGGCCGGGCGACCGAGCGGGCCTGCGCGAAGGCGACCTGATCACCGCCGTCGACGGCGCCGAGATCAACGATCAGGGGGGGCTCAATTTCCGCGTCGGCCTGCATGACCCCAACGAGACGGTGGAGGTCACCTATCTGCGTGACGGCCGCCGTCAGACGGTCAACGCCCGCATCAGCAGCCTTCCGGGCGATCCGGATGTCGACAAGGCCACCACCATCCAGACCGGCGCCCTGTCCGGCGCCCGGGTCCTGGCCCTGAACCCGGCGCTGGCGGATGCGCTGGGCGGCGATCCGTTCTCCAGCGGGGTCATCATCGGCGGGGTGCAGCGCGGCAGCTACGCCAACCGCGCCGGTTTCCAGGGGGGCGACGTGGTCGTGGCCGTCAACGGCCGTCCGGTGACCAGCGTGGGCCAACTGGCCAATGTCGGGCGCGGGGCCGAGGTCAGCATCAATCGCCGCGGCCGGACCATCACCGGCGTGATGCGCTGATCGCCTATTTCCGGATGGGGGATCCGATCGACCAGGTGTGGCCGAACGGATCCTTCAACTGGCCGTAGCGGTCGCCCCAGAACTGGTCTTCCAAGGGATACAGCGGCACGCCGCCGGCCAGAATGGCGCGGTTCCACCACTCGTCGGCGTCGTCGACCTGAAGATGCAGGACCACGCCGGTCGGCACGATATCCTGTTGGCCGTTGAACTCGGGAAACTCGTCGGCCAGCAGCACGCTGGCGCCGTTGATCAGCAGGTGGGCGTGCATCAGCCGCTCGCCGTCCTCGGCGGGCATGCGGCGCACCTCCTCGGCTCCGAAGGCGCGCTGATAGAATTCGATGGCCGCCTGTCCGCCGCGCGAGGGGATGGTCAGGTGAGGCGAGACGCCGGTGATCGGGCCCATGGGCTTGTTGTCGTCGGCCATCTCGTTCTCCTCGGACCCTGGGCACAGTAACGCGTGAAAAACCGAGCGGTTACGCCTATCTGTGACGGGCAATGACCGATCTGTTCGAAGCCTCCGGCATCCATCCCCCCGACGCTCCTCTGGCCGACCGCCTGCGGCCGCAGACGCTACAGGAGGTGGTCGGGCAGGATCACCTGCTGGGGGAGGGCGGGCCGATCCGGCGCATGATCGAGGCGGGCCGTCTGGGCTCGATGATCCTGTGGGGACCGCCCGGCACGGGCAAGACCACCATCGCCCGCCTGCTGGCCAGGGCGGCGGGCTATCAGTACCAGCAGATCAGCGCCGTCTTCTCGGGCGTGGCCGATCTGAAGAAGGCGTTCGAGCAGGCGCGGATGCGCCGCGCCGCCGGTCAGTCGACCCTGCTCTTCGTCGACGAAATCCACCGCTTCAACCGCGCCCAGCAGGACGGCTTCCTGCCGTTCGTGGAGGAGGGGATCGTCACCCTCGTGGGGGCCACGACCGAGAACCCGTCGTTCGAGCTGAACGGGGCCCTGCTGTCGCGCTCGCAGGTCTATGTGCTGAAGCGGCTGGACGACGCGGCGCTGGATCAACTGTTGATCAGGGCCGAGGCGATGGAGGGCAAAAGCCTGCCCCTGACGCCGGAATCCCGCCACGCCCTGCTGGCTCTGGCCGACGGCGACGGGCGTTACCTGCTGACCATGTCGGAGGTGCTGTTCGATCTGACGGCGACCGAGCCTCTGGACGTGCAGGCGTTGGCGGGCATCCTCCAGAAGCGCGCACCGGCTTATGACAAGAGCAGAGAAGAGCACTACAACCTCATATCCGCGCTGCATAAATCGGTTCGCGGGTCGGACCCGGATGCGGCCCTCTACTGGCTGGCGCGGATGCTGAACGGGGGCGAGGATCCCCTGTATCTGGCGCGCCGGATCGTGCGGATGGCGGTCGAGGACATCGGTCAGGCCGACCCCCTGTCCATCCTCGTCGCCAATGCGGCCAAGGACACCTACGACTTCCTCGGCAGCCCCGAGGGCGAGCTGGCGTTGGCGCAGGCGGTGGTCCACCTCGCCACCGCGCCCAAGTCGGTCGGGGTGTACGAGGCCTACAAGGCGGCCAGGCGCGCGGCGGCCGAAACCGGCTCCCTGATGCCGCCCGCCCACATTCGCAACGCGCCGACCAAGCTGATGAAGTCGCTCGGCTACGGCGAGGGTTATCAGTACGATCCCGACACCGAGGACGGCTTTTCGGGCGCTGACTTCTTCCCCGAGGGGATGGAGCGCCGCACCTTCTACAAGCCCAAGGGCGAGGGGCACGAAGCCAAGGTCAGGGAACGGCTGGAACGCTGGGCCGAGTTGCGGGCGCGGAAGTCGGGACAGTAGTATCGACCATGCCGGAAACGCGCGGTTTCCCACCGTTGCCGTAACCCTGTTTCCGGCGCATCGTCCCTCCATCACATGACCTTGGGAGGGGACCATGACTGATACCAACACGATGACTGTCCGCACGCCCTGGCACCTTTGGGTGGTCGGGGTGCTGTCTCTGCTGTGGAACGGCTTCGGCGCCTTTGACTTCATCAGCACCACCACGCGGGGCGAGGCCTATTTCCGCGAGTCCGGCTTCGATCAGCCGATGATCGACTATTTCAACGCCATGCCGACCTGGATGTATGTCCCGTGGGTGCTTGGCGTCTGGGGCGCGGTGATCGGCACGATCCTGCTGCTGGTCCGGCGCAGATGGGCGGTGCACGCCTTCGCCCTGTCGTTCCTCGGCGCGCTGGTGAGCCTGATCTACGGCAAGTTCATCGATGCGCCGCCTCCGCCGCCGCCGGGCATGGAGATGATGCAGTGGATGCCGTTCGTCATCCTCGCCATCGCCGCCTTCCTGCTCTGGTACGCCTGGAGCATGGCGAAGAAGGGCGTTCTGCGCTGACAGGAACGGCTTGGGTCGGGTGCGGATCGTGCTAAGCGGTCGGGCATGCAGATCGTCGCTCCCCGCCGCACCCTGACCCTCGCCGCCGCCTGCCTGATCGGGGTGGGGGTGCTGATCCAGTGGCTGCTGGGCTATCGGCTCAATCCGGGCTCGGCGCCGCTGGTCGAGATCGTGGCGCTGGTCCTGTGCGGCGCGGCCATCATCCTGATGGTGGCTCCGCAGGCGCGGGGACGGCCGCTGATGGGCGCCGGTCTGGGCTTCATCCTGATGTGCTGGGCGGTTCATCTGAACGCCCGCCTGTCCGTCTTCCTCGAGACCGAGGCGGGCGGCGACGTCATCGGCGCCCACCGCATCCTTCTGGCCACCCTGTTCGCGGCGCCGTTCGCCGGCCTGATCGTCGGCGTCATCTGCGGCCTGCTGGTCCGCGCCGGCCGCATCCGCTTTACGCCCAAGGCGGCTTCGTGAGCACTCGCGCCCCCGTCGTCCTGACGCCTGAAGAGATCGCCGCCGTTCGCTCGTGGGTGATCCACGAGGACGAGCATGTTCTGGCGTTCAACAAGCCGTCCGGCCTGTCCAGTCAGGGCGGGCGGATTCAGGCGCATACGCTGGACGACCTGCTGTGGGCCTTCATGCGCTCGAACGGCAAGCGGCCCGAGCTGGTGCATCGGCTGGATCGCGACACCTCCGGCGTCATCATCGCCGCCCGGACCAAGCCCGCGGCGGGCTTTCTCGGCAAGGCGATGCAGGCGCGACGGTTCAGGAAGACCTATCAGGCCCTGCTGTCGGCGGCGCCCGAGCCGCGCGCCGGGACCATCGACACCCCCCTGATGCGGCAGGAGATCGGGCGCGAGAGCTACACCCGCGCCGTCACCGCCGACACGCCGGGCGCCCAGGCCGCGCTGAGCCGCTATCGCACCCTGTCGTCGTCGGAGGAGGGGGCTCTGGTCGAGCTGGACCCCGCCACCGGCCGGATGCACCAGCTGCGCGTCCACATGGCCTCCATCGGCCGTCCGATGGTGGGCGACGTCCGCTACGGCGGCGCGCTGACCTTCGCCGGTCGCGCGGCGCCGAGGCTGATGCTCCACGCGTCGAAGCTGGTCTTCCCGCACCCGTCCGGCGGCTACGTCACCGTCGAGGCGCCGTTGCCGGAGGACTTCCTGGCGCTGAAGGCGGCGGGGGGGCTTTAACCCTCCGTCTCTCCGGCTTCGCCGTCGAGCCACCTCCCCACTGCGTGGAGAGGTTAAACCCCTCCGTCACGGCGCGAAGCCGCGCCGCGCCACCTCCCCACTGCGTGGAGAGGTGAATTCCAGCCTCACCTCTCCAGCGAAGCTGGGGAGGGGGATCATGCGAGCCGGAGGCGAAGCATGGTGGAGGGGTGAAGCCGCCGCCGCTGGCCGGAACCACCGTCCGCCGCTACGGTTACCTCCCCAATACGGAGCACCGTCATGAAGCGCCTTGTCCTGCCTGTGATCCTCGCCGCCGGTCTCGGCCTGTCGGCCTGCGCCAGCCTGGCCCCCTACGGCGCCCAGCAGTCCGCGCGCGGGCAGGGCTATTCCGAGCAGCGGATCGAGAACAACCGCTACCGCGTCACCTACAACGGCGTCGGCGCGCCCGGGCCGGTGGCCGACTACGCCCTGCTGCGCGCCGCGGAACTGACCACCGCGCAGGGCTATGACTGGTTCGAGGTCACCCAGCGCTGGATCGACGGCAGCCCCGACAGCGCCGGCGGCGTGCGCCCCAGCGTGGGCGTCGGCTACGGCGGCGGCAGCTATCGCGGGCCCTATGGCAGCCGGTACTCCACCTCCGGCGTGGGCGTAGGCGTCGGCCTGAACTTCAGCGGCCCGTCCCCGACCTCGACCTCGCTGGAAGTCGTCATGGGCCGTGGCGCGAAACCGGATCGCCCGGAGGTGTATGACGCCCGGGGGGTGCAGGATGCGCTGCGGCGGTAAGTGAATAGTGGCTAGTGGTTAGTGGATCGCCGCCGCCGATATCCGGCGAAGCGGGCTCGGCTCGTGACGCCGCCACCCACTAATCACTAATCACCAATCACTTCCCGGCACGACGCCAGCCGGTCAGCGCCGGCGCCTGCGTCAGCGCCCCCGCGTCAGCGCCCGGTACTCCACCAGCCGTTCCTTGTCGCGGCGGACCTGATCGGCGACGGCGTTGTCGACGTCCAGCGAGGCGTAGCGGACCCAGCCGTCGACGCCGAGCTTCTCCTGAACCGCCGCCACCGGCGTGCGCCAGCGGAAGTAGGACAGCCAGCTGACCCCGAGGCCCAGCACCACCGCCAGCGCCTGCAGGGCGCGGAAGGCGACGGCGTCGGTCGGGGCGGGCTCCAGCAGGAAGATCGCCAGCCAGACGATAAACACCAGCGGCGTCATGATCCGCTGCGCCCAGCGCATCCAGTAGCGCTCGCGCCGGACACGCCACAGCTCCATCTGAACGTACTTTTCGAGGTACTCCATCCGCGCCCCGATCCACATGGTCAGGCGGGTCAGATAGAGGGCGCGGCGGCCCCAGCCCTTGCCGTCCATCTGGTACTGGGTCTCGGCCTGATCGGCCATGGCGCGGGCGCTGGTGAACAGGTTCTGCAGCTCGCGCGTCCGGGTCACGATCTCGCGCGACAGCTCGTAGGAGTCGTTCTCCAGCTGGAACCGGTACTGGATGAACAGGATCGCCTGCGCGGCCCAGAAAATCCCGACCACGGCCAGCATGGCGGCGACGGCGAGACCGAGCCCCATGGGCGGCGAACCGGTCCAGGCCGAGAACCAGGTCGGCCCCAGCGTGGCCAGCAGGGTGAAGCCGATCAGGGCGGCCAGCTGGCTGCCCCGCTTGACCGAGACGTGCACCATCAGCGCCCTGAACACCCGGCGGCCGTAGTCGTGGATCAGCTTGCGGATGTCGCTGTCGACCGGGAAACGTTCCTCGATCTGGCGGCTGAACAGGACGTGGAAGCGGTCCGGCTTGCCCTCGGTCTCCCAGAAGGGGAACAGGTCCAGCGGCTGGTTGAAATACTCGTCGATATGGCTCGACACCGCGGCCACCGAGGCCGGATCGTAGGAGAAATACTCGCTGTCCTGAATGGGGCGCAGGATGCCGTCGGCGCTGCGCAGCGGCGGCGCCGAGGTGTGCGAGGTCGGCTGCGGCGCCTCGCGGTTCGGGGCCTCCTGCGCGCCCGGCGGCGGCGGGTTCGGCGCGGCCTGCAGGCGCTCGTCGGCGCCATTGCCGCCGTGGCCGCCGTCGTTCAGTGCGCCGAACGGCTCGGGCTCCGGCGCATTGTGCGGATGCGCGTTGGGGTTCGGGGCGTGGTTGTGATCGTCGTGCGACATGGCGCTTCGGCGGTCCCTTGAGTCTCGATGGACGCGACTATGGCAGATCACGCCGCCCGGCGGACGGTGTTCTCTCACGACGCGAAGCGCCGCTGTTCAGCTATCGCTGTTAACCTTGCCCGGGGGCAAGTGAAGTTTCGGTCAGGAGGGCCATGTGGGCTGCAGCGCCCAGATCAGGGCCGCCCCTCCGACGACCGAGAATGGCGCGATCAGCCGCACGGCAGTCACCGGGATGCGCGCCGCCCACCAGGTCGAATAGGTCGAGTGCCAACGCCGAGGCAGAACCGCCAGAACCAGCGCCGACACGATCAGGAAGCCGCCGAATACGGTCAGGATCAAAGGCGCGTGCGAGAGCTCGGCTGCGCCGATGATCGCCGCGCCGATCAGGGCCCGGACGGCCATCTCGCCGAAATGGATGGCGGGGCTGCTTCCCATGGCGCCGAGAACGCCCAGCGCCTGACGCGGCCTGAGCCCCATCCAGACGCCGAGGCCGATGAGCCAGAGGCCCGCGGTCAGGCCAACGATCTGTGCAACGCCCGCCACGCGCGATCCCTTCGCAATGCCGCAATCGGCGCTATAAGCCGCACCATGACACGTTTTCTCATCGTTGCAGCCGGGGGCGCGCTCGGCGCCATGGCCCGCTACGGGCTGGGGCGACTGCTGCCCGTGACGGCGGGCTGGCCTTGGCCGACGCTGACGGCCAATGTGGTCGGCGGGCTGCTGATGGGCGTGCTGACCGGCTGGTTGGCCTTCAGGGGCGGGACGCACGGCGAGAACATCCGCCTGTTCGTCGCCGTCGGCGTGCTGGGCGGCTTCACCACCTTCTCGGCCTTCTCGCTGGAGACGGCCCTGATGATCGAGCGCCGTCAGTTCGCCATGGCTTCGGGCTATGTCGCCGTTTCGGTGGTCGTGTCGATCACCGCCCTGTTTATCGGCCTGATGCTGGCCCGCCGCGCTTTCGGAGCCGCACTTTGACCGACGAGACGTACAATCCCGCTGACGGCGAGCCCGCCGATGCGACCCCGGACGCCCCCAAACGCGAGGTCCAGACGATCTATGTGGCCGAGGCCGAGGACGGCATCCGGCTGGACCGCTGGTTCCGTCGCCGCTGGCCGCACCTGTCGAATATCCAGGTGCAGAAGATGGCCCGCAGCGGCCAGATCCGCGTCGACGGCGCCCGCATCAAGCCTGAGGGCCGCCTGACCGCCGGCGCCGCCGTGCGTGTGCCGCCGATCCCGGACGACACCTCGCGGCAGGCGGGCGACGCCCATACCCTGTCCGAGAAGGACATCGCCTTCGCCAAGTCGCTGGTCATCTACGAAGACGACATGGTCATCGCCCTGAACAAGCCGCACGGTCTGGCCGTGCAGGGCGGCACCAAGACCAGTCGTCACGTCGATCGCCTGCTGGGCGCTTGGGGCGAGGGGATGGACCGTCCGCGTCTGGTGCACCGCCTCGACCGCGACACCTCGGGCGTGCTGCTGCTCGGCAAGGGACCGGAGGCGGCCAAGCGCCTCGCCGGCGCCTTCGCCCGCCGTCAGGCCAAGAAGACCTACTGGGCCATCGTCATCGGCAACCCCAAGCCGTCGGCGGGCCAGATCGACATGCCGCTGAAGAAGACCGGCATCAACGACTTCGAGATGATGCGCCCGGCCGAGCGCAAGGATCCGCGCGCCGAACCCGCCGAAACGGCCTTCACCACCATCAGCCGCGCCGCCCACCGCGCCGCGTGGATGGCCCTGCGCCCCTTCACCGGCCGCACCCACCAGCTGCGCGCCCACATGGCCGCCATCGGCCACCCGATCCTGGGCGATCCCAAATACGGTGACGACAAGTCGCGCGACCTGTCCGGTGGCCTGAAGCTGCAACTGCATGCCCGCCGCATCGAGCTGGACCATCCCGCGGGCGGCAAGCTGATCGTCGAGGCGCCGATGGGCCCCGAGATGAAGGCCGGCTTCGCCCACTTCGGCTTCGACCCGCACGAGGCGGATGGGGAAGACCCGTTCGAGGGAGTCCGCCGCCAGCGATGAGACCCCTCGCAGTTTTCGATATCGACGGCACCCTGGTGGACAGCCGGGCCTCCATCCACCGCGCGGCGGTGGAGGCGGCGCGCGACATGGGCCTGCCGGAACCTGAGTACGACCGCGTCCGCATGATCGTGGGCCTGAGCCTGCACAAGGCCCTGCATACGCTGGAGCCCCAGCTGACCGACGCCGAACTGGCCGACTTCGTGGCCGGCTTCCAGCGCAGCTTCCGCCGGATGTACGAGGCCGGGCACGAGGAGCCGCTATACGACGGCGCCATGGACCATCTGCGCCGCCTGCACCGGGACGGCTGGCGTCTGGCGCTGGCCACCGGCCAGAACCGCCGCGGCGTGGCCCGCAATCTGGCGCGTCAGGGTTGGGGCGAAATCTTCCTGTCCTCGCACTGCGCCGAGGACGGCCCCGGCAAGCCGGACCCAGCCATGCTGCACGCCGCCATGGCCGCCTGCGGCGCGGATGCGGCCTCGACCGTGATGATCGGCGACACCGCGCATGACGCCGCCATGGCCGTCAACGCGGGCGTCCTGCCGCTGGGCGTCGGCTGGGGCTTCCATACGGCCGAGGAACAGATCGCTGGCGGCGCCCGCCATGTGGCGAAAAGCTTCGGCGAACTGAACGTGGTGCTGGACGGCTTCGCCCGCGCCGCCGCCTGATTTCGAGAGTTTCGATGTCGCATATCCCCCCGCTTGATCCCATGGTCGCCGCGAAGAAGGGCTTTCGCGAGTCCGAGGAGCGACTGAAGCGCTTCTGGAAGGTCGTGGACTTGTCGGAAGGCGAGGGCGGCTGGACCGTCCTGCTCGATGGCCGCGCGCCGAAGACGCCCGCCCATGCGAAGCTGACCCTGCCGACCGGGGCCTCCGCGCGTCTGGTCGCCGACGAATGGGCCGCGCAGGGCGAGTTCATCGACCCCGCCACCATGCCCGCCACCCGTCTGGCCTCGACCGCCATCGACCGGGTCAGTCAGGTGCGCGAGGCCGTGGCCGACGAGGTCGCCGCCTATGCCGGGTCTGACCTGCTCTGCTACCCCGCCGAGGCGCCCGGCTCGCTGGTCGAGCAGCAGGCGCGCGAGTGGGGGCCGTGGCGCGACTGGGCGCGGGAACTGGGCGTGCCGCTGGCGCTGGCCGAGGGCATCACCCACAAGCCGCAGGACCCCGCCGCCGTCGCCCGCGTGCGCGAACTGGCGCTGGAGCTGGACGACTTCGCCCTGACCGGTCTGGCCGCCGTCACGCCCCTGCTGGGCTCGGCCGTGCTGGGTCTGGCGGTCCAGCGCGGCGTTCTGGGCGGCGAATTGGCCTTCGACCTGTCCCGCATCGACGAGGCCTTCCAGGAATCCCGCTGGGGCGTGGACGAGGAGAACGCCCTGCGCACCGCCGCCCGCCGCGCCGAGGCCGTGCTGTTCGACCGGTGGTTCCGCAGTCTCGAAGCCTGACCCCTCCGTCTCTCCGGCTTCGCCGTCGAGCCACCTCCCCACTGCGTGGAGGGGTTGTCCGATCTCACTTTCCAATCCGGAAAATTATCACTTGCCATCATGGAAAGTGACGTCTAGCTTTCCAACATGGAAAGTGAGGAGGTCGCCATGACGGAGAACCAAACCCCCGAGGAAGCCCTCGCCGCCATCAGGGCCGCGCGGGGCGAGGTGGGACGGTCGCTGGACTATCACCCGATCTGGGATGTGGTCGGCGGCATCCCCGTGGCCGTTATGGTCGGCGGGCAGGGCCTGCCGCCGCCGTGGAGCACCCTGACGGTCGTGTTCGGCATCCTCGGCGTCGTCTGGATGATGAACGCGTGGAAGGCCCGCTACGGCTGGTGGGTGAACGGCTACAGCCCCAGGAAGGCCCGCTGGGTTTCCTACGCCCTGGTCGCCCTGATCCTGCCGCTGATGGTCTCGGGTCTGTGGACCAGCTTGTGGGACGGCCCCTGGTGGCTGCCGCTGGTCAACGCGGTCATCGCCTGGGTCATCATGTCCATCGGCAGCCGCGTCTGGATGAAGGTCTATCGCAAGGAACTGGCCGGGGCCGACGCATGAGCGACGTGCCTGTCTTCGACCCCCTCTTGCACGCCCCCGGCCGCCTGCAGATCGGCGCCATCCTGTCCCGCGTCGACGAGGCCGAGTTCGCCATGATCCGCGATGCCATCAAGGTCTCGGACTCGGTCCTGTCCAAACACCTGAAACAGCTGGAAGACGCCGGCTACATCAAGCTGACCAAGGCCGCGCAGGACGGTCGGCAACGCACCTGGATCAACTTCACCATGACCGGCAAACTGGCCTTCAAGGCCCATGTGGCGGAGTTGCAGAGGTTGGCGGGGGCTTGAAAAACCTCCTCTTCCTCTGCTCCCGAAACCGTCTGCGCTCGCCCACCGCCGAGCAGGTGTTCGCGCGCCACCCCGGCGTCGAGACCGCCTCCGCCGGGCTGGCGCCGGATGCGGAGGAGGAGTGTTCGGTCGAACTTGTTGAACGGGCCGACATCATCTTCGTGATGGAGAAGGCGCACCGGTCGAAGTTGCAGCGCCGCTTCGGCAAACACCTGAAGCGCGCCCGGGTGATCTGCCTCGACATCCCCGACGACTACGCCTTCATGCAGCCCGAGTTGGTGGCCCTTCTGGAGAAGAAGGTGGAACCGCACCTTCGTCGCCTATAGATTGATGTGTGTTAACTTCACCAAACTTTGAGTTGTGATCCAGTGTCCCGGCGCGTCCCATCCATTTGCGCAAAAAGCGCAATCAGGGAGGATCGTATGTTCAACAGGATCAGAAGCCTCGCCGTCGTCTCCGCCGTGGCCTTCGCGGCTGTCGGCCTCACGGGAGCGACCGCGCTCGACTATCCGCCGGAGCACACCGGCTACATCTACGACTGGTACCATGACGCCGCGAAAACCCAGTACGGCGGCACCGTATCCGATTCCGGTTGCGGCGGCTGGGGCGAGAACCGCTGGGTCCAGCGGGCGTATGTGCCGTCCGGCTACTATGACACCTATGTGGCCTTCTACTGCGGGCCTTACGGCATGGAGCCGATCTAGGAGCGTGTCCTTCTCTCCTTCGGGGGAGAAGGACTGTCCTCACTCCACCAGAGCATTCGCCGCGATCACCACGCCGGTCGTCGCCGCGAACAGTCCGAACGCCCACAGTCCCGCCCGCCGGCCGGTCATGCCCTCGACCGACATCAGCCAGCGGCGCTGGATGGCGATGTACCAGATGGTGGCGACGAGAATGACCAGGGCGCCCAGCAGCGTCGTCCACAGGGCGTCGTCCCGCACGCCCATCGAGCCGAGGCTGACCAGAATGGACGTCGCGCCGGACAGGTAGCACTGGGCGAAGAAGGGCGGGCGCAGGGTGTCGCGCTCGATCTTGCGGCCAGACAGGTGCAGCCACGCCCAGGCGAAGACCAGCGGGTGCAGGGCGAACATCAGGGCGCGGAAGATCAGCAGGTTCTGGTCGCTGGCGGTGATCATCGCACCCAGCCCGGTATGGCGCCCCTCGACCCCGAAGCCGGCGATCAGCTCGATCCCGTGCGCCAGCAGGATGCTGAGCACCAGGAACATCGGCGGGCTCAGGGTTTCCAGATACTGCTTTTCCGGCTTGTCGCGCTGCTCGGCGTCCGAATACCGCATGGTCTTCAGCGGATGGCGCAGCGTCATCAGCAGGGTGCGCGGATAGAACAGCAGCCACGACATGACCTCATAGAGCAGCTCTTCCACCGAGCGCAGGATGGTCAGGAACATGGGCGGTCTCCCCTTGTGGGCCGACCACCCTGGCACGAAACCCTGACGGTTTCTCGTGTTGACGTGACGACAGCCGCGAATCGGCCCAACCGTGATGCACGTATAGAGAGTAATCGCGATTTCTCCAGACCCCGAAAGGAGGTCAGGGCCATGTGGATGCGAGGATTGGAAGGCGCGGTCCGGGTGCGTTGTCCGGAGTGTTGCGAGGCCGACTGGCGCACCCGGATCGAGCTGGAGAGCGACCGCCCGTTCATCTGCTACATGTGTCTGTGCCGAAGCCCCAAACCCTTGCCCGCGCAGGGGCTCAAGGAGGGCTGCGCCGCCCGCCTGCGCTCCGTCGGCCGCCGCGTCGGTGGAATATTCCGTCGCCGGAATGGTGAAGACGGGGCGGTGGTCTGATCAGGGCTTGAGAAGACGGCGCAGATCGGCGCGGACGCGGTCGCCGCCGCCGTCCTCCAGTTCCGCTTCAACCTCCTTGTGGGTCTCGACCCAGATCGGCGTGGCCCGCGACAGCAGGTCTTTCCCCGCCGCCGTCAGGCCGACCCGGCGTCCGCGCCGGTCATCGGGATCCACCGTGGAGAGCACCGCGCCGGCGCGCTCCAGCGGTTTCAGATTGGCCGTCACCGTGGAGCGATCCATGGCCAGGGTCTCCGCCACCTGACCGATGGTCGGCGGGGCAGGGCGGTTCAGGCTGTTCAACAACGAGAACTGCCCGCTGGTCAGGCCGAGCGGCCGGAACACCTCGTCGAACCGCCGCGACAGCGCCCGCGCCGCCTGCTGCGCATGCAGGCACAGACAGTGATCCCGGATGTGCAGGGTGGTCGCGAAGGGCTCGGTCACGTTTGACATGCTCCGAGATAGGTTGATATCAACTCAAACGTCAAGAACTGACCCGGCCTCAGGGCCCGACAAGAGGAAATGTCCCATGATCCAGGTCTCCGCGTTCAAATGGGTGCCGCCCTTCGCCCAGGGGTCGGTGCGCGATCTGCGTGTGCGCTGGGCGCTGGAAGAGGCCGGGCTGGGCTATGATGACCACCTGATCGGGTTCGAGGATCAGGCGACGCCTGACTATCGCGCGCTGCAGCCCTTCGGTCAGGTTCCGACTTATCGCGACGGCACGGTCGAGATGTTCGAGAGCGGGGCCATCGTTCTCTGGATCGCCCAGACCTCGGACCAGCTGATGCCCGCCGATCCCGCGGGCCGGGCCATGGTCATGACCTGGCTGTTCGCCGCCATGAACAGCGTCGAGCCCTTCGTGGCCGAGCTGGCGGGCATCGACCTGTTCAACGCCGACAAGGACTGGGCCAAGGCTCGCCGCCCGGAGGTCGAGGCCTTCCTGCGCAGGCGGTTGGGCGATCTGCAGACCGCGCTGGGGGACCGCCGCTGGTTCGCCGACGACCGGTTCAGCGCCGCCGACATCCTGATGACCCACGTCCTGCGCGACCTGCGCCACACCGACATCGTCGCCGACTTCCCGGCTCTGGCCGCCTATGTCGCCCGTTGCGAGGCTCGTCCCGCCTTCAGGCGCGCGCTTGAGGACCAGATGAAGCCCTTCCGCGCCGCCGAGGCGAAGAATCCGGCCCTGACCGGGGGGGCCGCCTGACGTGGCCCGTCTCGTCTTCGGCATGAACCAGTCGCTGGACGGCTACGTCGACCACGACGCCTTCGCCCCCGACGCCGTCCTGTTCCGCCACTTCATCGAGCAGGTGCGGGGGCAGGCGGGCAGTCTCTACGGCCGTCGCCTCTACGAGATCATGGCCTACTGGGATGAGGACCGCCCCGAATGGACGGCTGATGAGCGTGAGTTCGCGGAAGGCTGGCGCGCGCATCCGAAATGGGTGGTGTCGAACTCGCTGAAATCGGTCGGCCCCAACGCCACCCTGATCTCCGGCGACGTCGAGGCGGCGATCCGCGAACTGAAGACGGAAGTCGAGGGCGAGATCGAGGTCGGCGGCCCGAAACTGGCGCACAGTCTCGGCCAGATGGGCCTGATCGACGCGTACCGCATCTATCTGCACCCCTATGTAACCGGCGGCGGCGCGCCCTATTTCGCCGGGCCGCGCCCGCCGCTGCATCTGGTCAGCAGCGAGCGCATCGGCGCGGAAGCCATCCTGCTGACCTACGAGCCGGCCTGACCGCCCCGGATCAGTGCGTCCCGTTCTTCCGCCGTCAGCATCCGCCATTTGCCCTCGGGCAGGTTGTCCAGCTTCAGCGGGCCGATGCGGACGCGGAGCAGGTCGGTGACCTCCAGCCCGACCATCTCGCACATCCGGCGGATCTGACGATTCCGGCCCTCGCGCAGGATGAATTTCAGCCGGTGGGACTCCATCCGACTGACGTAGGCAGGGCGAAGCTGGCGGCCGTCCAGCATCAGGCCGTGACGCAGCATCTTCAGCTTCTTCTCGGTGATGTCGCCGGTGACGCGGACCAGATATTCCTTGTCCAGATCGGACTCCGGCCCGATCACCGCCTTGGCCACCACCCCGTCGGACGACAGCATCAGGAGGCCGCGAGAGTCCTCGTCCAGCCGCCCGATGGGGGGCAGGGAGACGTCGCCCGGAACCTCGCCGGGTCCGACCTGGGTGCCCGCGCTGATCAGGCGGATGGCCGGCAGCTTGTCGGGCTCGGGCTGACCGGAGACATAGCCGACCGGCTTGTGGATCACGACGGTGATGCCCTCGGCCAGCTGGGCCGTCGCCGCATCGCTCAGCGTGAGGGTCTGACCCGTCTCCAGCTTGCGGCCCGCGTCGCGCACCACCTCGCCGTCGATGGACACCAGCCCGTCGGCGATCAGGGCGTCGGCCTCGCGCCGGGAACAGACGCCCGACTGGCCCAGCCATTTGTTGATCCGGACGGGCTCGGCGCCGTCATAGGTTTTCGTCCACGCCATCTCAGACCGCCCGGAACAGAAGCATGATGTTGTTGGCCGGCATGGCGATCCTTCGGGTGAACGACAGCCCGGCCGTCTTCGCCTCGGCGATCACGTCATCCCGGTCGCGCAGGCCCCACTCGGCGTTACGGGTCTTCAGGCTGACGTCGAAGTCGGCGTTGGACGGGGCCAGGTCGACCTCCGCCTCACGATAGGGGCCATAGACCGCCAGCAGGCCGCCCGGGCGCCGCAGGGTCCGCCCCGCCAGTCGCATCAGCCCTTCGGTCGCCGCCCAGGGGCTGATGTGGATCATGTTGATGCAGACCATCGCCTCGACACTGGCGGTCGGCCAGCCGGTCTCGTCCAGCATGTCCAGCGCGACGGGCGGGTTCAGGTTGGGCAGTTGCGCCTGCGCGGCCCAGGCGGCCATGCTGGCTCGGGCCTCCGCGGACGGATCGCTGGGCGTCCAGTCCAGTCCCGGCAGTCCGGCCGCGAAGGCGACGGAGTGCTGGCCGCTGCCGCCCGCGATCTCCAGCACCCGGCCGCGCGCGGGCATGTGCGCCTTCAGAACCTCCAGGATCGGCCCGGCGTTGCGGATCGAGGCGGGCGAGTTCAGTCCGCCTTCGGGCGTCGCGGTCAGGTCGTCCATCGTCTGCATGGCCGCCGGATACCCCGACCGCGCCCGGTTCGCGACCGGAAAGTGCGGGACGGGCTTCGGCGAACCGGTCCCACAGGCACAAAGTTGCACCGGTTGACGATGGTCCGGGTTCGGTGTCATTCCGGCTGAAACACTGCGTGAACACCGCGCACAAGGGAGCGGTCACGGGGGCGGCAAAGACCTCCGGGCCAGACGGTTCAGGAGACCACCATGCCCCACTCGATCCCCGGCCTTCTGCCGGCCCCGACCCGTCACGCCGGGCTCATCGCCTGGGTTCAGGAGATCGCGGCGCTGACCAGGCCCGCCCGCGTCCACTGGTGCGACGGTTCGCAGGCCGAGAAGGACGCCATCGTCGCCGACCTGATCGGCAAGGGCACGCTGAAGGCGCTGGACCCGGTCAAGCGTCCGGGCAGCTATTACGCCGCTTCGGACCCCCGGGACGTCGCCCGCGTCGAGAGCCGCACCTTCATCTGCTCGGCCAATGAGATCGACGCCGGTCCGACCAACAACTGGGCCGACCCGGTCGAGATGCGCGCCCGAATGGCGGGCCTGTTCGACGGCTGCATGGCCGGCCGGACCATGTATGTCGTGCCCTTCTCGATGGGGCCGCTTGGCTCGAAGATCAGCGCGCTGGGCGTCGAGATCACCGACAGCGGCTATGTCGCCGTCTCCATGGGCATCATGACCCGCATGGGTCAGCCGGCGCTGGATGTGCTGGGCGACGACGGTGTCTTCGTGCCCGCCGTCCACACCCTCGGCGCGCCGCTGGCGGAGGGTCAGGCCGACGTGCCGTGGCCCTGCAACGACGACAAGTGGATCGTCCACTATCCCGAGACCCGCGAGATCTGGTCCTACGGTTCGGGCTACGGCGGCAACGCCCTGTTGGGCAAAAAATGCTACGCCCTGCGCATCGCCTCGGTCATGGCCCGCGATGAGGGCTGGCTGGCCGAGCACATGCTGATCCTCAAGCTGACCAATCCGGAAGGGCAGGCGAAATACATCGCCGCCGCCTTCCCGTCGGCCTGCGGCAAGACCAACCTCGCCATGCTCCAGCCCGCCATTCCCGGCTGGAAGGCCGAGACGGTGGGCGACGACATCGCCTGGATGCGCTTCGGCGACGACGGCCGCCTCTACGCTGTGAACCCGGAAGCGGGCTTCTTCGGTGTGGCGCCCGGCACCAGCCGCAACACCAACCAGAACGCGCTGGCGACGCTGGCCTCGAACACCGTCTTCACCAACACCGGCCTGACGGAGGACGGCGATGTCTGGTGGGAAGGTCTGACGAAGGAGGCCCCCGCCCGGCTGACCAACTGGAAGGGCGCGGCCCACGATCCGGCCTCGGGCCAGCCCGCCGCGCATCCCAACGCCCGCTTCGCCGCCCCTGCGCATCAGTGCCCGACCATCGCGCCCGAATGGGAAGACCCGAAGGGCGTGCCCATCGACGCCATCCTGTTCGGCGGCCGCCGCGCCAGCGCCGTGCCGCTGGTCACCGAGGCCTTCGACTGGGAGCACGGCGTCTTCATGGGCTCGACGGTCGCCTCGGAAGGCACCGCCGCCGCCGAGAACAAGGTCGGCGAGCTGCGCCGCGACCCGTTCGCGATGCTGCCCTTCTGTGGCTACAACATGGGCGACTACTTCGCCCACTGGCTGTCGATGGGCGGCCGGACGGACGCCTCCAAACTGCCGCGCCTCTACTTCGTCAACTGGTTCCGCAAGAACGAGGACGGCAAGTTCATCTGGCCGGGCTTCGGCGACAACGCCCGCGTGCTGAAGTGGATCGCCGAACGTCTGGACGGCAAGGCCGAGGCCGTGGACACCCCGGTCGGTCGCGTGCCGTCGGTCGAGGCGCTGGACCTGTCGGGCCTTGAGCTGTCGGACGCCGACCTGTCGACCCTGCTGGACGTGGACGCCGAGGTCTGGGCCGAGGAAGCCGCCCTGATCCCCGAGTTCTACGCCACCTTCGGCGACCGCCTGCCCAAGGCCCTGTGGGACCAGCACGCGGCCCTGACCGCCCGCATCGACGCCCGCCGCGCCGCCGCCATCGCGGCGGAGTAGCAAATCAGGCGCGGTCGCCGCTCAAGCAGCGAGCGACCGCGTCTCGAGCGTTAGCGCCAAACCTTCGCTCAAGCAGCGAGCGACCGCGTCGCGAGCGATAGCGCCCTTGCAAAACAAGCGCGGCGGGTCGATGTGACCCGCCGTGTCTTCTTCCCCGGATGTGATCGTCATCGGCGCGGGGGTGCTGGGTCTGTCCAGCGCCGCCGAATTGGCCGCGCGCGGTCATGCGGTGACCGTGCTGGATCCCGGCGGCTCCAACGCCTCTTCGGCGGCGGCGGGGATGATCGCTCCGGCCATGGAAAGCCTGATCGACGGCCTGTCGCCGGACCATGCCGCCCTGCTGAAGCGCGGGCGCGACCTGTGGCCCGCCTTCGCGAGCCGACACGGCCTGACCCTGTACCTGGACGGCGCGGAGTGGCGCGGGGCTGATCCGGACGCCGCCGTCGCCCGCCTGCACGCCCTCGGCTTCGCCGCCGGGCGGGCGGGGGAGGGGCTGTTCACTCCCGACGACTGGCGGATCGAGGCGCAGGCCGCGCTGGGTCAGCTGTCCGCCATCCCCGGCGTCACCCGCATCGAGGCTACGGTCACACGGCTTTCGCAGGCGGACGGCGTCTGGACGGCGACCGCCGACGACGGCCGCGAATGGTCAGCGCCCTCGCTGGTGCTGGCGACCGGCGCGGCGGCGGCTCTGGACGGCTTGCCCGATGATGTGACGGCGGTGGTGAAAGCCATCGAGCCGATCCGGGGCCAGTTGACGCCGATCCGCTGCGCGGTCCCGGCTCAGGTGATCCGCGGGCCGGGCGGCTATGCGACGCCGACCGCGGACGGGGCCCTGTGCGGCGCCACCATGCAGTCGGGCGACCGCAGTCTTGAGCCGGATACGGAGATCGCCGCAAAACAGGCCGCCAACGGGTTGTCGCTGGTCGGCGGGGAGGGGCAGGCAGGCGAGCCGCGCGTCGGCGTGCGCGGCGCGTCGCCGGACGGTCTGCCCATCGCGGGCGTGACCGGAACGCCGGGCCTGTTCCTGGCCCTCGCCCCGCGCCGCAACGGCTGGCTGCTGGGGCCGATGGTCGGCGCGATCGTCGCCGACGGGATCAAGGACCGCGCGCCTCTTGCGGACGCGTCGGCCCTCTCGCCCCTGCGGTTCGTCAGTCAGCCGGCGGCACGAAGCGCAGGTTGATGGCGACCCGCGACCCTTCCGCGGCCCCGTCGACGGTGCGCGGATTGATCTGGAAGTAGCGCGCCAGCCGTTGGGCCGCTGTGCCGAAGCCGTTGCCGCCGGGCGTCTCGCTGCTGACCGCGCAGGCCGAGACCCGCCCATTGGCCTCGACCATGCAGTTCAGTGTCACCGAACCGGCCAGCCCCCGTTGCAGGGCCCGGTCCGGATAGGCCCGCATCAGCTGGTCGCCGGTCGGCTGGCTGATCCAGGTCGGATTGCGGATCACGCGAGTCGCGGGCGGCTGCGGCGGCTGGGGTTCGACCGCCGGTTTGGCGTCATCCACAGAATCAGAGACCGGCGTTGTGAAGGTCAGGGTGGTGCTGTCCGTGGCGGTGGCGTCCGGGCTGGTCTCGGCATGGATCACGTCCGTCGGCGTGGTCGGCGGGGCGGTCGGATTCAGCGGTGGGTTGGGCGCCACCGGCTTGCGTTCGACCTCGTCCGGCGGGATCACCGGCGGCCGCTGCAGTTCGAAGAAGAGGCCCGAGCTCGGGGGCTCCGCCACGACCGGTTCCGGCATCTCAAAGCGCTGATAATACAGCGCAATCCCCACCCCGACGTGGGCCGCGGCCACGAGGCCGATCGCCGCCCAGGCCGAGCGTGACAGGCGCGGAGTCTTGCGCTCGTGGAAGTCGATGGGGCTCACCAGTCCGGGGCCGCCTGCGGTTCTGATCATCATGGCCTTCATCCCTGTTCTGCTGCCCCCGCAGCACTCCCGGATGAAAGTGGAGCGCTGCCGTTGGGGCGGGTTTGCGGCGAGGGGCAGGCGGAATTGGGCGGCTCGGAGAACGTGGCTTTTCCGTCACGTTAAGGGCTCGTTAACCAGAGTTCTCCAGCGTTAACGATTATGACCATCAGGGCGATTCCATCGTCAGGCGGGGTAGAGGCGGCCATCCGGCGTGCGTCGAGCGCGACGGGTGTGGACGCCGACTTCCTCGTGCGCACGGCGCGTCGCGAAAGCGCGATGAACCCGTCCGCGCGCGCCCCGACCTCGTCGGCGGCGGGGCTGTTCCAGTTCATTGAGCAGACCTGGCTGGCGACGGTGAAGCAGCACGGCGCCAAGCATGGGTACGGCCAGTACGCGGACCTGATCTATCGCGGGTCGGACGGGCGATGGCGGGTCGAGGGGTCGGCGCGCAATGTGGTGCTCGACCTGCGCTTCGACCCGCAGGCGGCCTCGACCATGGCCGCCGAGCTGACGGCCCAGAACGCCGCCTATCTGCGCGGCCGCACAGGGCGCGAGCCGGGGGCGGGCGATCTTTACGCGGCCCACTTCCTCGGCCCGGCGGGCGCGGCCCAGCTGATGGAGGCCATGGACCGCAGGCCCGGCTCCAGCGCGGCGTCCATCTTCCCCGAGGCGGCGGCGGCGAACCGCTCGATCTTCTACCGCAACGGCCGTCCGGCGACCGTGGCCGAGGTTCACGCCAATCTGCAACGCTCGGCCGGCGACGGCGCGCCCGCCGCCGGTTCAGGCAATATCGAGCCCGCCGCGCCGCCGCTGTCCGAGCGGGACCAGATGCTGGCCGCGCGGCTGGATCGCCTGAAGCAGGATCAAAGCCTGCTGGCCCTGCTGCTGGGGCAGGACGGCGAGGGCAAGGGCGGCGGCTTCGGCGGCGCCTTCGGCCCGGGCGATAGTACGAACGCGTAGGGCCGAATCCGGCCATGGTGAACCGCCCGTTAACGATGACGGGCTGATGCTGTCGCAAAGTCAGACCCTGAGCGTTTCATGACCGCCTTTCGCGCCCGCCTCACCGAGATCGACATCCGCCGTCTGATCCATTCGGCCGACGAGGACGAACGCGCCGCCGCCGCCCACAAGCTGTGCCGCAACATGGACCGGGCCAGGCTGGACGATCAGGAGCGCGAGGCGGCCCGGAAAATCCTTCGCCTGCTGGCCAATGACGCCGCCGAGCTGGTGCGTCGGGCCATGGCGGTGACGCTGAAGGCCTCGGACCTGATCCCGCGTGACGTGGCCCGTCGTCTGGCGGCGGACGTGGACAGCGTGGCCCTGCCGCTGATCAACTTCTCTCCGGCCTTCACGGACGAGGACCTGATCGAGATCGTCCGCGCCGGTTCGCCTGTGCGTCAGGCCGCCGTGGCCGGTCGTCCCCGCGTCAGCCGCGACGTCGCCGACGCCGTGGCCGAGGTCGGGGGCGAGACCGCCGTGCGGACGCTGGCCGCCAACGACAACGCGGACATCTCCGAGACGGCGCTGGGCCGCTGCGTCGACCGCTTCGGCGATACGCCTGAAATTATCGCGGCTCTGGCCTATCGTCAGGTCCTGCCCCTGTCGGTCAGCGAACGTTTGATCGAGCTGGCGTCCGACGCCGTGCGCGAGCATCTGGTCACCCGCCACGCCGTGGCCCCCGAGACCGCCATCCGTCTGGCCTCCTTCGCGCGTGAGCGGGCGACGGTCGATCTGGTCGATCAGGCCTCGACACAGGCGGATCTGCCGCGCTTCGTCGCCACGCTGAACGGTCGTCGCGCCCTGACCGGCTCCCTGCTGCTGCGCGCGCTGGCGCGGGGACAGATGGCGCTGTTCGAGCATGGTCTGGCCGAGTTGGCCGGCGCGCCGCATTCGCGCGCATGGCTGATGATCCACGATGCCGGGCCGCTGGGTCTCAAGGCGATCTATGACCGCGCCGGCCTGCCGCCGCGCCTGTTCCAGGCCTTCCGCGCCGGGGTCGACACCTGGCGCGCGCTTCAGGCCGAGGGCGTGGACACTACCGACGACGCCTTCCGCCAGCAGATGCTGGAGCGCTTCCTGACCCAGCGCCCGAACGCCCCGCGCGAAGACCTCGCCTATCTGATGGAACGTCTGGATCAGGCCCCCACCCCGGCGCGTGGCGCTGTCGGCGCCGCCGCATAGGCTGTGAAGGAGCGCGGACCTCCGGTCCGCATCTTTAACAAAACGGATGCCGTCACTGATCGCCGACAGTCTTGCGGACCTGGAGGTCCGCGCTCCTCTCATGCGCTTCATCTCGTACACAGCAAAACGCCCGCCGGTGAGGGCGGGCGTTTCAATCTCTCAATCCTGAATCTGGCTCAGGCGTAGTGCTGGGCCACCTTGGCTTCCAGCGTCTCCGCCAGAACCTTGCCGGTCGGGTGGTCATCGGTCTGGATCTGGTCCCGGACCACGGCCTTGATGGCGTCGATGTGGGCGTCGATCAGCACCATCGGCGCGGCCATGCGCTTCGCCGGATCGTCCATCATCTTGCACAGCGAACCGGCCAGACGCGTCACCAGCGGGTATTGGTAGGTGGTCCCCAGACCCTTCAGGTCATGGGCGCGGAAATACAGGGCTTCGGCGGTCTGGGCGTTATAGCCTTGGGCGCGGATGTCCGACTGGGCCTTGTCCAGCTTGACGATCTCGTCCTGCAGCCACTGGCCGAACTGGGCCGACATGGCCTTGAGGGCTTCTTCCGCCTTGGCGATCGCATTGGCGTCGATGCCGCCGAAAGCTCCGCCGACCTTCATGCGAAGGGTGTTGGGCGGACGAATGACCTGGGCCGAGTTGCTCAAGGGCGCGCTCCCGAAAATACCTGACGACCATGGTCGCATGGACGGGCTTAAGAAGCCGTGCACGGCGGTTGGGAAAGGTTCAGGACGCGAATTGTTCGGCCAGAACACGTTCCTCGAACGACCGTCCGGCGTCGAACAGCATGGTCAGGGCGATGTCCCGGCGCTCGCGCACATCGACCCGCGTGACCCGCCGGACCTCGAAATTGTCGGCTGTGGCGCTGACCGGGCGTTTGTCGGCCTCGAGGATTTCGAAACAGACCTTCGCCTGATGCGGCAGCAGGGCGCCGCGCCAGCGCCGGGGCCGGAACGCGCTGATCGGGGTCAGGGCCAGCACCCGCGAGTCCAGCGGGATGATCGGTCCGTGGGCCGACAGGTTGTAGGCGGTCGAGCCCGCCGCCGTGGACACCAGACAGCCGTCGCAGGACAGCTCTTCCAGCCTCACCCGGTCATCGACGCTGATGCGGATCTTGGCGCTCTGGCGGGTCTGGCGCAGCAGGGAGACCTCATTGATCGCCAGACCGCTGTGGACCTGCCCGGTCTCGGTCCAGGCGTCCATCTGCAGCGGATGGATGACGGCCCGCCCGGCGTCCGACAGACGTTCCAGCAGGCCCTCTTCCTCATAGTCGTTCATCAGGAAGCCGACCGAGCCGCGGTTCATCCCGAACACCGGCGTCCGGCGCTCCATGACCGTATGCAGTGTCTCCAGCATGAAGCCGTCGCCGCCCAGGGCGATGATCACATCGGCCTCGTCCTCGCGCACCGCGCCGTACAGGGCGATCAGGCGTTCACGCGCCTCCTGCGCCTCGGGGCGATCCGAGGCGACGAAGGCGAGGCGAGGGGCGGGATCGGATGTCGAGGTCACCGGGACACGCAAGCCGAGCGTGAGGATGAAGTCAAACGGCGATGCGCTGTTCGGTCGGGTCCGGGGCCACCAGCGCGCGGAAGGCGCGGGCGGCCGAGGCGTGTGACAGGGCGCCGCGCTGCCAGATCGGATCGCCCTGATCGCCGGGCAGGCCACGATTCAGCTTGCGTAGTTCCGTCAGCAGGGTGGGGAAAACCGCCCGGTCGATGCCGATGGCGGCGCAGGCGTAGTACATCGGCTCGGGCGTGGGGGCGTTCAGCGCCTGCCGCACCTGATTGACCGTGAAGCCGCCCAGCGCCGACAGGCTGTGCACCACCAGCGACAGGCGACGCTCGCGCGCGGCGCGGATCAGGATGGCGGGCTTCAGCTGGCCGGCGGCCTGAAGCTTCATCACCAGCCGACGCTCCATCTCCTCGCGCTCGGGCGTATCGACGGGAACGGGCTCGTTCGGGTCCCTGCGGATCACGCCCTCGATGGCGTCATAGACCGCCGAACCGAACTTGCGCTCATCGACCTGGAAGCGGGTGGCGATGGACTCGCGCAGGGCGGCGCCGACCCAGTGATACATCTGCTCGGCCAGCGCCTGACTCAGGCCGGGGTGGCGTGACAGCGGGCCGCGCAGGGCGGCGACACGGCGCGAGTGCTCCACCAGACGGCGGAAGCCTTCGCCGCTGATCTGGGCGGTGCGATTGGTGGCCAGCGCGGCCAGAACGGCGGGCACGGCCTGTTCAATGACGGCGTCGGCGACCCGGCCGCTCAGGCGCGGACGGCGAGCCACGGCGATCTGGTGGTCCAGGGACGCCTCGATCAGGATTTGCAGCAGGTCTTCGTCCCGCAGCACGGGGCTGGAGGCCAGTAACGGGGCGGCGATTTCGATCTCGTCCAGCGCCAGTACATTCACCAGCGCGGGCGGGGCCCAGTCGGCGTGGGCCAGACGGGCGGCCAGCACCTTGCGGATGTCGCGCTCGGCCTGACGGGCCAGATAGAGGAAGATTTCGCCCAGGATCGGCGACAGCTGCCCGTCCGGCGGACTGGCGTCGCACAGGGCCATCACGCCGAGCAACAGCCGTTGGCGGGCGTCCGGGCTGTTGTTCCGGGCCAGCGACAGCAGGTCTTCGGCGCGCGGCGCGCGTTCCGGTTCCCGCGACGGGTTGAGCTGGACGAGGACGGTCACAAACCTCTCCGGAAAGCCGATATGGTTTCAGGCGGCTTTACCGTAACGCTCGCAAGTTAAAGACGCGGTTAACGGAACCTGAATCTTGACGCAGATCAACGTCCGCGCGAGCGTGCGAGGTATGTAAAGGCCGATAACAAAAATCAGGCGAGGAACACGGCTATGGCGGACGGCGCGATCACATCGATCCGGTCGAAGGTCTCGGAGGCGGAATGGAAGGTGCGCGTCGAACTGGCGGCGCTGTACCGGCTGGTCGCCCTGCACGGGTGGGACGACATGATCTTCACCCACATCTCGGCCCGTGTGCCGGGGGCCGAGCATCACTTCCTGATCAACCCCTACGGCTGGTATTTCGAGGAGATGACGGCCTCCTGCCTCGTCAAGGTCGATCTGGACGGCAACATCGTTCAGGAGACCGACAGCTTCATCAATCCGGCCGGTTTCACCATCCACTCGGCGATCCACGGCGCCCGCGAGGACGCGCATTTCGTCATCCATCTGCACACGGTCGCCGGCGTCGGAGTGGCCGCGCAGCAGGAGGGCCTTCTGCCCATCGGCCAGAACGCCTGCCTGCTCCAGCATCAGGTCGCCTACCACGGCTATGAAGGTCTGGCGCTGAACCACGACGAGCGCGAGCGTCTGGTGGCGGACCTCGGCGACAGGCCGCTGATGCTCCTGCGCAACCACGGCACTCTCGCCACCGGCCAGACGGCGGCTCAGGCCTGGATCGGCATCTTCTTCCTGGAGCGCGCCTGCGCGCAGCAGGTCGCCGCCCTGTCCGGCGGTCGTGAGCATGTCCTGTTCGCTCCCGATGCGGCCCAGGCCGAGACAAAGGAGCAGGGCAAGGGTCTCGGTTTCATTTCGGCCCTCGCCTGGCCGGGCGCGTTGCGTATGCTCGACAGGAAGTCGCCCGGCTACGACACTTGAAGCCGGCCGGGGGGCTGCTGCTGACGCTGGCGGCCCTCGCGGTCGCCGCTCCCGCCGCCGCGGGGCCCTGGGTCATGCCCAAGGGCGACGGTCAGGTCATCCTGAAGTACGAGGACATGCGCGCCACCGAGGGCTTCGACCCCAATGGCGTGTCCATGCCCATGCCCGCCGAACGGCGCGAGACCTTCATCTCCGTCTTCGCGGAATATGGCCTCACCGCCCGTCTCGGCGTTCAGTTCAAGGGCGACTGGCAGTCCGGGCGGGACGCCTTCGTCGACTATGAGGGGACCGGCCCGCTCGAGATCGGCCTCAACTGGCAGGTCTGGCGCAACACCAACACCGCCGTCGCCCTGTACGGCGGCGTGGCCCAGGCCGGGGCCGGGCGCAACGCCGGCTATGCGACGCCGGGCGCCGGCAACCAGGACTTCGAGGTTCGCGCCGCCTTCGGCCGCTCCTACGGCAAGATGAAATGGCTGAACTACACCGCCGATTCCGGCTTCGTGACCCTGGAGGTCGCCCGCCGGATGCGCAGCGGCCTGCCGCATGAAACCCGCGTCGACGCCACCCTCGGCGCCCATTTCGGTCAGGACTGGATGACCCTGACGCAGGTCTACGCCGGTCAGGCGGACAATGACGGCCCGCGCTGGATCCAGATGGAAAGCTCGGTCGTCCGCCGCATGGGAAACTGGAGCGCCCAGCTGGGCTGGCGGACCACGCTTTCCGGGCGCGAGGCTCCGGACGTGTCGGGCCTGGTCGTGGGCCTGTGGCGGCGCTTCTGAACCGCCGACTGGTCGCACGTCTTCGGCGACGGAAAACGAAACCGATCCCGTTACATGAACTTTAGTTGCGTCGACGGCGGTAGCCGCTAAGTCGGCTCGTCCCTGGATTCGGAGCGCCAGCCGCGTGATCAAGCGTCACTTCTTCCTCATCGTCGCCGCGGCCGTTCTGGTCCTGATGGTCGTCGCCGTTGTCTTCCGCATGGCCTTCGCCGAGGAAGAAAAGGGCGGCGGGCGCGGTCCGGGCGGCGGCGGCCGGGGTCAGGCCGTGTCCGAAGCCGTCGTGGGACCCCGTGAGTTCAGCGACCAGATCCGCGTTCTGGGCGTCGCCCGCGGCCGTCGCTCGGTCAACATCACCTCCTCGACCAGTGAACTGATCACCCGCGTGATGTTCGCCGACGGCCAGACCGTCGCCGCCGGGACGCCGCTGGTCCAGCTGCAGGCGCGCGAGGAAGACGCCGCCATCGCCGAGGCCCGCGCCCAGGTGGCCCGCGCTCGCACCATGTATGAGCGCTACAAGACCCTGAACGAGCGCGGCTTCGCCTCCGCCGCCATGCTGGAGCAGTACGAGACCGAGCTGGAATCGGCCCGCGCCTCGCTGGAGGCCTCGCAGGCCCGCGCCGGCGACCGCACCATCCGCGCGCCCTTCTCCGGCGTGCTGGGTCTCAGCACCGTCACGGCGGGCACCCTGGTCAACCCGGGCGCGGTGATCACCACCCTGGACGACATCTCGGTGGTCCGCGTCGATTTCCCGATCCCCGAGCGTTACCTGTCGGTCCTGCGCCCCGGCGTGCCGATCACGGCCACCATCGACGCCTATGGCGACGAGGTCTTCACCGGCCGGATCGCCCTGATCGACACCCGCGTCAACGAAACCACCCGCTCGATCACCGCCCGCGCCGAAATCCCCAACCCCGGCGCCCGCATCCGTCCCGGGATGGCCGTGCGTGTGGCCGTCCAGCAGGGCCGCCGCACCAGCGTCGCGGTGCCCGAGGCGGCGATCCAGTATGAGGGCGAGGGCGCCTTCGTCTATCGCATCGCCACCGGCGAACGCGGGACCATCGCCCAGCGCGTCGAGGTCGAGGCCGGGGCCGTCGAGAACGGCTACGTCGAAATCCTGAGCGGTCTGAACAACGGCGACCGCGTCGTCGGCTCGGGCCTGAACCGCATCCAGCCGAACGCCCCCGTCACGGTCGGCGGCGGGCAGCGCGCAGCCGGTCAGCGGGGCGCCGCCCAATGATGCTGTCCGACGTTTCCGTCCGCCGCCCCGTCATGGCGGCGGTGGCGGCGATCGTGCTCTGCGTGATCGGCGCCGCGGCCTTCTTCTTCCTGCCGGTGCGCGAGCTGCCGGACGTGGACCCGCCCATCGTGTCGGTGAACACCAGCTACGCCGGGGCCTCCGCAGAGGTCATCGAAAGCCGGATCACTGAACCCATCGAGCAGCAGATCGCGGGCATCCAGGGCGTCGAGCGCATCACCTCGACCAGCCGTGACGGTCGCTCCAGCGTCAGCATCGAGTTCTCGCTCGACCGCAACATCGACGACGCCGCCAACGACGTGCGCGACCGCGTCTCGCGCGTGGTCGGCCGCCTGCCGGATCAGGCCGATCCGCCCGAAGTGGCCAAGGCCGACAGCGACAGCCAGCCCATCATCATCCTGTTCCTGCGCTCCAGCAGCCTGAACCGGCTCGAGCTGACGGACTACGCCGACCGCTATCTGATCGACCGTCTGGCCACCGTGCCCGGCGCCGCCCAGGTGCAGATCTACGGCGAGCAGCGCTACTCCATGCGCGTCTGGCTGGACCCGGCGGCCATGGCCGCGCGCGGCCTGACCGTCACCGACGTCGAGACCGCCCTCACCAGCCAGAACATCGAGCTTCCGGCCGGTACGCTGGAGTCGGGCGAGAAGAACTACACCGTCCGCGTGGCCCGCACCTACGCCCGCGCCGACGACTTCCGCCAGCTGCCCATCGGCACGCGCGGCTCGGCCTCGAACGCCGCCGCCTCGAACAACACCAGCGGTCAGGCCTCGAACAACGCGGCCCTGCCCAGCGGCGCGTCCGGCGCCATTCAGGGGCAGGCCGGCTATGTGACCCGTCTGGGCGACATCGCCCGCGTCGAGGAAGCGCCCGAGGAAGACCGTCGCCTGTTCCGCGGCAACGGGCTGGACCAGATCGGTCTGGCCGTCACCCGTCAGGCCCAGTCCAACGACCTCGAAATCTCCGAGGGCGTGAACCGGATGATCGAGGACATCCGTCCCAGTCTGCCGCAAGGCACCGAACTGGTTGTCGGCTCGGACAACTCGGTCTTCACCAAACACGCCATCGACGAGGTGTGGATCACCATCGGCATCTCGATGGCGCTGGTGGCCCTGGTCAACTTCATCTTCCTGGGCTCGCTGCGGGCCGCCCTGATCCCGTCCATCGTGGCGCCGATCTGCCTGCTCGCGACCTTCATCGTGCTGGCCCCGCTGGGCTTCTCGCTGAACCTGCTGACCCTGCTGGCCCTGGTTCTGGCCATCGGTCTGGTGGTCGATGACGCCATCGTGGTGGTCGAGAACATCCAGCGTCGTCTGGATCACGGCGAGCCGCCGCTGGTCGCCGCCGAGCGCGGTGCGCGTCAGGTCTTCTTCGCCGTCGTCGCCACCACCGTCGTGCTTCTGTCGGTTTTCGCGCCGCTGCTCTTCCTGCCGGGATACGTCGGTCGCCTGTTCGTCGAGCTGGCGGCGGCCATCGCCGCGGCCGTGGCCTTCTCGGCCTTCCTGGCGCTCAGCCTGTCGCCGATGCTGGCGTCCAAGATCCTCAAGCCGGCCCAGACCGGCGGCTTTGTCGCCAAGCGGGTCGACTGGGCGATGGACCGGCTGAAAAACTCTTACGGCGCCTCCCTCGGCGCCCTGCTGGGCTCGAGGGTCGCGCTGGCGGGGGTGATCGGCGTCATCGTTCTGGTCGCGGCGGGGGCGACGGTCATGTTCATGACCCTGCCCGACGAACTGGTCCCGCCCGAGGATCGCGGCCGCGTCACCGTGCGCGTCCAGGGCCCCGAAGGCGCGGGCTTCGACTACACCCGCCGCATCATGCTCGGCCTCGAGCCGATCCTCGCCGAGTACAAGGCGGGCGGCGAGGTCGAGAGCTATCTGATCTCCGCCCCCGGCTTCGGCGGCGGCAGCTACAACTCCGGCAACGCCACCCTGACCCTGAAGGACTGGTCCGAGCGCTCCCGTTCGGCCGACGAGATCGCGCAGGACCTGAACCGCAAGCTGCGCGGCCAGACCGACGCCCAGGTCAACGCCTCGACCCCCGGCGCCTTCCAGCGCGGCGGCGGCAACTCGAACTCCATCGAGATGGTCGTCACCGGGTCCGAGTACGAGGAAATTTACAACTGGCTTCAGCCCGTGCTGGCCGCGGCGCTGGAGAACCCCGGCTTCTCTCGTCCGCGCCTGAACTATGAGCCGAACTCGCCGCGCCTGCTGGTCGATGTCGATCCGGAGAAGGCGGCGGTTCTCGGCGTGTCCTCCCAGGCCATCGGCCGCACGCTGGAGACCATGTTCGGTTCACGCAGGGCGACCACCTATCTGCGCGGCGGTCAGGAGTATGACGTCATCCTGCAGACGGATCGCGAGAACCGTCGCAACGTCAGCGATCTGGAGGCCCTGTACGTCAACACCGGCGCCGGCGCGCTGGTGCCCCTGTCGGCGGTGGTCACCACCCAGACCTCGGGTGACACGCCGGATCGCCGTCGTCTGGACCGCCAGCGCTCCATCAGCCTCTCGGCGGACCTGAACCCCGGCTACACAATCGCCGATGCGATCCAGTTCCTGAACGGCGTCGCGGCCCAACAGCCGCAGGGCGTGGCCACCACCCAGTGGGGCGGCGCGGCGCGGGATCAGCAGGAAGCGGGCGGCGCCGTGGTCTGGGCCTTCGCCCTGGCCCTGCTGCTGGTCTTCCTGGTGCTGGCGGCCCAGTTCGAAAGCTGGATCACCCCGGCGGTCATCATGCTGACCGTGCCTCTGGCGGCGGCGGGCGGTCTGTTCGGTCTGGTGATGGCGGGCTCCAGCCTGAACATCTACTCCCAGATCGGTCTGATCATCCTGATCGGCGTGGCGGCCAAGAACGGCATCCTGATCGTCGAGTTCGCCAACCAACTGCGCGATCAGGGGCGCTCGATCCGGGACGCGATCATCGAGTCCTCGACCCTGCGTCTGCGGCCGATCATCATGACCTCGATCGCCACCGCCTTCGGCGCCCTGCCGCTGATGCTGTGGCAAGGCGCGGGCGCCGGCAGCCGTCAGACCATCGGCGTGGTGATCTTCTCGGGCGCGATGTTCGCGACGATCCTGACGCTGTTCGTGGTGCCGGTGATCTACGGCGTTCTGGCGCGCTTCACGAAGTCGCCGGAGTGGACCGCCCGCAAGATCGAGGAATGGGAAGCCCAGGAAGCGAGCGCCGAAACGAAGCGGGTGGAGTAGGTTCTTCCCTCTCCCGATGGGAGAGGGCTTGAGCGGTCCCTCTGCGCCTGCACCTGACGCTGGCCCTGCGTCTCCTCCCCGTCGCGCCGCGATGGGGAGGGGGACCGCGAAGCGGTGGAGGGGGGCTTCACCCCAAGCGCCGCTCGGCGACCATCCGTAGCGACAACAGAACACCGTCAAGGTTTGTCCGCACCTCTTCGGCGGCGATCCTCAAAACGGCCAGTCCCTGCCGTTCCAGCCACGCGGTCCTGCGACGATCGTGGTTGATGCGGTCGGGGTGGGAATGGCTTTGGCCATCGACCTCACCCGCCAGCTTCGCTTCGGCGCAGTAGAAGTCGAGCACATAGGGGCCAATGGGATGCTGGCGGCGGAACTTCAGGCCGGCCAGAGCGCGACGCCGCAAGCAAACCCATAGTCGGGCCTCCCGCGGCGTCAGGGCTCGACGGTGGATGCGCGCTCGCGAGACAGAACCTTCGGAACTCAAAAGCCCCTCCACCGCTTCGCGGTCCCCCTCCCCATTGCTCCGCAACGGGGAGGAGACGTCAAGACAGCGCCAACTCACGGTCGGAAGTCCGCAGTGGGTCGCGGGCAGTCACCCGCCTGTGAGCCGAACTGGCCCCCGCCCAAAGAGGCTGACCTTTGCTGTTATCGTCATTCCGGCCTTCGCCGGGATGACGACAGCTTGTGTGGGCTCCGGGCCTGCTGAACGCGGACCTTGGGAGTGTCCGTGGGTTGGGCATTAGGTTTTTGAGGCGGACGCTTCGAATAGTGGCGCAAACTGCTCAACCACCAAGCCCACGTAAAAGTGAAGTTTGATCATGAGCTCATCGACTGGATAGATTAAACTGCCCACCCTGACCGCAACAATCGCATTGTAGCTTGCTGTACCAGAAGCACGCTGAATTGGTTTGGTAGTGCGTTGTTGAATTAACGGCACACCATTTCGTATTTCATCGCCCCATACGCTAATGACGGGCGGGACATTATCCTCCGCGTCCGCATCGCTGTAAAACTCGATGCTATGATGAACCTGAATTTCATGAGGAAGCAGAAGTGCAACCGAAGGAATTCGATGTTTGTCATCGTTGCTCAACTCCTGCAGGAGCACGAGAGGGTCCGACTCCGGGTTTCCTTCAATATCTGCTTTCTGTCGGTGATAGGGTTGCAGTCGCTCAATCAAGGCCGCAGCCTCAATTGGTAGTTGGTCAAGAGACGCGACGGCAGGCGAACAACGATAGCGAGTGGCGTCTGTGAAAATCGGAAAGGCGATTTTACGTGGGTTAGCCGGGGGATCGGCGCGCAGTCGGGCCAGCGCAAAGGCAAGGTTATCAAGTGCCGACCGGAGGTTGTGGACGGTTTCGCCGATCACCAATCCAAAGCATTCTAAGTTGGGTGTGAAATCCCCAGTTTCCGCGATGAGGCGGAATGTCATCCGATCTTCGGAGAGCTCGCCGCGCCCGACAATCGGGTTCTCGGAGCTCCAGGTGCCAAGCGTAGCTTTTAACTCTTCAATCTGGGCGCAGGCTCTCCAGAGTTTCAACTCGACCGGGCGCAGGTACTCAGCCATGCGTGACATCAGAATTTATACCTGAAACTTCGGCCTCTATCGTGCAGCTATAGCGTCCTACCGGAGCACAAGCCACATTCGGACGTTGTAGACACGACGGCCAAACTGGCCGCCGTTCAGCCACGGACGCATCCACCTCTGATCGTTGGGCTCAAGCCCGGAACGACGACGTCCGACTATTGAGCCGTCGCGGAAACAGGCGCCGCCACCAGAGCGGCTGCCGCCCCCTCCGCCACATACCCCGTCTCGACCTTCAACCAGGCGATGACATCCCGGCGGTCGGTCGGATTATCCAGACCCGCGAAGCTCATCTTCGTGCCCTTCAGGAAGGTGTGCGGGTTCTCCAGCCAGTGATCCAGATGCTCGGCGTCCCAGACGAAGCCGGCGTTCTTCACGGCGGTTGAGTAGGTGTAGCCCTCAACGCCGCCCGCCTTGCGACCGAAGACGCCGTACAGGTTCGGCCCGGTCATGTTGGCGCCGCCCTCGGCGACCGTGTGGCACGAGCGGCAGCGCGAGAAGACCCGGCGGCCGTTCTCCAGATCACCCTGATTGTAGGGGGCGGGCAGGGCGGCCAACAGGACCGCCTTCTGCTCCGGCGTCATCGCCGGTCTGGGCGGGGTCGCGGGCGCCTTCGCGGCGCCGCCGTCGCCACAGGCGGACAGGCTCACCAGGGCGGCCACGAGGGGGAAGGCGAGGGCGTTGCGGCGCATGACGGGGCTCCGGATTTCCGCGCCAGTGATAGACCAATGACGTGTCGGGACAACTGCCTGCGACGCTTCGGCAGGGTGGACGCTGGGGCGCCGCACCTGATAATCACTGTCAGAAATGGCGCGCCCTTTCCGCGCCGGCGTCCTATACGAGTTTCATGTCCGACACCCTCAAACTGAGCGAGGCCCGCAAGGGCGCACGCGGCGTCATCGTCAAGGTCGGCGAGCACTGCCATCACCAGAACGATGCGGTCGAACTGGAACGCCGTCTGCTGGAGCTGGGCTTCGTCGAGGGCGCGCGCGTCGAGCTGCTGCACGAGGGCCTGTTCGGGCGCGACCCCATCGCCATCAAGGTCGATGACATGCGCGTCGCCCTGCGCCGCCACGAGGCCGCCAGCCTGATCGTCCAGCTGGACGCCGCCTGATGGACATCGCGCTCAAGACCGCCCGCATCGCCCTCGTCGGCAATCCGAACAGCGGCAAGACCGCCCTGTTCAACGCCCTGACCGGGTCGCACCAGAAGGTCGCCAACTACGCCGGCGTCACCGTCGAGCGGAAGGAGGGCTTCATCCGTTCGGCCTCCGGGCGTTCGATCTCGGTCCTCGACCTGCCGGGCACCTACTCCCTGCGCGCCCGCAGCCCGGATGAGGAAGTCACCCGCGACGCCGTGCTGGGCAGGCTGGCGGGCGAGACGCCGCCGGACGTCATCGTCGCCGTGGCCGACGCCACCAACCTGCGCCTCGTCCTGCGCCTGATCCTCGAGCTGAAGGCCATCGGACGTCCGATGGTGCTGGCGCTCAACATGTTCGACATCGCCCAGCGTCAGGGCCTGCGCATCGACCTCGAGGGGCTCCGCGCCGAACTGGGCGTGCCGATCATCACCACGGTCGCCACCCGCCGTCGCGGCATCGATGATCTGGTCGCCGAGGTCGAGAACACCCTGGCCGCAAACGCGTCCTTCGGCGACAGCGACTGGGTCGCCCCCGACGCCGAGGCCCTGCGCGGCAAGGCCCGCGAGGCCGAGCGCATCATGAAGGCCTACGTCCTGCCGCCCGAGCGGCCGGACACCCTGACCGGCAAGATCGACAGCGTCCTGCTGCACCCGGTCGCCGGTCTGGTGATCCTGCTGGGCATCCTGTTCGTGATGTTCCAGTCGGTCTTCGCCTGGGCCGCCCCGGCCATGGACGGCATCGAGGCGGGCATCGGCCTGTTGGGGCAGGGCGTCGCCGCCGTCATTCCGGACGAGGGCGTCTGGTCTCTGGTCCAGAGCCTGCTGGTCGACGGCCTGATCGGCGGCGTGGCCAGCGTGCTGGTCTTCCTGCCGCAGATCCTCATCATCTTCGCCTTCATCATCGCGCTGGAAGACTTCGGCTACATGTCCCGCGCGGCCTTCCTGATGGACAGGATCATGGGCGGGGCGGGCCTTCACGGCCGCGCCTTCATCCCGCTGCTCTCCAGCTTCGCCTGCGCCATCCCCGGCATCATGGCGACGCGGGTGATCGACAACCGCCGCGACCGCCTGACCACGATCCTCGTCGCGCCGCTGATGACCTGTTCGGCGCGCATCCCGGTCTATGTCCTGATCATCGCCGCGTTTATCCCGAACGAGACCGTCTGGGGCTTCGTGAACCTGCAGGGTCTGGTCATGTTCGGCCTGTACGCCGCGGGCATCGTCAGCGCCCTGACCGTCTCCTTCGTCATCCGCAAGATCTTCTGGAGAGGCTCGACCGAGCCCTTCATGATGGAGCTTCCGGCCTACAAGGTGCCGGACCTGAAGAATGTCCTGTTCAATCTGTGGCTCCGGGCGAAGATCTTCATCAACCGCGCCGCCCGCATCATCCTGCCGCTGATGATCGCCGTCTGGTTCCTGTCGACCTTCCCCTATCCGCCCGAGGGCGCGACCGGCCCGGCTATCGACTACTCCTTCGCGGGCATGATCGGCCATGCGCTGGAGCCGCTGTTCGCCCCCATCGGCTTCAACTGGCAGATGGTCGTGGCGCTGGTCCCCGGCATGGCCGCGCGCGAGGTGGCCGTGGCCGCCCTGGGCACCGTCTATTCGGTCGCCGACGCCGAGAACGCCACCAGCGCCATGGCCGGCGTTCTGGCCGCCAACTGGTCGCTGGCGACGGGTCTGGCCTTCCTGGCCTGGTATATCTTCGCGCCCCAGTGCCTGCCGACGCTGGGCGTGGTCCGTCGCGAGACCAACTCGCTGCGCTGGACCTGGATCATGATCGTCTACATGTTCGGTCTGGCCTATCTTGCGTCCTTTGTGACCTATCGGGTCGCGGTGGCCCTGGGCGGCGGCTGACGGGCCGATTGACAAGGCGGCGGCGCGGGTTGATCTCCGGTCATCCGGGGGTTGGATCATGCTGTCGCCGCTCAAGCCGCTGCTCTGCAGGCACGACTATGTCCGTTCGGACGCCGACGGCGCCGAGCGCTGCCGTCGCTGCGGCAGGCTGAACGAGGCGGTCGCCGCCGTCGTGCCCGAGGCCCCGGTCCAGACGCCCTTCGCGGATCCAAAAAAGGTCGTCCGCCCCCGTCCGCCCGCGCCCGAGATGGGGCCGCCGGTCGAGGACGGCTTCCTCGACATCCCGGTCTTCCACGAGCCCCTGCCGCCCCGTCGCGCCGCCGCCGGGGACAGGGTGCTGAAGGCGCAGGCGCTGGAACGGCGTCAGGCCCTGATGACCTTGCTAGACCGGCTGGCCTACAGCGCCGCCGCCCCGTCCCGTGAAGAGGCGCTGGACGCTGTTCTGGCGGTGATCGAGGACGCCCACTCGGCCGAGCCCCTGCTGTTCGGCCCGCACGCCGCCGCCCATTTCGCCCGCCTGCATGAGGCCCGGACGAAGCTGGTCTTCTGACGGGAGGAGAAGATGGTGCCGGATGAGGGGATCGAACCCCCGACCTTCGGTTTACAAAACCGCTGCACTACCGCTGTGCTAATCCGGCGCCCCGCTTGACGGGCGGTCCTTATGCTGGCGCAAGAGGCGTTACGCAAGCGGGAGCCGACGTGCCGATCTCCATTCCCCATATCGCGCCGGTGCTTCTGCTGGTCGCCTCCAACGTCTTCATGACGCTGGCCTGGTACGGGCACCTGAAATTCGGCTCCAAGCCGCTGTGGATCGTGGTGATCGTCAGCTGGGGCATCGCCTTCTTCGAATACTGCCTGGCCGTGCCCGCCAACCGCATCGGCCATCAGGTCTATTCGGCCGCCGAGCTGAAGACGATGCAGGAGGTCATCACCCTGATCGTGTTCGCCGTCTTCTCCGTCACCTTCCTCGGCGAGAAGCTGACGATGAACCACGCGGTCGGCTTCACCCTGATCATCGCCGGGGCGTGGTTCATTTTCAGAGGACCGCTGTAGGCCAGTTTCTCTTTGCGTTCGTTGGCCGCTCTAGAGCGCCGCCGCGATCCGGTCGGCCAGCCCGCGCAGCACCCCGGCATCCGCCATCGGCGCATGACCATGCCCCTTCATCGGCCGGTCGGCCCAGCGGGGGATGACGTGGAAATGCAGGTGGAAGACGGTCTGCCCGCCCGCCTCGCCGTTGTACTGGACGATCTGGAAGCCTTCGGGCTTCAGCGCCCTTTCAATGGCCTTCGCCGTCCGTTGCGTCGCCGCGATCACCTTGGCCAGCGCCTCCGGCTCGATCTCCAGCAGGTTCCGGGCCGTCGAGGTCTTCGAGATGATCAGCGCATGGCCTTCCGACTGCGGGAAGACATCCATGAAGACCAGCACGTCCTCGTCCTCCCACACCTTCACCGACGGGATTTCGCCGCGCAGGATCTTCGCGAAAACATTGTCGGGGTCATAGGCGGCGTGAAGGGTCATATCGGGCTCCTTGAGACCCACACGCTAGCAATCCGCGCGCGGGGAGGGGAGCCCCATCGCGGTTCGCGTGTTATGGTCAAGGTTCCCCCACGGAGTTCGCCATGATCCGCCTGATCGTCCAGTTCCTCGTCACCTGTCTGGCCCTGTGGCTGGCCGCCCGGCTGGTGCCCGGCGTGTCGTTCAGCGACAACGGCTCGCTTGCCCTGGCCGCCATCCTGCTGGGCCTCGCCAACGTCGTGGTGCGGCCGATCCTGACGGTGCTCACCTTCCCGCTGACGGTGGTGACCTTCGGCCTGTTCCTGCTGGTGGTGAACGCCGCGGTCATCGGTCTGGTCGCCTGGCTGCTGGGCGGCTTCACGGTCGCGGGCCTCGGCGCCGGCATCGGCGCGGCCATCGTCACCGGCATCGTCAGCTGGATCGCCGGCTGGTTCATCGGCGGCGAGTCCGCGCGCTAATCCCCGGCCTTGCGGAACGGCGTCAGCTCCTCAGCCATCGCCCGCATCTCGGCCTCCACGGCCGGGCTCTCCCGCTCCAGATAGTCCGCCACCGGCCCGCGCAGGGCCGGGTCGGCGATGTAGTGCGCCGAATAGACGGGGGAGGGCAGGTAGCCGCGCGCGATCTTGTGGTCGCCCTGCGCCCCCGCCTCGACCCGCGACAGGCCGCGTTCGATGGCGAAGTCGATGGCCCGGTAGTAGCAAAGCTCGAAATGCAGGAAGGGGACCTCGTCCAGCGCCCCCCACTGTCGTCCGTACAGGGCGTCCCGCCCGATGAAGTTCAGCGCCCCCGCCAGCGGCGCCCCGTCCCGGAACGCCATCACCAGCGCGATCCGGTCGGCCATGGTCGCGCCGATGCGGCTGAAGAAGTCCCGCGTCAGATAGGGCCGCCCCCACTTCCGCGCGCCGGTGTCCTGATAGAAGGCGAAGAAGGCGTCCCAGTGCGCCTCCGTGATCCCCGCCCCGGTCAGGACGCGGATATCCAGTCCGGCGTTGGCCTCGCGCCGCTCGCGCCGCACCGTCTTGCGGCGGCTTGACGACAGGGCCGACACGAAGTCGTCGAAGGTCTGATAACCGCCGTTGCGCCAGATATACTGGATGTCCTGCCGCCTCAGCAGCCCGGCCTCGCCCATCGCCTCCCACTCCTCGCGGGTGGGGAAGTTCACATGCAGGGAGGACGCGCCCAGCCGCTCCGTCAGGGCCAACGCCCCCTGGATCAGGGTCTCGCGCACCGTCGCCGCGTCGGCGTCCGGATGGCTCAGGAAGCGTGGCCCGGTCGCGGGCGTGAACGGCACGGCGTCCAGCAGCTTGGGATAGTACCGTCCACCCGCCCGCTCATAGGCGTCGGCCCAGCTGTGGTCGAAGACGTATTCGCCCTGGCTGTGGGCCTTGAGCCAGAGGGGCATGACGCCGATCACCCGGCCGTCCTCGTCCTCCAGCGCCAGATGGCGTCCGGCCCAGCCCTGTTGCGGCACAGCGCTGCCCGACGCCTCGCAGGCGTCCAGAAAATCATAGCTGACGAACGGATCGCCGGTCGGCCCGGCGCAGGCGTCCCACGCGTCACGGCCGATGTCGGCGACGGTATTGTGGACGCGGATCTGGAAGCTCACCGGAACCCTTCTCCCCTTGGGGGAGAAGGTGGGCGGCGAAGCCGCTCGGATGAGGGGTATGCTTCAGCCCGCGGGATGCGAGACGATGAGCGCGAGGCCGGCAGCCCCCTCATCCGTCTCGCTCCGCGAGACACCTTCTCCCCCGAGGGGAGAAGGATGTTCAACGCTTGGCTCACTTCACCTCGACGATCGCATCGACCTCGACCGCGAACCCCAGCGGAAGCTTGTACACGCCGACGGCCGAGCGGGCGTGACGGCCCTTGTCGCCGAACACCTCGACCATGAGGTCCGAGCAGCCGTTGATGACGGCCGGGATGGCTTCGAAATCACCGGCGGCCTGCACGAAGCCGCCCAGCTTCACCACGCGCACCACGCGCTCCAGATCGCCGTCCAGCGCGGCCGAGATCTGGGCCAGCAGGTTCACGCCGCACATGCGGGCGCCCTTCACGGCGTCTTCCTGCGACACGTCCGCGCCGACCGTGCCCTTCAGCCCGCCCGAGGCGTCGTTCGACAGCTGGCCGGAGATGTGCAGCAGATTGCCGGTCTGGACGTAGGGCACATAGTTGGCCACGGCCTTGGCCGGTTCGGGCAATTCGATGCCGAGTTCGGCGAGACGGGCGGCGACGGTCATGGGATTCTCCGAATGGGATTTGGGGCGGTTTAGCGCGGGGCCGGGGGTGGGGTGAAGAGTGCTAGTGAGCAGGAAGTGAGCGGATCGCGCTTTCCGCTCGCCACAGCAGCTCACTCCTTTGCTCACTAGCACTCTTCATTCCTCCCTCACTTCAACGCCCTTCCCGCCACCACGGCCGCCTTGCCGAACTTCTGCCTCAGCGCGTCAATCGCCTTCTCGGTCTTCAGCGTCCGCGCCTCGCTGCTCTCGAACAGCGCCGCCGGGGCCTCCACCGCATCCACCACCTCGCCCATGCCGATGCCGATCAGCCGGTAGGGCACGCCCAGTTCGGGCGCCAGCAGTTCGCGCCCGGCGGCGAACAGGGCGCGCGCCGTCTGGACCGGCTCGGGCAGGCTGATCCGGCGGGTGATGATCCTGAAGTCGGTCTTGCGCAGCTTCAACACCACGACCCGGCTGGCCACCCCGTCGGCCCGCGCCTTGGACGCCAGTTTCTCGCACAGGGGCCACAGCTCGTTTTCGAGGTCCGCCACCGAGATCAGGTCCTCGTTGAACGTCGTCTCGGCGCTCATCCCCTTGCGGTCATGCTCGGGCTTCACCGCCCGGGCGTCGCGGCCATGCGCCAGATCGTGCAGGCGCAGCCCTGTCTCGCCGTATCGCTTCACCAGATCGCGCAGGTCGGCCTTCGCCAGATCCCCCACGGTGGCGTAGCCGTCGCTTTGCAGCGTCTTGCCGAACACCGGCCCGACGCCGGGCAGGATGCGCACCGACTTCGGCGCCAGCAGAGCCGTGCTCTCCGCCCCGATCACCGAAAACCCGCGCGGCTTGTCCAGTTCCGACGCGATCTTGGCCAGGAAGCGGTTGGGGGCCAGGCCGATGGACACCGTCAGCCCGACCTCCTCCTCGATCCATTTCTGCAACCGGATCAGCTGGAAGGCCGCGGGACCGCCGTTCAGCCGCTCGGTCCCCGACAGATCGATCCACGCCTCGTCCAGCGACAGGGTCTGCACCAGCGGCGTCAGCGCCCGCACCGCGCCGAAGATGCGCTCGCTCTCGGTCACATATTTGCGGAAGTCGGGCTTCAGCACGACCGCCTCGGGACAGGCCTTCAGCGCCTTGAACATCGGCATGGCCGAATGCACCCCGTACATCCGCGCGATGTAGCAGCAGGTCGACACCACGCCGCGCTTGCCCCCGCCGACAATCACCGGAACGTCGCGCAGCTCCGGTCGGTCGCGCTTCTCCACCGAGGCGTAGAAGGCGTCGCAGTCCAGATGGGCGAGGGTCAGGCTGGCCAGCTCGTCATGGCTGACCACCCGCCGCGACCCGCACGCGCCGCAGCGATCCAGCTTGCGCGTATCGGTCTCCAGGCAATCGCGGCAGATGGATTTCATGGGGGTCAGATTGTGCCTGAGCCGTCGTCGGCAAGCTATCGCTCTTCCGTCTCGGGGGCGAGGGACCGCTCCCCTTACGACCAATATTGACGCACCGGCATGCGATCCTGTTCGCCATGACATGCGACCTGGCCCTCGAAGACGAACCGCCGCCGCTTCCGGACATGGAGGAGGTCTATCGCCTCGCCGCCGCCCGCGTGACCGACGCCGTCCAACGGGGAAAGGTCGAGCTCGCCCTGCGCTGGGGCCGCATCCTCAATCTCGCCCTGCGCGACCGCCAGATGCGCGCGCGGCTGCCGGTCACCGCCGATGAAGTCAACCAACGCCTTGATCCGGCGCGGGAAACCCCGGCCGGGCGGGCGTCCCCGCCGTCACACCCATTACACTCTTCACACCCGGTTTTCGACGCGCCCCCGCCGGAGCCCGCGCTCGGCCCAAACCCACCCCGTCCGCGCCTCCGCAAGCGCAGGCGACGACGATGAATCGGGCTTCTGAACCCGAAAATCCCGCTTCTCCTCCCCGTTGGCGTCGCCAAGGGGGAGGTGGCGCGCCGCGAAGTCGCGGCGTGACGGAGGGGTTCTGTCCGCGCCCGATCCCGAGAGCCCCTTCGAGGCGATGCTCGTTCCCCCTTGCTTTCGTCACCCTCCGGCAAGCCGCGACCGGCGAAAGACAGGTCCTGGAGGTTTGGCTTCAGCGCTGTCGTTAACCGCTGGAAAACCCCCGCTTCACGTCAACTTAAGAGAACCGTGTTGAGACTGTCAGGGAAGAAGGCAAAGCCCCCGCGCAGTCGCGCTTGAGAGGGGCGAACAGGCCGGGTGGTGATGTCGAAGAAGGTCCTCATCGTCGAGGATAACGAGCTGAACATGAAGCTTTTTCATGATCTGCTCGATTCCCAGGGGTACGAGACCCTGCAGACCCGCGAGGGCTTGCAGGCGCTCGCCCTGGCGCGTCAGCATCGCCCCGACCTGATCCTGATGGATATCCAGCTGCCCGAGATCTCGGGGCTGGAGGTCACCAAATGGCTCAAGGACGATGAAGAGCTGAACCATATCCCGGTGGTGGCCGTGACGGCCTTCGCCATGAAGGGCGACGAGGAGCGGATCCGTCAGGGCGGCTGCGAGGCCTATATCTCCAAGCCGATCTCGGTGATGCATTTCCTCGAGGTCGTCCGGAAGCATCTGGGGTAGGGCGGGATGACGGCGCGCATCCTTGTCGTGGACGACGTTGAACCGAACGTCCGCCTGCTCGAAGCCAAGCTGACCCTCGAATACTATGAGGTGCTGACGGCCATGGACGGCCAGACGGCGCTGGACGTCGCCGCCGCCGAACGGCCCGACATCATCCTGCTGGACGTCATGATGCCCGGCATGGACGGGTTCGAGACCTGTCGCCGGCTGAAGGCCGACCCGGTCACGCGCCATATACCGGTCATTCTGGTCACCGCCCTGGACGGGCGCGAGGACAAGATCAGGGGCCTCGAAGCCGGCGCCGACGACTTCATCACCAAACCCATCGACGACGTCATCCTGTTCGCCCGCGTCAAGTCGCTGGTGCGTCTCAAGGCCGTCATGGACGAGCTGCGCGAGCGCGAGGAAAGCGGTCGTCGTTTCGGCGTCGACACCGACGGCGCGGGCCGCCTGCGCGGCTCCGGCGGCCGGGTTCTGGTCGTCGACGACAGCGCGCTTCAGGCGGGCAAGATCGTGGACCAGTTGTCGGACGATCACCGCCCGACGCATGAACCCGATCCCGCCGCCGCCCTGATCGCCGCGCGCGGGCCGGTGGACCTGATGATCGTCAATGTCTCGGCCTCGGCCTTCGACGGCCTGCGCTTCGTGGCGCAGGCGCGCTCGACCGAGGCCTCGCGCCGCGTGCCCATTCTGGCGGTGGTCGATCCGGCCGACCGCCCGCGCCTGATCAAGGCGCTGGAGCTGGGCGTCAACGACATCCTGCCCAGGCCGGTCGATCCGGAAGAACTGAACGCCCGCGCCCGCAGCCAGATCAAGCGCAAGCGCTACGCCGACTTCCTCAAGCAGAAGCTGGACTACAGCCTCGAAATGGCCGTCACCGACGCGCTGACGGGCCTGCACAACCGCCGCTACATGGCGGGCCAGCTTCAGGCCCTGATGGGCCGGGCCGGGCAGGGAGGCGACCCGGTCGCCGCCCTCGTGCTGGACATCGACCACTTCAAGGCGGTCAACGACGGCTTCGGCCACGACGCGGGCGACGAGGTCCTGCGCGAGTTCGCCGTCCGTCTGGCCACCAACGTCCGCGCCATCGACCTGCCGTGCCGTCTGGGCGGCGAGGAGTTCGTGGTCGTCATGCCCGGCGCCTCGCTGGAGGACGCCACCCGCGTCGCCGATCGCATCCGCCGCGACGTGGCCTCCCTGCCGTTCCCGATCATGGGCGGAACCGAAAGCCTGACCATCACCGTCTCGGTCGGCGTCGCCTGCTCCACGGGCCCCGACGACACCCCTGACGCCCTGCTCAAACGCGCCGACGAAGGCGTCTACGAAGCCAAGAGCCGCGGCCGCAATCAGGTGATCGCAAGGGCGGCGTGAGATGAGGGCGGTCGGCGTCGTACTTCTGTCCGCCCTGACGCTCGCCGCCTGCGAGCCTGACCGGCCCGCTCGTCCCGAAGCCGCGCCGGCCACCCCGGTTCAGGCCAACGACTTCCCGTATTGCGGCGGGGAGCTGAAGCCCGGCGCCGCTCGCGTATGGTTCCAGCGTCTGGAGGCTGCGCTCGCCGCCGACGCGCTGGTCCCGATGAGCTTCTATAACGAGATCGTTTCCATTCAGTCGCGTGGCCAGACGGTGGTCTACCGCCGCGACGCGGTTCAGCCCGGCGCCCGTGGCCTGCTCTCGAAGGCGGAGTGGCGCCAGATAGCGGATCGCGGCATCGGCGACCTACGGGGCGCGGGCTGGCGCGGCTGCATCCTCGCGGACGGCAAGGCTGGCTTCCAGTCGGACGAGAACGGCGAACTGGTTCTCTCCAGCTTTGACAGGGACAGGACGTGGTCTAGCCTTCGCCCATGACCAGCAAGCCGCCGAAATCGCCGCAGGAGAAGAAGGCGCTCAGCTACGCCCACGACCGGCGCAACACTTACGGCGAGAGTGACAAGGGCTCCCGCAAGGCCATCCCGGCCCGCAAGGCGGCGGAGAACCGAAACAGCCGCCGCAAGGCCTCGCAGGCGCTGGGGGTGGTCGAGACGCTGGATGAGGCGGCGCTGGATGTGGTCGAAAGCTCGTTGAAGCACGACGTCGAGCGCGTCGGCGGCTGGACCAAGGCTCCGGACGCGCCCCTGTCGGAGTTCATGGCGTTGCAGGAGAAGCGCCGCTCATGGCGCGACGTGCCGCCGACCCGGACGCGGGAGCCGAAGGACGCCTAGCGGCTCATCCACGGCTTGGACTTGCCCGCGGCGATGCGGGCGGCCTGCTCGCGCTGGAACTTGCCGCCACGCGGCGGTTGCGGCTTGGCGGCGATCCTGGCTTGCTTCAGGCGCAGCGCCCGCTGGACCGGCGTTTCGTTCTCGGGGGCGGGGGCGGGGGCGTCATCAGGCTGGTCGGTCATGGCTGCAGTCTCCCATGCCCGGCCCATGAGAGCGAGGGGCAACGAAAAACGCCCGGTCATCGCTGACCGGGCGTTTCGAAATCATCAGGCGATCAAGTGCTTACTTGATTTTGCCTTCCTTGAATTCGACGTGCTTCTTCACGACCGGGTCGTACTTCTTCACGACCATCTTCTCGGTCATGGTGCGGGCGTTCTTCTTGGTGACGTAGAAGAAGCCGGTGTCGGCGGTCGAGTTCAGGCGGATCTTGATGGAGGCGGGCTTGGCCATCGGAGTGAATACCTATGCGGACGGCGAAAGCCGCGGAAATGAGAGGCGCGGAACATACTCAGGCGCGGCCGGAAGTCAACGGGCGTGACGCCGCATTGAGCGGAACGCTTCCAGAGGCCACCGTGTCAGCATGAAAACCCTGCTCTTCACGGCTTTCGCGGCCGCCGCCGCCCTCACCACGCCCGCTCTCGCCCAGGAGGCCGCGAATCCGCAGGACGCTTTTCTGAACCGCCTGAACACCCTGTGCGGACAGAGATTCGAGGGGCGGGTGGTCTCGACCGACGCCGCCGACGCCGATTTCCGCGACAAGCGGCTGGTCATGCATGTGCGCGACTGCGCGGCGGACGAGATCGGGATTCCCTTCGCCGTCGGCGAGGACCGCTCGCGCCGCTGGGTCATCACCCGCACGGCTGACGGTCTGCGCCTGAAGCACGATCACCGCGACCCGCAGGGCGAGATCCATGGCTACCACATGTACGGCGGCGACACGGCGGAGGCCGGTACAGCCTCGCGGCAGCAGTTCCCGGTCGATCAGGAGTCCATCGACCAGTTCATCGCCGGCGGCGCCCAGGTCTCGACCACCAATGTCTGGGCCGTCGAGGTGCACCCTGACCGGATGTTCGCCTATGAGCTCAGCCGCCCGGGCGGCCGCTTCTTCCGCGTCGAGTTCGATCTGACCCGACCTGTTACGGACTAAAGCGCGGTCCAGCCCTTCACGGGCCGCACGGTCGCGCAGGCGGGCGTGCCGTCCTTGCCCCGGCCCGGCAGGACCACTTCCAGCACGACGCCCGCGCGGGCCTTGTCCAGCAGGGCGGGCGGGATGTCGTGGATGTCGATCTTGGCCCGGCGGCTCCATTCAGAGGCGTGGTCGCCCGCCGGGGTCCCGATGCGGATGTAGATGAAGCGTCGCTCCTTGCCCTCCCGCCGGACGAAGGGACCGAGGAAGCGTCCGTCCTCCGACAGGCGCACGGGGACATCGAACGACAGGGCCTCGCCGGTCGCCGTCACCGGCTCGAACGGCATGTCGTCCTGCTGCAGGCTGTAGCGGACGCCGGGAACCGGCTCGGCGATGGTCAGGCGCAGTGTGATCGACGTCTCGGCCATCAACGGGCGTCACGCAGACTGCTCAGCAGGGCCTCGGCCTGCTCCAGCCTTTGGAAGACATCCGTGGCGTCGCCGCTGGTGCAGCCGGAGTCGAAGTTCAGGGACTGGTCGGCCTTACCGGGGCGGGACCAGATGACGCTGCCGTAGGCCCCGTCGGTGATGACCCGCTCACAGCGGAAGGGAACGCCTTCGTAGGGTGCGAACAGGGCGCGGAAGCGGTCGAACTGGTCGGTGGTGACCGGAAAGACGACAGTTTCGCCCTCGCGGTTGATGTAGCGGCCTTCGCCGCCGCGCGGGATGTTCCATTCGGTCAGCCGGTTGCCCCAGGACTTCCAGATCAGGGTCATCCCGGTCGGAGCGTCCTGCGCGGTCGCGGGCAGGGCGGTCAGGCAGGCCGTGACGGCGGCGGCGATCAGGGCGAAACGGCGCATGGACAGATCCTCCGGCTGCGAGAGAACCCCGGTCCGCGGCGGCTGGCAAGTCACGGCGCATCCCGCCCGGATCGCGTCAGTCCTGATGCTCGACCACATGCTTGCCGCGCACCATGCGCACGAAGGGCAGGGGGCGATCGGGGGCGTGGAGCCGCTCGGCGATTTCGCCCAGCACGAAGCGGGTGATGGCGGGCAGGTCCTGCGCGCGGGCTTCATCCAGCGGCAGCCAGGCGATCTCGTCCAGTTCGCCGGACCCCGACGTGGGTTCAGGGTGCAGCAGGGCCGAGGCGTCGGCCATGAAGAAGCGGGCGTCGAACCGACGCGGGCGCCCCGGCGGGGTGATAGCGCGGGCGACATACGACAGCGCGGCCAGATCGGGCAGGGCCCCGACAGCCCGGAACTCGCGCCAACCTCCGGCGACCGAGGCGACCGGCGCGGGTTCTGCCAGCAGCAGGCCGGTCTCCTCGAAGGTCTCGCGCACAGCGGCCAGAGCCATCGCGCGGCCCCGGCTCCGGGTCGCCTCACGCGCCAGCCGTCCGGCGTCGGCGGGCGACAGGTCGGTGGCGAAGGCCGCGAAGGCGTCGGATCGCTCGACCTTGCCGCCCGGGAAGACCCATTTCGAGGCCATGAAAACATGCCCCGGCGCCCGACGACCCATCAGCACCTCCGGTCCCTTCGCGCCGTTGCGGGTCAGGATCAGGGTGGCGGCGTCCTTCGGGCGCTGGCGACCGCCGGTGCGCGGCGCGTCCTTCAGGTCCTGGGCGGCGTCGAAGGGGGCGGGGGAAGAAGGGCTCACCTGCGTTGAGTAGCATGATCGCGGAGACGCGTCCGGAGTCCCGGCGGCCCTGTCCGAAGAGTCCGAAATGTCCGGACCGGCCCGCCGGGCGGACATTTCAGCCAAGGGAGGTGTCCGGAGAGTCCGGAGCGGCTGTCCGGCGGCGCTCCTGATCGGCCCGTTCCGCGCGGCAGAATGCGATCAGTTCACGCGTGGGCTTGTCCAGCTGTTCCAGCACGCGGAGCCAGCTGGAGACTTCCGAGGCGCGGCCGTTGAGGACGGCCTTGTTGAGGCGCTCGTTGACGATCTCGACGAGGTCCCAGAGTTCGAGCGGACGACCCGAGGTGTCGTCGACCTCAATGGGTGGCAGGTCAGGCGGGGGCTGGTCGCGGCGACGCCAGCCGCCTGCCGCCGCATGGTCCCAGAAGGTCGAGCGGGCGATGCCGTACCGCGCGCAGACCTGGGCGGCGGACTCACCGTCCAGATAGTCGCGCCGGGCGTAGTCCCAGACCGTGTCGGAATGGACGTCCCTACCGCTTTGTGCGGCGTCCGCCAGATGGATGAGATTGGTCACGTGTGCGGCTCTCGTCTGATCTCGGGACATTCTGGCGCCTCGATGCGTCAAAATCGGTCGTATGGGGGGGGTACGAAAGTTTCCTGCGTGCGGCTTTTCCGGAATCTTGGGATGCTAAAACTGTGTGGTTACGTCGGCTTGTTGACTTAAGCGCCGATCAGCGCTGCATCTTGCTATTCTTTGGCGGGCTCTGCTCCAGTTTCCGTGGCCGCCTTCTCCCGCAACGCCCTACGCCGCCGTCGCATGAAGTCCCGCCGATCATGCAAGCGGTCCATTGTCGTGAATACGTCGGCCCGAATGCGCCGGCTTCCGTCAACGACCCGCTTTAGGTCATCGCGCATGTTTTTCACCTCGGTGGCGATCTGGGTCATCGGGTCAGCTGCGCCCAGACTGCCTCGCCCATCCATTTCCTTGAGGTTCAGCGAGTAGGTAATAGCCTCGCGTGTCTGGTCCGCTGGCTGCCGCTTCCAACTGACCGTCACGGTGTAGCTCGTGTCGATAATCGGCTCGAAACTTGACAGGTAGCTGACGAGTCTCTGCCCTGGGCGAAGCAAGCTGACTGTCCGTAGAGGCGGTGGCCGATCAGGCATTTCCGGCTTTTTTGGAATCTCAGGATCAAACTTGAAGTGGACGTCGAAGGCCGTGGCGTTCCCGGTGTTGGCTAAGACAATGTCCGCATACATGGCGGCCCATTGGTTCGGCTCAATGTTGGCCACGACCTGCGGTTGGGCACTGGCTTCGGCCATGCGTTTCGTTTCGACGGCGAGCACCTTCGTGACGCGCCAGAGCATCACAGTAGCGAGAGCTGTAATGACGGTCCCCAAGACCGTTATGGTGGCGAGCAGCCCATTAGTTATCGCAGACCAATCCATCCCCACCCACTCAAAGGACCATCGTAAGCCAATGAAGCACGGCTTCAGTGGTGGCGTGGACGGATCCTAATAAATCATCGCCCAGCCCGGTTGCGGCTGCCGCACCAACCACCAAGCTCCCGACCACGGCGACGCCCGCTGCCTTGCCCATCGCGTCGCCCAATCCCTTGGCGAAGGCATCAACGGCGATCTCAGCTTTGGCCGCCAGCCATTTTCCAAATCGCTCCAACACACCGCCAGAGCGGGCGACGGCCTCCACATTCGGCTCCGGCTTGGCCATTTCCGCGCGGAGCTCTGCGATTGCCCCGGTTATCTCGGCGACCTGTTCGTCCGTGATCGAACCGGGTGGTCGATTGTGGCCGATCTCCCCCGGCTGGGGAATCAGTTCGGCAAGTTGTCGTTCGAGGTCATTCAGACGCTCAAGGAGTACCTCGCGTTGGACACGTTCGCCAACGGTTCCGAACGTTGGCTGCGCCCCCTCCTGAACGCGACGTAGCAGGTCTTCGGCCGTGACGGGTGACTCATAGTCCTCGTATTCGTCCCGGCCCTCGTCGATCCGGTTGGGATGATTGCTCGTCGGTGCCCAATCGTAGGTGCCGTCGGATGTCACGTCCTCGATGGCAGACTCGATTGCCTCCTCGGACACTACGCCCTCAAACTCACCCCGAATCTCCTCCTCGGCGTCGTAGGGGCCGCCGTGAATGTAGAGATAGCCGCCCTCGCGCCCGTTGTAGGGCGTCTCTTGGGCTGGGTCTTCAAAGTACCTGCCGAACCACGCCGTTATGTATTCGACCTGCTCTTCGAGCGACAGACGCTCCATAGCGTCACGTGCAATGCCGGTTTCGGGGTCGTCCCAGGTGTAGTAGCGTTCGTCGGCCATCCCACAACTCTATAGTTGTTGATCGCCGTCTGTCACCGGTGCGTGGTTCTCTGGTTGAAGAACTGAAGGGGTAGGTTGGGTGCAAGTCCCGACACCAAGGAAACGGGGGGCTGGTGAACAGGGCTGTTTTCTTTATTGCATGACCTACATCACCCTTGGCAAACGGCGCTTCACCGCCGCTTGCCCTTGCGGACGCCCTTGAGGCCGCCGAGGGGCTTCTTGCCGTCGCGGACCTTGCCGCCGCCGCGCTTCGGATAGCCGCCGTCCTTGGCGCCGCGCGCCCGCATGCCCAGGCGGGCCGAGGGCGCGTTGGGGTCGCGTGGGGCGGGTTCGCTGAGCATTTCGAACAGCAGGCCGCCGGTGACCGGAGTGGCCTCTTTCAGCTTCACCTCGACCGTCCGGCCCAGCGTCCAGCGCAAGCCCGAGCGTTCGCCGACCAGCGCATGGCTGCGGTCGTCGTGGGTGAAGTACTCACTGCCCAGCGTCGAGACGGGCACGAGGCCGTCCGCGCCCGTCTCATCCAGCCGGATGAACAGGCCGAAGCGGGTCACGCCGGTGATCCGGCCGGTGAAGGTCGCGCCGACACGGTCCTCGAGGAAGGCGGCGATGTAGCGGTCCATGGCGTCGCGCTCCGCGGCCATGGAGCGGCGCTCGGTCATGACGACGTGCTCGGCGATGGACGGCAGTTCCGCGATCTCGCGATCCGTCAGTCCGTCCTTGCCCAGCCCCAGTGCGCGGATCAGGCCGCGGTGGACGATCAGGTCTGAGTAGCGGCGGATCGGCGAGGTGAAGTGGGCGTAACGGTCGAGGTTCAGGCCGAAGTGGCCGACGTTCTCCGGGCTGTAGATGGCCTGCATCTGGGTGCGCAGGACCACCTCATTGACGACCTCGGCGTGCTCGGTCTCGCGGGTCTCGTCCAGCAGCTTGTTGAACCGCCTTGTCGTGGCCGGTTCGCCCTTGGTCCACGGCTTGCCGATGGTCGACAGGAAGTCGCCGAGGTTGAACAGCTTTTCCTGACTGGGCGCGTCGTGGACGCGGTACAGCAGGGGCGTCTTGTGCTTCTCCAGCGTCTCGGCGGCGCAGACGTTGGCCTGAATCATCATCTCCTCGATCAGCCGGTGGGCTTCAAGGGAGACGCGGGGCTCGATCGAGGTGATCTGGCCCTCGGTCATGCGGATTCGGCGCTCGGCGCTTTCGATCTGCAGCGGGCTGCGCTTCAGGCGGCCCTTCAGCATGGTGCGGTAGGCGTTCCACAACGGATAGAGGATGGCCTCCATGATCGGGCCGGTCGTCTCGTCAGGGGCCCCGTCGATGGCCGCCTGCGCCTGCTCGTAGGAGAGCTTGGCGTGGCTGCGCATCAGGCCGCGCACGAACTTGTGGCCGATCTTCCGGCCGTCCTTGTCGAAGACCATGCGCACGGCCATCGTGGCGCGGTTCTCGCCTTCCTTCAGGCTGCACAGGCCGTTCGACAGCCGCTCGGGCAGCATCGGTTCGACGCGGTCGGGGAAGTAGGTCGAGTTGCCCTTGTCGCGCGCCTCGCGGTCCAGCGCCGTGCCGGGGCGCACGTAGGCGGCGACGTCGGCGATGGCGACCCAGACGATCCAGCCGCCCTCGTTCTTCGGGTCCTCGTCCCTCTGGGCGTAGACCGCGTCGTCGTGGTCGCGCGCGTCGGCCGGGTCGATGGTGATCAGGGGGATGTCACGCAGGTCCTCGCGGCCCTTCAGCGACGGCAGTTCCTGATCCTCGGCCTCCTGCTCCACGGCTTCCGAGAAGCCGGTGGGCACACCGTGACTGTGGATGGCGATCAGGGAGGCGGCGCGGGCGTCGTCCTCGCGGCCGATGATCTCCAGGATCTTGCCGCGCTTGGGGCCATAACGCTGGGCGCCCTTCTCGATGGCGGCCAGCACCAGGTCGCCGTCTTTCAGACCCTCTGCCTGGGCGTGGGGAACCAGAAGCACGTCCTTCGAGCGGCGGTCGACGGGCTCCACCCGGACCTCGCGGTTTGACTTGCGGATGACGCCGAGCACGCGGGTGCGCTCGCTGTCCAGCTTCTTGACGAGCCGGGCCTCCCAGCCGTCAGCGCCCTTGCTGAACTTGACCAGAAGGCGGTCGCCCATGCCGGGCGCGGGCCCGGTCCGGCCCGAGTTGTCGGGCATCAGCAGGGCGCGCGGGGCATCCTCGGAAGCCTCGACGAGACGGACATACATCTCGCCGTCCACGTCGCGCTCGACCACATCGGCGACGCCGACGGGGGGCAGGGCGCCGGAGGGGCTGAAGCCCTTCCTGCCGCGTTTTCCGAGCTCTCCATCCGCCTCCAGTTCGCGGATCATCTCGCGCAGGGCGCGGCGATCGCCACCCTTCAGGCCGAAGTGGCGGGCGATGTCGGTCTTCTCGGCCGAGCCCGCGTCACGCAGGAAGGCCAGAAGGGTCTGTTTGTCGGGGAGGCCGGCGGGCGGCCTCTTGGGGGTGTTTTTCATCTAGTCTTTCGGATCGCCGGGCGCGTCGTCCTCGGCGGGATTGATACAGGGTACGCCCAACAGGTCGGCGGCGCGCGCCATGCCCCTGTCGAGCGTGAGAATTGTTGCGCCGACGCGTTGGGCGGCGGCGATGTGGATGGCGTCAGGGGCGCGGAGTGAGATGCCCGGCCGCCGAATGAAAGTCGTAGCGTCGGTGATGTCGGCGGAGGCGATTTCGGTCATTTCCCCGAACACCAACGCCCATTCGTCGAGTTCACGATGGAAACGCTCGTTCTCTGCTTCGGTCCGTCGCCCGACCCGGCCATTTCTGGCCAGAGCTGAAGAGCATTCAGCTATGGTGAAGTCGCTGACCATAGTGGTGACGCCGGGCTGACGAACGACGCCGTCAACGGCGGGACTGCCCGCCTCCCTGCCAACAATGGCGACAATGGCGCTGGCGTCGATGTAAAAGATCACTCCGGATCGCCGTCACGCATGGCTCTGACAAGTTCCGCCGCCGGGGCAGAGAGCGGCGGGCGGGCGTTCCGTCTCTTCACGAACTCGTCGTACCAGGCTTGTCGCTCCGCTTCCGTCATCCGGGGCTTCGCGGCGGTTGCGGGCCGCAACTCAGCCACCGGCTTGCCGTGCTTGGTGATGATGACGGTTTCACCGTCCTCAACCCGCTCAAGCAGGTGGGTGAACTTGTTTCTGGCTTCCGCGACGCCGTAGTTAGCCATCGGCCCACCTCCAATTCTGGCCAGAAATATAGCCATAAATCCTTTCTCTCGCCAGTCGGGTTGTTCCGGCGGGGCGCCGCGCCTAGCTTCCGCACCCAAGCCCCTACGGAGTTCCTGATGTCTCTCGCCCCCAATCCGGTCCTGTCCGGTCCTGTCGGTTCGACTCTGGACCTGATCGGAAAGACGCCGATTGTGGAGGTGAAGAAGATTGATACCGGCCCCTGCCGCCTGTTCCTGAAGCTGGAAGCCCAGAACCCTGGCGGGTCGATCAAGGATCGCATCGCGCTGTCGATGATCGATGCGGCGGAGCGGGAAGGCTTCCTGAAGCCCGGCGGCACCATCGTCGAGGCGACGGCCGGCAACACCGGTCTGGCGCTGACGCTGGTCGGTCAGGCCAAGGGATATAAGGTGCTGCTGGTCATCCCGGACAAGATGTCCAGGGAAAAAATCCAGCATCTGCGGGCCATGGGCGCGGATGTGCGCCTGACCCGGTCGGACGTGCCGCACGGCCACCCGGAGTACTACACCGACATGGCCGAACGTCTGGCGCAGCAGATTCCGGGCGGCTTCTACGTCAACCAGTTCGCCAATGACGCCAACTCCGAGGCTCACTTCGTCACCACGGGGCCTGAGATCTGGGAGCAGCTGGGCGGCAAGGTTGACGCGCTGGTCGCGGGCATCGGCTCGGGCGGCACCATCACGGGCACGGCGCGCTATCTGAAGAGCGTCGGCTCGGACGCGCAGATCATTCTGGCGGACCCGGTCGGCTCGACGCTGGCGGGCATCGTCAACGAAGGCGTGCCGTCGCCGGAAGGCAGCTACACCGTCGAGGGGATCGGCCAGAATTTCGTGCCGGACACCGCCGACATCACCCTGATCGACAAGGCCTATTCGATCCCGGACGCCGAGGCGGTGGCGACCGTGCGGGAGCTGCTGCTGAAGGAAGGCATTCTGGCGGGCTCCTCGTCCGGCACCCTGATCGCCGCCGCCCTGCGCTGGTGCCGCGAGCAGACCGAGCCGAAGACCGCCGTGACCTTCGTCTGCGACACCGGCGCCAAATACCTGTCCAAGGTCTATAACGACGCCTGGCTGGCCGATCAGGGTCTGGGCGAGCGCGAGCTGCACGGCGACCTGTCGGACCTGATCACCCGCAAATACGAGAAGGGCGACGTGGTCGTGGCCGGTCCGGACGACACCCTAGACACCGCCTTCAAGCGGATGAAGGGCGCCGACGTCTCGCAACTGCCGATCATTCAGGACGGCCGTCTGGTCGGCATTCTGGACGAGAGCGATCTGGTCCATGTGATGAACACCGACGAGATCACCCGCAAGGAGCGCTTCGCCAAGCCGGTGGCCTCGGCCATGACCCGCGATCTGGACACAGTGCAGGTGTCCGAGCCGCTGGACGCCCTGATCCCGCTGTTCGACCGCGACCGGGTGGCCATCGTGCTGGACGGCGAAAAATTCGTCGGCCTGATCACCCGGACCGATCTGATCAACCACCTCAGCCTGAACCGCTAGGTCATGCGTGCCGCCCTGATCGCGCTTCTGGTGTCGGTCGCGGGCTCCGCGAGCCCGACCTTTGCGGCCTCGCCGCAAGAGGGGGCGGTTCAGGTGGGACGGCCGGGCTGCGCGGATGATGTGGCCGTCAGGGCCACGCGCGAGCTCATCCATTTCGACAGCCGGGGGCGTCCGGTCCGGGGCTATCTGTACACGCCGCGCGGCGAGGCCAACGGCTTGGGCATCGTGATGCTGCATGGCGGCACGGGGTTCGAGATGAACTCCATTCTGTTCGACGCCCACGCGATCCAGCTGGCCTCGCGCGGCTACCGGGTCCTTCTGCCTGCCTACTTCGACGCCGCCCAGCCGGAACGGACCCGTCGGACGGTGACGGCCCGGGCGTGGCGTCAGGTCGCCCTGGATGCGGTGGAGGCGCTTCAGGCCGAACCGGGAATGGCGCGGGGCGGGGTCACGCTTTGGGGATACTCCCGCGGCGCCGCGGTGGCCTTGCTGGCGGCGACCGGAGAGGACAGCCCGGTGACCTCCGCCGTTCTCGTCGCCGGAGGCGGCGAACTGGAGGAGGACCTTGCAGGGCGGCAGGCGGCCTTCCTGCTTCTGCACGCCCGTCGCGATGAGGCTGTGCCGGTGCGGACGACGCGACGTCTCGCCGAGGACTTGCGCGGAGCCGGCGCGTCGGTCGAGATCGAGGAACTGGCCTTCGATGGCCACCAGTACGATCTGCCGACCTGGTGCTCGGTATTCGGGCGGACCCGGGCATTCGTCTCCGCGCGGTCCGGAAACTGACATGCGGCGAAGAGCGCTTCTGGCGGGTTTCGGGGCGAGCCTTGCGGTCCCCGCGCTGGCGCAGGAGGCGCCGGTCGCCGGGCCGACCTATGAGGGCCTGACCTTCCCGAGCCACGGCAAGTCGATCCGGGCGATCCACTACACTCCGGCGGGCGAGGGACGGCGCGCGGCGATCGTGATGATGCATGGCTCGGGCGCGCGGATCACCAACCGCGGTCCCTGGCACGAGCTGGCCATGCGGTTCGCGGGCGACGGCTATCAGGTGCTCACGCCCCTTTTCACCGACGCCTGGGCCGATGACGGGGTTCGCCCGGAGCGCATGATGGATGCCTGGCGTCATGTGGGGTCGGATGCGATCGACTGGCTCATCGCTCGCGGCGTCAACCGGCGTCGCACCGCCATGTTCGGCTATTCGCTGGGGTCCTACGTCGCGGTGGACGGGGCGCTGGGGAACAGCCGGGCGGCGGCGGCCATCGGTCTCGCCGGCGGGGTCGACGTCTATCAGCCCCGCAAGCCGCGTCGGCGGATTCCGGTGCTGATCCTGCGGGCGGAGAATGATACCCATGTCCTGCCCCGCAACACCGCGGCCTGGATTGACTTCCTGCGTGAGGGAAACGTCAGTGTCCGCGAAGAGGTGCTGGCGGGCGCCGGCCATTTGTTCACCCCGCCGCAGTGGCTCGAGATTTTCGAGCGCTCGGCGGCCTTCTACGGCGGCAACATCGGCCGCATTGACCAGGACGCTTCATGAGTTCGCTGAAGAACAGCCAGGGGTTCTCGACCCGTGCCATCCACGCCGGGCAGCGGCCCGACCCGACGACGGGCGCGGTGATGACCCCCATCTACGCGACCTCGACCTATGCCCAGGAGAGCCCGGGCGTGAACAAGGGCTATGAGTACGCCCGCGGCAAGAACCCGACGCGCGAGGCGTTCGAGGCCTGTCTGGCGGACCTCGAGGGCGGCACGCACGGCTTCGGCTTCGCCTCCGGAATGGCGGCGACGTCCACCGCGCTGGAGTTGCTGGACGCCGGGTCGCACATCGTGACGGGCGACGATCTGTACGGCGGTTCGTGGCGACTGTTTGAGCGGGTCCGCCGCCGGTCGATGGGGCTGGACTTCAGCTATATCGATTTCAGCGACCTGAACGCGGTCGAGGCGGCCATTACGCCGAAGACGAAGATGATCTGGGCCGAGACGCCCACCAATCCGCTGATGAAGCTGGCCGACATCGCCGGGCTGTCGAAGATCGCCAGGGCCCACGGCCTGCTGCTGGTGGTCGACAACACCTTCGCCACCCCGTTCAGCCAGCAGCCGCTGAAGCTGGGGGCCGACGTGGTCATGCACTCGGCGACCAAATACCTGAATGGCCACTCCGACATCATCGGCGGGGCGCTGGTCACGGGGAACCCCGACCTAGCTAAGGAGATCAAGTTCCTGCAGAACTCGATCGGCGGGGTGATGGGGCCGTTCGACGCCTTCCTCGCCAACCGGGGTCTGAAGACGCTCGGCCTGCGGATGAAGGCGCACAACGAGAACGCGCTGGCCGTCGCCCGCTGGCTGGAGACCCGCAAAGGAATCGCCAAGGTCATCTATCCGGGCCTGATCAGCCACCCGCAGCACAGTCTGGCGGCGACGCAGATGAACGGCCGCTATGGCGGCATGGTCACGGCGATCATCGACGGCGACCTGTCGCGAACGAAGCAGGTGCTGGAGCGGGTGAAGGTCTTCACGCTTGCGGAGTCGCTGGGTGGTGTCGAAAGCCTTGTGAACCACCCGGCCATCATGACCCACGCCAGCGTGCCCAAGGAGGTGCGCGAGGCGGGCGGTGTCACCGACAACCTGATCCGGCTGTCGGTCGGGGTCGAGGACCTGGACGATCTGATCGGCGATCTGGATCAGGCGCTGGGGTGAGCTCTCAGCCCGCCGGCGCGGCCAGGGTCCAGCCGGCGTCCGGCTCGATCCACACGACGGTGCTCTGGAACTCGGCGCGGGCGACGCCGCCGATGGTGACGGCGGCTTTCAGCGTGCCGTCGGGGTTCGGCGTGTAGGTGCTGCAGAACTCGCCGTCGCCCAGCACCAGATTGATGTTGTCGGCGATCTGCTGACGGACGGTGGCGAACTGCGCGCCTTCCAGCGGCGTGCCGTTCAGGTCGATGCGGGTGATTTCCTCGGCCCGGTTCAGGGGATGGGCGCATTCCGCGCCGTCCTTCACATAGACCTTGCCCGTGGCGTACAGAATGATCTGCGGCGAGGCGCTGAGCATGTTGCGGGCGTCGTTCCAGATCGTCCCGTCCGCGTCGAAGCGATAGGCGCCGATGGCGGTGCAGGTCTTCGCCGCGACGTTCGGGCCATAGCATTGCAGCTTGCCGCTGCGGCCCGGTTCAAGCGGACCGGCGTCCTGCGGGGCCGTGATCAGGGCCAGAAGAGCCGTCAGCAGCATCACTGTCATCCTTGCAAGGTCGCCCGCCGGAAGCCTCCGGCGGGACGATCATCGCACAAGGCCGGCGGCCGAAGAAAGGCTCAGGCGGCTCTGGACGGCAGGGCGGTCTGGTGGCCGGAAGCGGCCACGACCTTTTTCCGTGCCGGAGCACGGGTCTTCTTGGGCGCGATGGCGGACGGCAGGGCGGCGCGGCGCGCCGTCTCCGCGTCGATCAGGGGCAGGATTTCGGTCGCCGCGTTGACCTGGTTGAGCGAGCCGGTGGCGCTGAGGCGTTCGGCGTTGACGCGAAGCGACTTGAGGTCGGCGTCATTCATAGCGGGGATCATGTCGGCGAGCGGGGTCATGGGACACTCCTTGCTGCTCTGAAAAGGCGAAGGGCCGGTCCGCATCGCGGCCGGCCCCCGTTCGAAACCTATTCGGCGGCTTTCAGCCGACCGGCGGATTCCTTGCCCGAGCGCGCGTCGCGCTCGATCTCGTAGGAAATCTTCTGGCTTTCGCTGAGGATGCCCAGATCCGAGACCTCGACGGCCGAGGCGTGGACGAAGACGTCCTTGCCGCCGTCATCGGGAGCGATGAAGCCGTAGCCCTTGGTGGGGTTGTACCATTTGACAGTGCCGGTAGCCATTTTCAGGACCTCCGCAAGCATTGGCCGCGGGAAGGATATCCCGGTCGGCCTGTCGGGTCTGAATGGGATTGGCTTTGGACCTCGGTGCGCGATGCAAAGGGCAGCAGCGTTTCGCAGAGAGATCGACCCGTCTTAAGTAGACGCTTTTGTATACATTGGCAAGGATTCATTATTGCCCGGAAATATCGCGCAAGTTTTCTTGCCCGTATTCCATATGCCGGACATGAAAACGGCGGCGCAGATCCGGGATCTGCGCCGCCGTTCGAAAGTCATGCGTCGGAGACCGACGCAGGAACTCAGCCTTCGGTCTTCAGTTGACCAGCCGATTCCTTGCCCGAGCGACGGTCGCGCTCGAGTTCGTAGGAAACCTTCTGGTTTTCATCCAGGCCGCGCAGGCCGGCCGCTTCCACGGCCGAGATGTGGACGAAGACGTCCTTGCCGCCGTCGTCCGGCTGGATGAAGCCGTAGCCCTTGGTCGAGTTGAACCACTTAACGGTGCCGGTAGCCATTTGAGACCTCCTTCTGGCATTGGCCACAGGCAAGAGCGCCTGGAGCCTGTCGGGTCTGAATGGGAGCGGCTAGACCTCGGGCGAAAGCAGAGGGGGGCGTTTCGCAGAGAGATCGACGGGAGCCATATTAGCTTTCGTCGCGGCGAAAGCAAGGCGTGGCGTCACTCCGCCGCCGGTTCGCCGCTGGCGGCGACATAGTGTTCGCGGCACAGCTTTCGCAGATCGGCGCTCAGCTTGGGCCCGTACAACGCGTCCTGAAGGCGATCATAGCCTTCCGACGACAGCGCCTGCTTGATGTCGCTGACGGTCCGGCACCGGCCCTCGCGCGCCAGTTGGTAAGCGCGCTCGAGGGTGGTCGGTCTTTGGGAAGTCATCCCCTGATATAGGGGACGGAGACGCGGATTCCTAGAAGGCGAAGCTGATCCCGGCCACGACGGCGTCCGCGTACTGCGGATTATTCGCGTCGGCGTCGGTGTCGTAGTACCGGACTTCGGCTTCCATATTGCGGGTCAGGGCGTAGCTGAAACCCGCGTTCCAGCCGGTGTAATCGACGCTGTTGTCCTGCTCCCGGCGGCCGATCTCGGCGGTCGCGGTGAGCTTGTCGGTGAAATCCCAGCCGCCGCGCACCGACACCCAGGTCCAGGCCTCGGTCGAGCCTGTCCCGTCCGGCGAGTGTTGCAGACGCAGGCGGGCGCTGGCCGGACCGATGGAGCGTTTGACGTCGGCGGTGAACTCCCACGCGTCATTGTCCGCGCCCTGATCGGCGTCGACCTGGTATTTGTATGTGGCGTTCAGGTCGAGGTCGAAGCCCATGACCTCGGGCCGCCAGCCGCCGCCGAGCTCAAGCTCGAGATCCGATCCGGTCGAGCTCTTGATCGTCTCGAAGCCCGGCCCGACGTAGAAGGCGCCCGACGCGCTCTCCCACTCGACCGCGCCCCAGGCATAGGGATCACCCTGCGACTTGGAGGCGTCTTTGGAGCGGTTGTCGGTGGCCGCGCCGAACGACACGGTCCAGTCGCCCGCGTCCTGTGCGAGGGCGGGAGAGGCGAGGGCGGTGGCGGCCACGAAGGCCAGCGTCAGTGTACGGATCATGGAGCCTCCAGACGCGTAATCGCGCCGGAAGTTCCCTAGATGAAGGCGGTGCGCTTGGCGAACTGTTCCGTCGCCTGAGCGAATTCGTCGCGCAGGCGGCCGACCAGTTGACCGGCGGGCAGGATGTCGTGGATCGCGCCCGCGCCCTGACCGGCGGACCAGACCGTCTTCCAGGCCTTGGCCTCGTCGGCCATGTCCAGCTTGTGCTCGGGCAGGTGTTTGGGGTCGATGCCGTTCTCGATCAGGGACTTGGTCATGAAGTTGGCCGGAATGCCCGACACCGCCGGGGTGTGGACGATGTCGGCCGAGCCCGAATCGATGATCATGTCCTTGTAGGCGTCGGGGGCCATGGCTTCGGTCGTGTTGATGAAGCGCGTGCCCATGTAGGCGAAGTCGGCGCCCATCATCAGGGCGGCGGCGACGTCCGAGCCGGTCGACAGACAGCCCGACAGGATGATGGTCCCGTCGAAGAAGCCGCGGACCTCTTCCACCAGGGCGAACGGGTTGACGATGCCCGCGTGGCCGCCCGCGCCGTTGGCGACCAGGATCAGGCCGTCGACGCCCGCTTCCGCCGCCTTGCGGGCGTGGCGGACGTTGGCGATGTCGTGGAAGACCAGACCGCCGTAGCCGTGCACCGCATCGACCACGTCACGCACCGCGCCCAGCGAGGTGATGATCAGCGGCACCTTCTCCTCGACCGAAACCATCATGTCGGCCATCAGGCGCGGGTTGGTCGGGTGGACGATGTGGTTCACGCCGAAGGCGGCGGCGTCGGGGTTCAGGCGGCCCTTGATCTCATGCAGCCACTCCCGATAGCCCTCGGTGGTGCGCTGGTTCAGCGACGGGAAGGTGCCGATGGCCCCCGCATTGCACGTCTCGACCACCAGATCCGGCCCGGAGACCAGGAACATGGGCGCCGCGATCACCGGCAGCTTGAGACCTTTTTGAAGCGAAGCCGGAATGGCCATGACGTTTCCCCGGGTTGTCTTTCGCTACGGATAGCGGGCTGTCCCCGGGTAAGGCAAACCCGAAAAACAGGGTGTGAAGAGTGTAATTCGTGTGAAGCGACCGCACGGGCGCTTCGCCGGAGATTAGCGTACCGATGCGTCAGAAATGGACGCACGGGCGGGCTTTGCGCGATGCGGTGATGAGGTGACCGCCGGCCTTTGAAAACCCTGGGGCCGTGTCTCCATGGCCCGACAGATCACCGCCGTTCCGGGGTGTCAGGCCGCTGGTGGCGTGACGAAGCCGCCGGAAATCGCTAGAGCGACGCCATGACCACCGACACCTCGGGCCTGCACCAGCTGGGCCAAATGACCGCCGCGCCGACCAGCCCGGAAACCGCCGTGCTGGAGCGGGTGCCCAATCCGCATGCGGACACCCTCTACCTCGCGCGCTTCACGGCGCCGGAGTTCACCAGCCTGTGCCCCGTCACCGGCCAGCCGGACTTCGCCCACATCGTCATCGACTATGCGCCGGGCGACTGGCTGGTCGAGAGCAAGAGCCTGAAGCTGTACCTGACCAGCTTCCGCAACCACGGCGCCTTCCACGAGGACTGCACCGTGGCCATCGGCAAGCGTCTGGCCGACCTGCTGCAGCCGAAATGGCTGCGCATCGGGGGCTACTGGTATCCGCGCGGCGGCATACCCATCGACGTCTTCTGGCAGACCGGCCCGGCCCCGGAAGGCCTCTGGCTGCCCGACCAGGGCGTGCCGACCTATCGCGGACGGGGGTGATCCCCGTGCGAACGGCCGGCGCGGCGCGGAAAGCGCTCACCGACGCTCGCTTGCAGCAGACCGGCTGTCATGCAGATCGGCCAGACCTCGGAGAATGAGATCGACCCCGAAGGCGAAGCGGGCGTCCTGATCGGTCTCGATGAGTTCCGGCAGGACCGCGCGGGTGTCCTCGTATCCACCCGCGGGCTGTTCCCACAGCTTTTCGAGAATGGGGTGCACGCCGCCGCTGGCGCGCATCTGTTCTTCAAGGGCCTGTTCCTCGATCACGAAGCCCATGATGAAATAGCCCAGAGAAAAGACCGCCCGTGTCGCGGTGCGCGCGTCGAAGCCGCCCCGGAGCATGGCGCTGATCAGGATCTCGCTGACCTCCAGCATATTCTCACGCGCTACAAAGGTGCCGGCGAACAGGCGCGCGCCGTCCCGGCGGCTCAGCAACACCTTGCGCAGCGCCACCGCCATCCGCCGCAACACCTCCGGATAGGCGGCTGAAACGTCGATGGATGCGGCTATCGAGGAGACCATCGCCTCGGCCATGTCATCCAGCAGGGCGGTCTTGTTGGGGAAGTGCCAGTAAAGCGCGGGGGCCTGTACGCCGAGGGCTTCCGCCAACCTGCGCATTGTGAGGCCTTCCAGCCCTGTCTGGTCCAGGAGAGTCAGGCTTGTTTCGATAATATGCTGACGATCAAGGCTCATGACGGCTCCCGCTTCCGGGCTCACTTTAACAATGTTAAGGAACTTAACAACGTTAAATGACGCCCTTTGAGTTTGACCGGCCGCTCGCCCCTCTGCACCAAATCTCCACGCGCCGGCGTCGTCGTCCGCGTCTAGCCTCCGCGCATGATCCCGACCCGTCGCCTCCCGCTCGAAGCTCTCGGTCGCCGCTCGCTCACGCACGCGCAGGCGTGGGCGGACCGGTCGCGGTGGCGGGGCGCGGTCTACGAGTTCCTGTGGTTCGGACTGAAGCAGGCGTGGGCCTGTCTGTTCGGCGGTCTGCTGCTGGTGCTGATCGTCGGCACCTTCCTGTGGTGGCCCGAGGGGGCGCCGGTGTCGCGCTATGACTTTCTGGTCGTCGGCGCCGTCCTGATCCAGATCGGCATGCTGGCCCTGAAGCTGGAAAGCCGGGATGAGGCGGTGGTGATCCTGCTGTTCCACATCGCCGGGACGGTGATGGAGCTGTTCAAGACGGCGCAGGGTTCGTGGATCTATCCCGAGGAGTCGCTGCTGAGGATCGGCGGCGTGCCGTTGTTCTCGGGCTTCATGTATGCGGCGGTGGGCAGCTATATCGCGCGGGTGCAGCGGGTGTTTCACATCCGGGTGCGCGGCTATCCGCCGTTCTGGATGACGGCGGTGCTGGCGGCCGCGATCTACGTCAACTTCTTCGCCCATCACTGGCTGTGGGACGCGCGGATCGGGCTGTTCATCGCCACGGCGGTGGTGTTCGGGCGCGGCTGGTTCTGGTTCACCACCGACCGTCGGCGGCGCCGGATGCCGCTGCTGGTCGGCTATGTCCTGGTCGCCCTGTTCATCTGGCTTGCCGAGAATCTGGCGACTTTCGGCCGGGCCTGGACCTATCCGTCGCAGGAGGCGGGATGGACAATGGTGGGGCTGGAGAAGCTGGGGAGCTGGTTCCTGCTGATGATCCTGTCGATCGTTCTGGTCTCCATCGTCCACCGGCCGGAAGAGGAGGATCAGCCGCCCGCCAGCGCCCGGACCGCGACATAGACAGCGGTGAGCAGGATCAGGCCGGCGAACAGACGGCGGCCGAGCGCCGCGTTGGCGCCGAGGCGGTGCGAGATCGGCAGGCCGACGAGCGTTCCGGCCACGCCGCCGACGGTCATCGCCGCCACCAAAGGCCAGGAGACGAGGCCGGACAGGCTGTAATTCACCGCCGTCGAGGCGCCGAAGGCGGCGACGCTGACCAGCGACGACGCCTGCGCCATCGCCAGTGTCATGCCGGTCGCGCCCATCAGGCCCGGCACGATCAGGAAGCCGCCGCCGATGCCGAAAAAGCCCGCCGCCGCGCCCACGCCCGCGCCGGACACGGCCACGCGCGGGGCCATGGCGGGGTTCAGCCGCACCGTGACGTCCCCTTCGGACCTCGGGCGCCGGAACATGGCGAGGGCGACGCCGGCCATGGCGAGGGCGAAGAACAGCAGCAGCTGATGCCCGTCGATCTGCTTGGCGAGGCTCGAGCCCAGCCAGGCCCCGCCGGCCCCGAAGACCGCGAAGGTCAGGGCGCAGGGCCAGCGGACACGCCCCGCGCGGGCCTGTCCGACCAGGGCGGTCAGGGCGTTCAGCGACACCCCGGCCGCCGAGACGCCGATGGCCACATGCGGGTCCGCCACGCCGACGACATACATCAGCAGGGGCACGGCCAGCACCGACCCGCCGCCACCGAACACCGTCAGCAGCAGGGCGACCAGTCCGCCGCTCATGGCGGCCAGCAGCAGGGTCGGCGTCTCCATGGTCAGGCCGCCTTCGCCGCGCGATTCCAGGGGGCGAGGGCGAGCAGTCGGGCCATGCCGCAGAAGCCGGTCAGGCCGGCGAAGAACAGGCCCGCGCCGACGAAGGCGCTGAGCCCCCAGAAGGCCGGATGGATCAGCAGGCCCAGCACGGCGCCCAGCAGGACCAGGCCGCCGGCCGTCATCTGGACCTGACGCATCAACTCGATGGGTTTGCGGGTATCGAGCCGGGTCGGCAGGCCGGCCTTCTTCCATGCCTCCAGCCCGCCCTCCAGCACATAGGCCGGGCCGTCCACGCGCGCGGCCAGGCGGTCGCAGTTCACGCCGGTCCGGTTGCCGGTCCGGCACATGAAGACGATGTCCTGTCGCGCGTGGATCGACAGGTCGGCGGCCTCGAAGGTCGAGAGCGGGGCGGGGGCGGCGCCCTGGATGTGCTCGCGGGCGAACTCGTCGGTCTCGCGAATGTCGACCAGCCGGATCGCGCCGGACTTCAGCCGGTCGGCGACCTCGCGCGGGGAGAGGGGATTGAGGGTGGCGGTCATGGACGGTCCTTTCAGGGCAGGGGCGGGCAGAAGATCTCGGCCAGAACGGCGATGACCTTCAGGGCCGCGGGGTCGGCGATGCGATAGAAGACCGCGACGCCCTCGCGGCGGGCGGACACCAGTCCGTCGTCGCGCAGACGCGCCAGGTGCTGGGACAGTGCGGACTGGGATAGTCCGACCCGATCCAGCAGTTCCGACACCTGAAGCTCCCGGTCGCCGAGCTGGCACAGGATCATCAGGCGATGCTCGTTGGACAGGGCCTTGAGCAGGGCCGACGCCTGTCCGGCGCTGGCCTGGAAGCGTTCAAGTCCGAGGGTCTGGATATCGATCATGTCGCCAATATATTCGATCTTGCTAATTTAGCAATACCTAATATATTGAGCGTCAAAGGAGACCGATATGAACCCGATGTCCCGTCCTGACGTGGTCGGCGTTTTCGACCCCGCCACCCACACTGTCAGCTACGTCGTTTCCGACCCGGCCACGGGCGCGGCGGCGATCATTGATCCGGTGCTGGACTTCGATCCCGCCGCCGCCCGGACGTCCACCGGCTCGGTGGATCGTCTGCTGGAGATCGTCGCGGCGCGGGGGCTGCGGCTGGAGCAGGTGCTGGAGACGCACGCCCACGCTGATCACCTGACCGGCGCCCACGAGATTCGCGAGCGCACCGGCGCGCCGGTCAGCATCGGCGCAGCGATAACGCGGGTGCAGAAAACCTTTGGCGACCTGTTCGAGGCTGCCGATGTGCGGCCGGACGCCTCGGCCTTCGACCGCACCTGGGCGGATGGCGACCGGTTCAGACTGGGTGAGATGGACGTCGAGGTGCTGCACACGCCCGGCCATACGCCGGCCTGCATCAGCTATCGCATCGGGGACGCGGTCTTCGTCGGCGACACCCTGTTCATGCCGGACTTCGGCACGGCGCGGTGCGACTTCCCCGGCGGCGACGCCCGCACCCTGTACCGGTCGATCCAGCGCCTGCTGGCGTTGCCGGACGAGACCCGCATGTTCGTCGGCCACGACTACCTGCCCGCCGGGCGTCGCGACTTCGCATGGCAAACCACCGTCGCGGCGCAGAAGGCGGACAATATCCATGTCGGCGGCGGGCGTTCGGAAGCGGACTTCGTGGCCCTGCGCGAGGCGCGGGACGCGACGCTCCCGGCGCCGCAGCTGATCCTGCCGTCGTTGCAGATCAACATCCGGGCCGGGGCCCTGCCGCCCGCGGAGGCCTCGGGCCGCCGCTTTCTGAAGACGCCTCTGAACGCCCTCTGAAACGACGGCCCGCCCGGGCCGTCAGCCCCAGGCGCTGGAGCCGGTCTCCTCGCGGAAGTCGAAGTCGCCGTCGGTGCTCGCCGACAGGTCGCGCCAGGCGTCCAGTTCGGTCTGCAGGCTGTCGATCTTGGCCTGCACCATGGCCAGCGCGTCCGTACCCGCGCACCAGCGGACCGGCGGCTGCTCGGCGTCGGCCAGGGTGATCAGGGCGCGCGCCAGCTTCACCGGGTCGCCCGCCTGATTGTGGCTGCGGCTGTCGTAGAAGGCTTTCAGCGCGGCCGAGGTTTCAGCGTAGTCGGCGATGGGATTGGAGCCATGCTTCACTGACGTCGGCTCAAGGAAGTCGGTGCGGAAGAAACCGGGCTCGACGATGGTGGCGTGAATGCCGAACGGGGCCACTTCCTGCGCCAGCGACTCGGTGAAGCCTTCCACCGCGAACTTGGAGGCGCAGTACAGGCTGCCGCTGGCCCCGCCGACGATGCCGCCGACCGAGGAGACGTTGAAGATGCGGCCAGAGCGCTGCGCCCGCATCGCCGGCAGGATCGCGCGGGTGACGTGCATCAGGCCGAAGACGTTGGTGTCGTACTGGGCGAAGACGTCCTCGGCGGTCGATTCCTCGAACAGGGACAGGTCGCCGTAGCCGGCGTTGTTCACCAGCACGTCGATCCGGCCGAAGCGGGTCAGGGCGGCGGCGACGGCCGTCCGCACGGCGCTCTGGTCGGTCACGTCCAGCGACAGGGAGAGCAGGGCGTCGCTGTCGGCGCCGAAGGCGGCGGTCAGGCCGTCGCGCTTGCGGGCTGTGGCGACGACGCGTTCACCGGCGTCCAGCAGGGTGCGGACGATAGCCGCGCCGAGGCCGCGCGAGGCGCCGGTCACGAACCAGACGCGGGAAGATGTGGAGGTCATGGGAAGTCTCCTTGGTTGGGAGCCCCGATATGCCCCGCCATTCCGCCGAAGCTGTAGACGGATCGCGCCAGTCTCTTGCACAATCCTGCCATTTGGTGCCGGCGGCGGTTGCGCGCTGATCCTGCCGAGGCTTGAATGCTGTCATGAATCGCTTGCCTGAACTCGTCAGTCTGGTCCGCAGCCATCTGAAGGACATGTCGCCGGAGGGGATTGGTCCCTTGACCGGGCCGGGCCTTCACCTGATCGCCAGCACGGGCATCACCGACGCCCAGCAGGTGGTCTATGAGCCCATGGTCTGCCTGATCCTCGACGGGGCCAAGTCGACCTCGCTGGGCAGCGAGACCTATCCGTACCGGGCGGGTCAGTATCTGGTCGTGTCCGAGGACCTGCCGGTCAGCGGAAAGGTAATCGAGGCGCCCTATCTGGCGGTCGGCGTGCCGCTGGACCCGGTGATGATCGCCGAGCTGCTGATCGAGACCGAGGGCGCGGTTCCGGAGACGTCGCCGGTGCGCGGGCTGGCGGTCAGCGACATGGACGACGACCTGATCGACACGGTCATTCGTCTGGTCAGGCTGATGGATCGTCCCGAGCAGGCGGCGGTGCTGGGTCCGATGATCCGGCGCGAACTGGCCTGGCGGCTGCTGGTCGGGGAGCGGGCCGGAATGATGCGTCAACTGGCGGCTTCAGACGGACGCTCCGCGCAGGTCAAACGGGCTATCCGCTGGTTGCGCCAGAACTATGCCGAGCCGATGCGGATCGAGCGGCTGGCCGAGGTGGCGGGGATGAGCGAGACCTCCCTGCACCGCCACTTCAAGGCCGTTACGGGGATGAGCCCGCTGCAGTACCAGAAGCAGATACGGCTGCAGGAGGCGCGGCACCGGCTGCTTTCCGAAGGGCGGGACGTGGCCGGTGTCGGCTTCTCCGTCGGCTATGACAGCCCGTCCCAGTTCAGCCGGGAGTACGCCCGCCTGTTCGGCCGTCCGCCGGGCCGCGATCTGGAACGACTGCGGGCCGATCCTGCCCTGGCGTTGGCGGTTTAGTCCGCCTCGTCCAGCCCGTCCGCCCGGCGTTCGAACAGGCGCAGGGTCAGGTCGGCCTCGAACCCGGTCGCGGGATAGCGGAAGTCGCACGCGCTGGCGCTGGAGGTGATCAGGCGCGAGCCGAAACCCTTGCGTTCGGGCGTGACGACGGGCGGGCCGTCATGCTCGCGCCACTGCAGATGCAGGGCTTCGTCCCCGGCGCGCCAGCAGACCTCGACCCGGCCCTCGGGTACGCTCAGGGCGCCGTATTTGGCCGCGTTGGTCGCCAGCTCGTGTACGATCAGGCCCAGGGTCAGGACGTTCTCCGGACTCAGCCAGACGTCGGGTCCGCTCAGCACCACCTGATCGTCGTTGTAGTGACCGAACTCGGCCTTGAAGACATCGCGAAGGTCCGCCTGCTGCCAGCCCTGCGCGGTCAGCAGGTTGTGGGTGGCCGACAGGGACAGCAGCCGCGCCTGAAACGCCTTGGCGAAGCTCTGCACGTCGTCGGACCGGCGCGCCGTCAGGGTGGCGATCGACAGGACGGTCGCCAGCGTGTTCTTCACCCGGTGGTTCAGCTCGTTGATCAGCAGCCGCTGACGGGCCTCGCTGCGGGCCAGCGCCTGGAAGGCGATGCGGTGGGCCGTCACGTCCTGAATGGTGCCGACCAGCCGCAGCGGACGGCCGCCGCTGTCGAGGATCATCAGGCCCCGCACTTCCAGCCAGCGACCGTCCAGCATTTCGTAATCGACCTCATAGTCGACGCCTTCATTGATTGACCGGTCCAGCGCGGCCTGTCGCCGGGCGCTGCTTTCGGCGGTCATCAGGCCGGCGACCATCGACTGATCGAACGGATCGTCCGGCGCGAAGCCCAGCAGACCGCGGCCCTGTTCGCTCAGCACCAGACGTCGGCGGGGAATGTCCATCTCCCACGAGCCCATACGGCCCGCCCGCAGGGCCGTGGACAGCACCTGCTGCTGGTCCATAAGACCGGCGCCGAGGGCGAGGAACAGCAGAACCAGCGTCAGGCCCGCCACCGCGAACGCCAGCCAGAGCGGCGGCACGCCCGCGGCGCCGACCGCGTTCGCGCCCGGCGTCAGAATGACCGCGGCCATGGCGGTGTAGTGCATGGCGACGACGCCGATGCCGAGCAGAACCGCCGCCCCCGCCTGCCATCGCCGTCGCGCGTTGCGCCGCACTGCGGCCAGCGCCGCGAAGGAGGCGAGGAAGGCCACCACCACAGAGGCCAGAACCCACAACGGGTCATACGTCAGCTGCACGGAACTGCGGATCGCCGACATGCCCAGATAGTGCATCCCGCCGATGCTCAGCCCCATCAGGGCGCCGCCGCCCAGAACGCGGGGCAATCGGGCGCGCGATGAGCCGCTCAGCACAAAGGCCAGCGCCGTTCCGGCCACCGCCAACGCCAGCGAGGCGACGGTCCGGGCGGGATCATAGGAGACGGGCGCGCCCGGATCAAAGCCCAGCATGGCGACGAAATGCATCGACCAGATACTGACGCCCATGGCCAGCGCCGACAGGCCGATCCACTGGGCGCGCGACTGTCCGTCATGGCTGCGGGCGCGCCTGAACAGGCCCAGCGCGGTCCACGAACCGAAGACCGCGACGATGCCCGACAGCAGCGGATAGATCAGATGATGATCGTGATGCACCCAGCGCCCCGTTCAGCGACTCGTCACTGTTATCCGAACCCATCGAGTGTCGCTACAGCACACGTCCGACCGGAGAGGGGCCGGCCCCTGTTCTTGACTGACGGGGGCGGTAGAAGGGAGGCATGAGCACCACCTCCACAGACGTCGTCATTCTGGGCGGAGGCCACAACGGCCTGGTCTGCGCCTTCTATCTGGCGAAGGCCGGGCTGAAGGTGACGGTGCTGGAACGTCGGCCTGTCGTCGGCGGGGCGGCGGTGACGGAGGAGTTCCATCCCGGCTTCCGCAATTCGACCGCCAGCTACACCGTCAGCCTGCTGAACCCGAAGATCATCGCCGACATGGAGCTGGCGCGGCATGGGCTGCGGGTTGTGGAGCGCAAGGTCTCCAACTTCCTGCCCCTCGATGATCGCCGCTATCTGCTGGCCGGGGAGGGGCGGACGCAGGCGGAGGTGGCCAAATTCTCGCAGCGCGATGCGGAACGTCTGCCGGAGTACGAGCGACGGCTGGACGTCGTCGCGTCGATCCTGCGCGACTGGATCCTGAAGGCGCCGCCGAACCTGACCGAAGGCGGCTGGCTGGCCCAACTGCCCGAACTCGCCAACGCGGCAGGGCTGGGGCGGCAGGCGCTGGCGCTGGACGCCGAGGGCCGTCGCGACCTGCTGGACCTGTTCACCAAGTCGGCGGGCGACTGGCTGGACGGCTGGTTCGAGAGCGATCCGATCAAGGCCCTGTTCGGCTTCGACAGCATCGTCGGCGCCTATGGCAGCCCATATACGCCCGGCTCGGCCTATGTGCTGCTGCACCACGTCTTCGGCGAGGTGAACGGAAAGAAGGGCGTCTGGGGCCACGCGGTCGGCGGCATGGGCGCGATCACCCAGGCCATGGCGAAAGCCTGCGCCGAACTGGGCGTCGAGGTGCGGCTGGAGACGCCGGTGGCCGAGGTGCTGACGGAAAAGGGCAGGGCGGTCGGCGCGGTGACCGAGGGCGGCGACGTGGTGCGCGCCCGCGCGGTGGTCTCCAATCTTCACCCCCGCCTGCTGTTCGAGCAGCTGGTTGACGACGCCGTGGTCCCGGCGGACTTCCGCGCGCGCATCGGCGCCTATCAGTCCGGCTCGGGCACCTTCCGCATGAACGTGGCCCTGTCGGAGCTGCCGGACTTCACCAGCCTGCCGGGGCAGGGAGACCACCTGACCGCCGGCATCATTATCGCGCCGAGCCCCGCCTACATGGACCGGGCCCACGCCAGTGCGCGGCTGGACGGCTGGTCGCGCGAGCCCATCGTCGAGATGCTGATCCCCTCGACGCTCGACGACAGTCTGGCGCCGGCAGGGCAGCATGTCGCCAGCCTGTTCTGCCAGCATGTCTCGCCTGATCTCGCCGACGAACACCGCGACACGGTGGCGGATCTGATGATCGAGACGGTCGATAAATACGCGCCAGGCTTCAGGGCGTCGGTGGTCGGGCGGCTGGCGCTGGGGCCGCGTGATCTGGAACGACGTTTCGGCCTCGTCGGCGGCGACATCTTCCACGGCCGTCTGACGCTGGATCAGCTGTTCAGCGCCCGACCGGTGCTGGGCCATGCCGACTATCGGATGCCCGTGGCGGGGCTCTACCTCTGCGGCTCCGGCGCGCACCCCGGCGGCGGCGTCACCGGCGCGCCCGGCCACAATGCGGCACGGGCGGTGGTGAAGGATCTGAAGTGAGGGATCAGGGATTGGGGCCTGGGGATTATCAATGCCGATCTCGCGGCCCTTGCCTCTAATCCCCAATCCCTGGTCCCTAATCCCCAGGCCTTATCCCCGCTCGATCCCCATCACCGCCATCAGCGCATCGCACACGGCGGCTTCGGTGAAGGGCTTCTGGATGGTCCGCTGGCCACGCCATTCGTCGGGCAGGCCGCCTTCGCCGTATCCGGTGGAGAAGACGAAGGGCACGCCCCGGTCCTTCAGCGCCTGCGCCACCGGGAAGACCTGACGACCCGCCACGTTGACGTCCAGCAGGGCGGCGTCGAGCACCCCCTCCTCGCCGACCAGGGCCAGGCCCTCGTCGATGTTCGAGGCCGGCCCCACGGGCGTGCAACCCATGTCTTCCAGAATGGTCTCCAGCAGCATGGCGACCAGCGACTCGTCCTCTACGATCAGCACCCGGCGACCCGAAAGCGCGTCAGTCATTCGTCATCTCCCGGTCCAGCGGAACCATAAACTCCGCCGAGAACCCGGCGGTTGCGTAGTCAAGTTTCACCTCGCCCCCCAGATCATGGCGGACGTTGCGTTCAATCAGTCGGCTGCCGAAGCCCCGTCGGGTCGGCTCGATCACCGGCGGGCCGTCCAGCTCGCGCCAGGTCAGATGCAATTTCGGGTGCAACTGGTCGGCGACCGACCAGTCGACCATGACCCGTCCCTCCGGCCCTGACAGGGCGCCGTATTTGGCGGCGTTGGTCGCCAGTTCGTGGAAGATCATGCCCAGCGACAGGGCCGCAGCGGGGCCCAGCGCCACCGGCGCGCCGTTCAGGCTGATGCGCTGCGGGCCGTGCGCCTCGGTCTCGTGCTCCAGAATGGCGCGCAGGTCGGCGCCTTCCCAATGGCTGCGGGTCAGCAGGTCGTGGGTGTGCGACAGGGCCATCAGCCGGGCCTGGAAGCTCTCGGCGAAGGTTCTGGGATCAGTGTGCGAGCGCGCGGTCTGCATGGCGATCGACTGGACCGTGGCCAAGGTGTTCTTCACCCGGTGGTTCAGCTCGTCGATCATCAGCTTCTGCCGCTCGGCGGCGATGACGGTATCGGTGACGTCGTGGCCCTGAATGAAGACGCCCGCGACCTTGCCGTCCTGATCCCGGATGGGCTGGTAGATGAAGTCCAGATACAGGGTCTCCAGCGGGCCGTCCGGCGTCCGCTGAAGCTTCACCGGCGCGGCCCGACCCTCATAGGCCTCGCCCGTCGCGCGGACGGTGTCGAGGATGTCGACGAATCCCTGGTCGGCTACCTCCGGAAGGGCGTCCCGCAGAGGCAGGCCGGTGATGTCACGCCGGCCGATCAGTTGGGCGTAGGCGGCGTTATGGGTCTGGAAGACATGCTCTGGCCCCACCAGGACGGCGACGAACCCCGGCGCCTGCATGAACATCTCCAGCAGGCGGTTATGCTCGGACTGGAGGCGCCGGTTGTCCTCTTGGACATGCTCGGCGCGGGTCAGGATGTTGCCGCTCAGGATGTAGTCCAGCGCCTCGCGGTCGGCGTCCTCCGCGACGCGCCGGCGCAGACGTTCCAGCTCGGTGATGTCCGTGGTGTGCTGAAGGATATAGGCGATGCGGCCGGTGCGGTCGTGAATCGGCGTGTGGGTCGCCGACCAGAAGCGTTCTTCAAGCTCGCTTGTCCCGTCTTCCCGGATCGACGGGATGGCGTAGCGGATCAGGGCCAGGTGGTCGCGGCGATTCTCTGACAGGACCCGTTCAAACGAGGCGCGGAGCTGTCGGGCGTTTTCACGTCCATCCTCGGTTGGGCCGGCGCTGAAGACCTCGAAGAGATTGCGCCCCAGAAGCGCTTCGCGGGTCATGCCTGTGACGGCGAGGTAGGCCGCGTTCATACCCGCGAAATTCAACTCGGGGGTCAGCAGCATATAGGGATTGGGCGAGGCGTCGAACGCGCTCGCCAGATCGACCGCAAGGTCGTCTGTATTGGCCAGATCCTTCAAACTACAACCCCGCACTCGTCTTATGGTAACGCTTTGACATGACGCCGGTTCCGGCGGAAGCAGCAGAAAACTCTTCGTCATTTGAGCCCGGCGGGGCAGGGGGGCTAGGCTGCCGGACATGATAGCTTCACTGTTCGCGGCGGCCCTCATGACTTCGCCTCTCCAGACCCCCGATCCCGGTGTCCAGCCGCGCGTGACCGTGGCGCAGGGCACGCTGGTCGGGCGGCAGGTCGATGGCGTCGACAGCTTCCAGGCCATCCCCTACGCCGCGCCGCCGACGGGCGAGGGACGGTGGCGTCCGCCGGCTCCGGCGGCGGCCTGGGAGGATGATCGCGATGCGGGCGCGCCGGGCGCCATCTGCATCCAGCCGCCCTCGAACGGTGATCCCGGCGTCGGCCCCCTGCCGATGAGCGAGGACTGCCTGAACCTGAATGTCTGGGTTCCGGCGCAGCATTCGGGGGCGCCCCTGCCGGTCATGGTGTGGATCCACGGCGGCGGTCTGAACAACGGTTCGGGCACGGCCCGGCTGTACGACGGCGCCAATCTGGCCCGGCGCGGCGTGATGCTGGTGACCATCAACTACCGGCTCGGACGGCTCGGCTTCTTCGACCACCCCGCCCTGGCCGCTGAGCGCGCGCCGGGCGAGGACGCCGCCAACTACGGCCTGATGGATGTCATCGCGGCCCTGCAATGGGTGCGGGACAACGCCTCGGCTTTCGGTGGAGATTCCACCAATGTCACCATTTTCGGCGAGTCCGCCGGCGGGGCTCTGGTCAACCGGCTGATGATCTCGCCCCGCGCGCGAGGCCTGTTCCATCGGGCGGTGGTCCAGTCCGGACTGGGCCGCGATCAGGGCACGCCCCTGACCGAATTGCGTCCCAACGGCGATCCGTCGATGCAGGACCGGGGCGTCGCCTTCGCCGCCGGGGAGGGGCTCGCCCAAGCGACCGCCGCCGATCTGCGCGCCATCCCGGCCGAACGGTTCCTGGCGCCCGCGCCGAGCTTCTACGGCGGCGATCTGCTGGTGAAGGACGGCGGCCTGATCGCCGAGGACGTCGAGGCCGCCTTCGCCGCCGGGCGCGAGGCGCCGGTTCCCTTCATCATCGGCTCGAACAGCGCCGAGTTCTGGTGGATGAAGCCGACCGACATATCGCCCTACGGGGCCATCGACGACGCCATGACGCCCGACGAGCGCACGGCCTTTATCGCGGCCTACGGTGGGGAGGACGGCTACAATGCCCACGTCCTCAGCGATCTGGTGTTCAGCGAGCCGGCGCGCCATCTGGCCCGTCTGCACGCGGCCAACGGGCACCCCTCGTGGGTCTATCGCTTTGATGTGGTGTCGGCCGCCATGCCGGAGCCGCACGCGGGCGCCACCCATGCGTCCGAGCGCCAGTATGTCTTCGACAATCTGTCGGCCTCGCCCTGGCCGACCGAGGAGATGGACCAGCGGCAGGCGACCGCGATGGCCGACTACTGGACCACCTTCGCCCGCACCGGAAATCCCGACGATGGACGCCATCCGGCCTGGCCGCGCATGGAACCGCAAGGCGACAGGCTGCTGGAGTTCACGAATGACGGACCGGTGGCCAGGGACATTCCGTTCAAGGATCGTCTGGACCTGATCGAGGCCTATTACCGCCGCATTCGATAGCGTCATCCGGCGGCCTGCGTCCGGCGTCTATCCCTGCGACTTACCGCCCTGAAACGCTTGTGGCCAAAATCCGGCCCTTGCGGGGCACGCGACTCGTATGTCATGTAATCGGTTACACGGTGCTTCGAACGGACTCGCGGAAAGCGGGCCGGGGTCGGGCAGTCGTCAGGGAGACTCACTTTTGTTCCGTTCACACACGCAGCCTTCGGGCGCGGGCGGTCAGGCTTGAAGCCGGCGACCATCCGCGACGTCGCCCAACGCGCGGACGTGTCCGTCGCGTCGGTTTCGCGTGTCCTGAACGGAAACGGCCCGGTGACCGAGGCCACCCGCAAGCGGATCATGGAGGCGGTCGACGCCCTGCAGTACGTGCCGCATTCGGGCGCGCGCAGCCTGTCGACCAGCAAGACCAGCACCGTCGGCGTGATCCTGCCGGACCTGTACGGCGAGTTCTTCTCGGAGCTGATCCGGGGCATGGACGTGGCCGCCCGCGCGCTGGGCTATCACCTCATTGTTTCGTCCTCGCACGACGATGCGGACGAGGCGTCCGCCGCCATCCGCTCGATGCGGGGGCGGGTGGACGGTCTGATCGTCCTGTCGCCGCATCTGGGCGCCGCCAATCTGGCCGCCGGTCTGGCCGGTCGCACGCCGGTGCTGCTGATGAACGGCGGCGCGGTGGACGCGAACCGTCCGTCCATCGTGGTCGATAACCACGGCGGCGCCGTCGCCGCGGTCGAGCACCTGATCGCTTTGGGCCGCACGCGCATCGCCCACATCGCCGGACCGACCGGCAACCTCGAGGCCGAGGCCCGTCTGGCCGGCTATCTGGAGGCGATGGCCGACGCCGGTCTGCCGACCATGGTGGTCGACGGCGCCTTCACCCGGGCCTCGGGCGAGGATGCGGGCGCCGCCCTGGCCGCCCGGTCGGATCGCCCCGACGCGGTCTTCGCCGCCAACGACAACATGGCCGTCGGCGCCCTGCTGGCCTTCCAGGACGCCGGTCTGCGCGTCCCTGAAGATGTTGCGATGGTCGGCTTCGACGACATCCCGCTGGCCGGGCTGGTTCGTCCCGCGCTGACGACCCTGAAGATCCACATCGCCGAAACCGGTCGCAAGGCGCTTGAACGCCTCGTCGGCCTGATCGGCTCGAACGCGGACACCGCGTGCGAGGTGGTGCGTCCCGAACTGGTGGTCAGGGCCTCCAGTCACCCATTCCCGACCGGCTCCGGCGTCGCCGGCTCGGGCCAGAAAACTGTCCAGACACCGTCTCTTGAAGGGGAGAAACTGTGATGAGCATCAAGAACAGGGCGTACCTTGGGGCGGCCTCCGCCCTCGCGGTGGCCATCGCGCTGGGAGCCGCCGGAGCGGCGAGCGCCCAGGTCACCACCTCGACCATCCGGGGCTCCGTCACCGACGGCGCCGCGGCTGAAGCCGGCGCCGTCGTGGTCGCCCGCGACGTGGCCAGCGGCTTCACCACGCGCACGACCGCCAACTCGGGCGGCGGCTATGTGCTGTCGGGCCTGCGTCCGGGCACCTATGAGGTGACGGTCACCACCAGCGACGGCCAAAGCGCCAGCGAGACCGTCTCGATCGGCGTCGGTCAGGTCGGCGATCTGGACCTCTCGGTCGGGGTCGAGACGGCTGACGCCGCGCCGGGCGCCACCGAACTGGGCGAAGTCGTCGTCACCGGGCGCCGTCTGGCCGAAGTCCGGACGCCGGAAAACGCGACCAACGTCACGACCCAGCAGATCAACAACCTGCCGCAGATCAATCGCAACTTCCTGAACTTCGCGGCCCTCGCCCCCGGCGTCCGGCTGTCGCTGGACGAGAACGAGCAGACCATCACCGCGGGCGGCCAGCGCGCGGAATCGGTCAACGCCTTCATCGACGGCGCCAGCCTGAAGTCGAACGTCATCGCGGGCGGCATCATCGGCCAGGACGACAGCCGCGGTAACCCGTTCCCGCAGGCCGGCATCCAGGAGTTCCGGGTCGTCAGCCAGAACTTCAAGGCGGAGTACGAGCAGGCCTCGTCGGCGATCATCACCGCCGTCACGCGTTCGGGCACCAACGAGTTCCACGGCGAGGTCTTCGGGACCTATCGCGACCAGAGCTTCATCACCCAGGACTACTTCGCGGACCGCGCCGGCCGCGAGCAGCCCGATCTGGAAGTGCAACAGTACGGCTTCGCCATCGGCGGCCCGATCATCCGTGATCGTCTGCACTTCTTCGGCACCTACGAGCGCAAGAAAGAAGGCCGCGCCAACGTCGTCGACCTCGGTGATCGCGCGACGCTCGCCGACGAGACCCGCTTCGCCGACTACATCGGCACCTTCGCGGCTCCGTTCGAGGAAGACCTGTATTTCGGCAAGCTGAGCTGGCAGCCGTCCGAGGGGCACCTGGTCGACTGGAGCGTGACCTATCGCGACGAGTCGGACCTGCGCGACTTCGGCGGCGCGGAAGCGTTCGAGCGCGCCAACAACCTGCAACAGACGACCCTGACCAGCAACCTGCGCTGGCAGTGGCAGACCGACTCGTTCCTCAACGAGCTCGCCATCGACTACCGCGACTACAACTACAACCCGGGCGCGGCCAACTTCTCGGACGTCGGTCAGAGCTACCGCCGGTTCGAGGACTCGAACACCAGCACCCCGGCCTTCGATCCGGACTACTTCGGCGGGTTCACCATCCTGAACCTCGGCGGCCGCGACAGCACCCAGGACATCCACGACAATGCGATCACGGTCCGCAATGACCTGACGTTCAATGACCTGGAGATGAGCGGCTTCCACACCATCAAGCTGGGCGCCAAGGTGTCGTTCCAGAACTATCAGGTGGAGAAGCAGTTCGGCCGTAACCCGTTCTACTACTTCGACCTGGACGGTCGTCCGGAACTGAGCGGCAGCACCACGGTGCCCTACCGCGTCGAACTGGGCCGGTCGTTCCCCGAGGTCGATCTCGATAACACCGTCATCGGTCTGTACCTGCAGGACGACTGGCGCATCACCGACCAGCTCGAGATCAACATCGGCCTGCGCTGGGACTACGAGACCAACGCCAACAACAACGACTACGTCACCCCGGCCAGCGTCATCGCCGGTCTGGACCAGTGGATCGCCTCGACCGACGGCGGCAAGCCGGCCGGTTACGCCCCCAGCTGGTTCAACCGCGACGACTACATCTCGACGGGCAACAACCGCGACCCGTTCGCGGGCGCCATTCAGCCGCGGATCGGCTTCTCGTATGACATCTTCGGTGATCGCTCGACGGTGATCTTCGGCGGCGCCGGTCGGTACTACGACCGCGTGAACTTCAACTTCTCCTACGACGAAATCGTCAAGCCGTTCGACATCCGCCAGAACGCCTTCTTCAGCACGACGGGCCGTCCCGCCGGTGAAGATCGTGATCCGGGTCCGGGCGTCGATCTGCCGGGCGAAGCGGGCGACCCCATCCTGTGGGATCCGTCCTACGGCACCGCCGCCGGTCTGGATCCGGTCTTCGCGACCATCCCGGGCAAGGGCGAAGTCTTCCTGCTGTCGAACGACTTCGAGCCGCCGCGCACCGACCAGGTCAACTTCGGTGTTCGTCAGCGCCTCGGCGACTGGCAGACCGAAGTCACCCTAGCCTACGGCAAGACCAAGAACGAGTTCACCTGGCAGTATCTGACGCGCTGCCGCGAGCCCAACCGTCCGAACGACGGCGGCGGCTTCGGCGACAACGGCGGCTTCTGCGGACCGGGCGCGGCCAATCCGTACCGCGGCTACTTCGTCTCGGATCACAACAAGGAACGCGAATTCCGCGCCCTGTATCTGAAGGCTGACAAGCCCTACACGCGGGACTCGGGCTGGGGCTTCAACCTGGCCTACACCTGGTCGGAAGCCGAACAGAACGGCGGCCGTGACGCCTTCTGCTTCGATTGCTTCAGCGTTGAAACCTCGCCGGTTCGTCCGACGGACAATGATGAACGTCACCGCATCGTGGCCAACGGCATCGTCGACCTGCCGTTCGACTTCCAGCTGTCGGGCATCCTGACGCTGGGTTCGGGCACGCCGTTCGACGTCTTCGACGGCACCGGGACGGACTTCTACTACCGGCCCAACGCCGGCCGGCCCGAGCAGTACAACTTCATCATCCCGAACGCCTTTGCGTATCGGAATCTGGACCTGCGCCTGACCAAGAACTTCGAGTTCGTTCCGGGTCAGCAGCTGTCGGTGTTCGTCGACGCGATCAACGTCTTCAACTTCGACAACTTCGCCGGCTTCGACGGCGGCACGGGTTCAGCGACCAGCCCGAACCCCAACTACGGCCAGCCGTCGCGCGTCCTGTTCCCGACCCGGACCTTCCAGATCGGCATGCGCTACTCCTGGTAACCCCGGGTGCGACCCTCGGGCGGCTTTCGGGCCGCCCGGCGGGCGCTACACTCTCCTGAGCCTGAACGGCCGCTCCCAGCCCAACCGGGGGCGGTCTTTTTTTGATCCCAGTATTCCGAGTTAAGAGGTGAACCCATGAACCGCAGACGTTTTCTGATGGGGTCCACCTTCGCCGGCGCGGCGCTGGCGGTGGCCGGTTGCGCCACCATGCCGTCCGCGACGCCCATGGTTCCCACCGGGCCCGCGCTTGACGGCGATGTCGAAGACCTGCAGCGCAGGACCTTCGACTGGTTCGTGCATGTGACCCAGCGTTCGAACGGCCTGACGCCGGATCGCTGGCCGACCAAATCCTTCTCGTCCGTCGCCGCCGTCGGCTTCGCCCTGACCGTCTGGCCCGTCGGGGTCGAGCGCGGCTGGATGAGCCGGGAGGAGGCGCGTGAGCGCACCCTGACCACCATCCGCTTCTTCCACGATCTGCCGCAGGGGCCCGAGGCCACCGGCAGGGGCGGCTACAAGGGCTTCTTCTACCACTTCCTCGACATGGACACCGGCCACCGCTTCGGCACGACCGAGCTGTCGACCGTGGACACCGCCTTCCTGGTGTCGGGCATGTTGTTCGCCGCCCGCTGGTTCAATGGCGACCACGCCGACGAGGCCGAAATCCGTCGCCTGTCGCAGGCGATCTATGAGCGGATCGAGTGGGACTGGGCCATGGTCCGCCCGAACCGCATCACCATGGGCTGGCACCCCGAGACCGGCTTCATCCCCTCGGACTGGAACGTCTACAACGAGGGCATGATGGTCCTGCTGCTGGCCATCGGCAGCCCGACCCACCCGGTCCCCGCCAGCGTCTGGGACGAGTGGTGCAGCGTCTACGATCAGAGCTGGACCGACCGCTGGGGCCCCAAGCACCTGCATTTCGCGCCCCTGTTCGGGCACGAGTTCAGCCACATGTATATCGACTTCCGCGGCATCCACGATCGCTGGATGCGCGAGCAGCAGGCCGAAATCCCCGGCTTCGACTACTTCCAGAACAGCGTCCGCGCCGTGGACGCCCAGCGCAAATACGCCATCGACAACCCGATGGGCTGGGCCGGCTATTCGGCCGACGTCTGGGGCCTGACCGCCTGTGACGGCCCGGGTGATTTCCGTCAGGTGATCGACGGCCGCGAGCGTGAGTTCTTCAGCTATTCGGCGCGCGGCCCCGGCGACCGCGACGACGGCACCATCGCCCCGACGGCGGCCATGGCCTCGATCCCGTTCGCGCCGGATCACGTCACCGCATGCCTGAAGGCCATGAAGGCCCGCTACGGCGCCGCCCTCTACACCCGCTATGGCTTCCTGGATTCCTTCAACCCGACACTGACCCAACGCGATGGACCGCTGCAGCACGGCAAGATCTATCCGGGCATCGGCTGGGTCGCGGATGACTATCTGGGCATCGATCAGGGGCCCATCGTCATCCAGATCGAGAACCATCGCTCCGAGATCGTCTGGAAGGCCATGCACGGTGAGCCCAATCTGGTGCGCGGCCTGAAGCGCGCCGGCTTCACCGGCGGCTGGCTGGATAACGCATGAGCCTGTACCGGCCGGATCGACGCACGGCGCTCGGCCTCATGGCCGGGGCGGCCGCGACCGGCCTGTCGGCCTGTGCCGGCAGCGGCGAGGGCCGCACCCGGCTGAGTTTCTGGGCCATGGGCTCGGAGGCCACCAATGTCGGCCAGATCCTGCCGGAGTTCGAGCGGCTGAACCCCGACATCAGGGTGGAGGTGCAGGCCCTGCCGTGGACCGCCGCCCACCAGAAGCTGCTGACCGCCTACGCCGGCGCCTCGCTGCCGGATGTCAGTCAGGTCGGCAACACCTGGGTGTCCGAGATGACAGCCATCGGCGCCATCAGCCCGATGCCGCCCGCCGCCGCGGACCTGCTGACCGACCAGTTTCCGGCGGTGCTCGACACCAACCGGATCAACGGCCGGGCCATGGCCACCCCGTGGTACGTCGACACTCGCCTGATCTTCTACCGCACCGACCTGCTGCGTCAGGCGGGGTATGAGGCCATGCCGGGAGACTGGGCGAGCTGGAAACAGGCCATGCACGCGGTCAAGCGCGTGGTCGGGCCCGACAAATACGCCGTCCTGCTGCCGCTCAACGAGTTCGAGCAACTGCTGACCTTCGGCCTGCAGGGCGACGCGCCCCTGCTGAAGGATCAGGACACGCGCGGCAACTTCTCCACCCCGTCCTTCATCGCCGCGCTGGAGTTCTACAAGAGCCTGTTCGACGAGGGGCTGGCCCCCGTCGCCTCGGCCGCCCAGATCTCCAACGTCTGGACCGAGTTCGAGCGCGGCTGGTTCAGCTTCTACTTCTCCGGCCCGTGGACCATCGGCGACTTCAAGGATCGCCTGTCGCCCGGCGTCCAGTGGATGACCGCGGGCGTGCCCGGCCCGACCGGCCCCGGCGCCTCGGCGCCCGGCGGGTCGTCGCTGGTCGTCTACAGCAGCTCGCGCCACCAGGAGGCGGCGTGGAAGCTGGTCCGCTACCTGTCCGAGCCGCGCGTGCAGGCGATCTTCAACGGCATCACCGGCAACCTGCCGGCGCGCGAAAGCGCATGGTCCGCCCCGACGGTGGCGAACGACCCCTACATCGCCGCGTTCAAGGGACAGCTTTCGCGCGCGAAGGCCGTGCCCAAGGCGCCCGAGTGGGAGCGGATCGTGACCGAGATGCAGATCGTCGCCGAACGCATGGTGCGCGGTGAGTTCGCGCCCGCCGCCGCCGCCGCCGAGATCGACAAGCGCGTGGATCGCCTGCTGGAGAAGCGCCGCTGGATGATCGAACAGGGGAGGGCGGAATGACCCCTTCATCCCTCCGCAAGCGCGAGCGCGCCGCATGGGGCTTCGTCGCCCCGTCGCTGCTGGCCATCGGCGTCTTCTTCGCCATTCCGGTCTTCGCGGCCCTGCTGCTCAGCCTGACCGACTTCGACATCTATGCGCTGGCCGACATCGGCAACATGCGCTTCGTCGGCCTGCAGAACTATGAGCGGCTGTTCTCCAACCCGCTGTTCTGGGGCGCGATGAAGAACACCGGCCTGTTCGCCGTCATCGGCGTGCCCCTGTCCATCGCCACCTCGCTGGCCGCCGCCGTCATCCTGAACGCGCGCGTCATCAAGTGGCGGCCGCTGTGGCGGGTGATGTTCTTCGCCCCCTTCGTCACCACCCTCGTCGCGACGGCGGTGCTGTGGAACTACATGCTCCACACCCGCTATGGCGTGATCAACTGGGCGCTGGGCGCGTTCGGCATTCCGCCGGTGGACTGGCTGGGCGACCCCTCGACTTCCATCCCGGCCATCCTGATGTTCGTCGTCTGGAAGACCTTCGGCTACAACATGCTGATCTTCCTGGCCGTCCTTCAGACCGTGCCGGACGACCTGTATGAGGCCGCCTGCATCGACGGCGCCGGTCCGCTCAAGCAGTTCCGCCATGTGACCCTTCCGGCTATCGCCCCGACCCTGCTGCTGGTCTCGATCATCGCCGTCGCCAGCTTCTTCCAGCTGTTCGCCGAGCCCTATGTGATGACGCAGGGCGGCCCGGCCCAGTCGACCGTGACGGTGCTCTACTTCATGTACGAAGAGGGCTTCAAATGGTGGAACCTCGGCTCCGCCAGCGCCGTCGCCTTCGTCCTGTTCGTCTGCATTCTGGCGGTCACGCTGGTGCAGCTGGCCGTGGCGAAGAAGGTGGGGGCCTACGAATGAAGCTACGCTCGATCCTGCTAAACCTCGCCGTCGCCCTGATCGCGCTGGCGGTGATGTTCCCGCTGGTCTGGATGGTGTCGGTCAGCTTCATGTCGACCGGCGAGGCCGCCGCCTTCCCGCCGCCGCTGTGGCCGAAAAACTGGACGCTGGAACACTACCGCGACCTGTTCGTGACCCAGGGCATGGGCCGCTATCTGTGGAACAGCTTCGCGCTCGCCACCATGGCGACCGTGCTGGCGCTGGGCTTCACCGTCCCCGCCGGCTACGCCTTCGCCAAGCTGAAGTTCCGTGGCCGTGAGCGCCTGTTCCAGCTGCTGGTCGCCGCGCTGGTGGTGCCCGCCCAGATCGGCACCCTGCCTCTGTTCCTGATGCTGAAGTCCATGGGGCTGGTGAACACCTGGGCCGGGGCCCTGGTGCCCTGGCTGGCCTCCATCTTCGGCCTGTTCCTCGTGCGCCAGTATGCGCTCAGCATCCCCGACGAAATGCTCGAGGCCGCGCGCGTGGACGGCGCCTCGGAGAGCCAGATCTTCCGCAAGGTGGTTCTGCCGACGATGCAGCCCATCGTCGTGACCCTGGCCCTGTTCGTCTTCCTGGGCAGCTGGAACGACTTCCTGTGGCCGCTGATCATCCTGACGGACCAGTCCAACTACACCCTGCCGGTGGCGCTGGCGGCCCTGTCGCGCGAGCATGTGCAGGACGCCGAGATGATGATGGCCGGCGCCGTCATCACCGTCGCCCCCGTGCTGGCCATCTTTCTCGCCCTGCAACGCTACTACATCCGCGGCATGCTCGCGGGCAGCGTGAAGGGCTAGGCACGCGCGGTCAGTTCCTCCCCCTTGGGGGAGGGGGATCGCGAAGCGGTGGAGGGGTCTGTCCGCTTCGCCGGTATTGTCGGTGATGGCGACCGCGCTGCACCGAAGTTCGGGGCCGGAGCCCCTCCACCATCCTTCGGATGGTCCCCCTCCCCTGAAGGGGAGGAACGATGGAGTTGAGTTATGCGCACCTTCCTGCTGGCCACCACCGCCGCCCTCGCTCTGGCGACGGCCGCTCACGCCCAGATCCAGAACGGGGCCGCACGCCCCCTCGACGCCTTCGAGACCTTGACCCCGTGGACCGCGGACGCCTCCACCGATGTCTCGTCCGCCGTGTCCGAAGTCCCCGGCCATGACGGCAAGGCGATGCGGCTGAGCTACGACTTCAACGGCCGTTCGGGCTACGCCTTCGCCGCTCGCGCCCTCGATCTGCGCGTGCCCGACAACTACGAGATCAGCTTCTGGGCGCGCGGCGAGATGCTGCCCAATACTCTGGAGATCAAGTTCACCGACGCCTCGGGCGAGAACGTCCACTGGCGCCAGATCCAGAGCTTCGAGGCGCAGGGTGAGTGGACCCGCTACGTCATCAAGAAGCGCCAGATCATCTGGGCGTGGGGCCCTGAGCCCGACCGCACCTTCCGCGGCGCCGCCCGGATCGAGTTCGTGGTCACGGCGGGGCAGGGCGGGCGCGGCTGGCTGGAGATCGACCAGCTCGAACTGCGCGAACTGCCGCCCGAGCCGTCGGTCGCGCCGCGTCCGGTCGCAAGCGCCTCCAGCGAGGACGGGCTGAATGTCGCCGCACGGGCCGTGGACGACGATCCACTGACCTCCTGGAAGTCGACCGTTGCGGGCGAGCAAAGCCTGACCCTGGATCTCGGCTATGAGCGCGAGTTCGGCGGCCTGACCCTGCGTTGGGCGGATCGCATGGCGGCGTCCGCCTATCGCCTGATGGCCTCGTCCGACGGGCGCGACTGGCGCGAGCTGGCTTCGGTCACCGACGGCAACGGCGGGACCGACTGGCTGCGTACACCCGAGGCCTCGGCTCGCTGGCTGCGTCTCGATCTGCTGACGCCCCGCGACGAGAGCGGCGTCGTCGGTCAGGCGGGCGCGGGCCAGCGGCTGGGGCAGTTGGCGGCCAACGCCTACGCCCTGACCGGCCTTGAGATCGAGCCCCTGTCCTTCGGCGAGACGCCGACCAGCTTCATGATGGCGGTGGCGGCCGAGAGCCGTCGCGGCCTCTATCCACGCGGCTTCCACGGCGAGCAGCCCTACTGGACCCTCGTTGGCCTGGATGGCGGCGGCGAAAGCGGCCTGATCAGCGAGGACGGCGCCATCGAACTGCGTCGCGGCGGTCAGACCATCGAGCCCTTCATCCTTGAGAACGGGCGGCTGATCACCTGGGCCGACGTCAACATCACCCAGTCACAGGCGGACGGCGACCTGCCTATTCCGTCGGTGCTTTGGACGGGCGACGGCTGGACCCTGAAAACCACGGCCTTCACCGAGGGCGGGCGGCGTCCGCCGTCCCTCTACGGCCGCTATGACCTGAGCAACACTTCGGACCGTCCCCGGACGTTGACGCTGGCGCTCGCCGCGCGCCCGTTCCAGGTCAACGGCCCGCGCCAGTTCCTGACCACCCCCGGCGGCGTGGCCCCCCTTGAGGGCATGACCTGGCAGGACCACGGGGTGCTGCCGCTCCCGGGCGGCGCCTCGGTTCGCCCCATCGTGACGCCCGACCGCTACGTCGCCTCCACCTTCGCCGCCGGGTCGGACCCGCAAAGCCTGCTGGCGTCCGGCCGGACCAGTGGTCGCACGGTCGTCGATCCGACCGGTCTGGCCTCGAGCGCCTTCGTCTATGAGGTGACGCTCGCGCCCGGCGAAACGCGGACCTTCGGCTTCATGTCGCCGCTCACGCGGGACCATCTGTATTTCTATGACACCCGGGGCGCGGACGATCCCGCCGCCTTCTTCATCGCGCGTCAGGCCGAAACCGCCGCCCAATGGCGCGAGAAGCTCGACCGCTTCGACGTCACCCTGCCGCCCGAGGCGGGCCCGGTCGAGGCGGTGATGAAGTCTTCGCTCGCCCATATGCTGATGTCGCGTCAGGGGCCGATCCTGCAGCCGGGCACGCGCAGCTATAACCGCAGCTGGATTCGCGACGGGGCCATGATGGCCGAGGGGCTGAACCGGCTGGGTCACGCCGACCTGTCCGCCGACTATCTGCGCTGGTTCGCGCCCTACGTCTTCGACAACGGCAAGGTGCCCTGCTGCGTCGACAGCCGCGGCGCCGATCCGGTGCCCGAGAACGACAGCCACGGCGAGTTCGTCTTCCTCGCCGCCGAGACGTATCGCTACACCGGCGATCTGGAGCTGCTGCGCGCGACCTGGCCGCAGGTGCAGGGCGCCATCCGCTACATGGACGAGCTGCGCGCCTCGACCCGCACGCCCGAGTTCGAGGCGGCGGACAAGCGCCACCTGTTCGGCCTTCTGCCCCCGACCATCAGCCATGAGGGGTATTCCGACCGTCCGGCCTATTCCTACTGGGACGACTTCTGGGGCCTGCGTGGCTACGCCGACGCCGTCTTCATCGCCGAGACGCTGGGCGACGCCGAGGCCGCCGCCCGCTTCCGCGCCGCCGAGGCCCAGTTCAAGGCCGACATCATCGCCTCGATCACCGCTACGGCCCGCGTCCACGGCATCGACTGGATCGCCGGCGCCGCCGACCGGGGTGATTTCGACGCCACCTCGACCACCATCGGCCTGTCCCCCGGCGGCCTGATCGACGACCTGCCGCCCGAGCTGCTGCAAGGCACCTTCGACAAGTGGTGGGACAACTTCACCGCCCGGCAGGAGAACCGTCAGGCGTGGAAGGACTACACCCCGTACGAGTTGCGCAACGTCGGGGCCATGGTTCGACTGGGGCGGCGCGAGGAGGCGATCCGCGCGCTGGACTTCTACTTCGCCGACATCCGCCCGCGGGCCTGGAACGGCTGGGCCGAGGTCGTGGGCCGCGAGGAACGCGAGCCCCGCTTCATCGGCGACATGCCCCATGCGTGGATCAGCTCGGACTACATCCGCTCGGTCATGGACATGCTGGTCTATGAGCGGGACCGCGACAATGCGCTGGTGCTGGCGGCGGGCGTCCCGACCCGCTGGCTGGCCGGGGAGGGCGTCGGCGTCCGCGCCGTCCGCACGGCTTACGGCCCGCTGACCTACAGCTTCCGCGCCGACCGCCGGGGCTATCTCCTGACGCTGGAGCCCGGCGTCACGCCTCCGGGCGGCTTCATCGTTCCGTGGCCCGCCGGCGAGACCCCGCCGGCGACCGTCCGCATCGACGGCCGCGCGGCGGCTTTTGTGAACGGCGAGCTGGCCATCCCGGCGGGGGCGCGACGGGTGGAGATGCGGTGAGGCCTAGCGGCTTTTCAGGCTTTCCAGCAGCCAGTAGTTTCGGCTGGTCTGATTTCTCGACAGCGCGATCGGACCCGAGAACGACGCCTTTAATGTCGCGCCGGCGGGGCGGAACACATAGGTTCCGGCCATGAAGCCGTCCCCGACCTGCTCGACAATCCTGCCATCGGGCAGGGTTTCAATGCCGCCCACGGGCGGCTGCGCCCCGGTGGGGTCAACAGCCCGGTTGATGTCCAGCATCGCGTAGCGGGCGATCAGGCTGTGGGCGTTGGCGATTTCGGCGCGCAGCATCGCGCCATCGTTCTGAAGCCACTGTTCTGAAACAAGGATGCTCTTTTCAGCGCGGGTCAGGAAGTCGTCGCGGGCGTCGCGGATATCCCGGATGTAATCGACCCCGGCAGTGGTGCCGCTGGTCGGAATGGCCCCGGTCGCCCGGCTGGCGCGGCGGGTAATGGCGGCGACCAGAGAGGCTCGGACCTCCGGGGTCAATTCCGGCGCCTGAAGCTCGGCGGAGTAGTAGGTGAAGAGGTTCTTGTAGACCTGGACGCCCGCCGCGTCGCGGTAGGTGACTTCCGACATGATCCGGATACCGTTGGAGTAGTCCGACATATTGTAGATCGTGATGATCTCGATCGTGTCGTTCAGTCCTTCGGGGTGGGTGACCTTCTGAACCCTTGAGACGTCCGAGACCGTAATCGATCCATCCATCGGGCGGCCGGACAGATCACGGAAGGTCTGTTCCATCGCCCGGTTCAGCGTTTCGGCGGTGAAGATCGTCTCAAGCTCATCGGCGTTCTGAACAGCCCGTCGATGGGTGTCGGCTTCCATCATGGCGATTACGCCACCCACCAGAAGGCCGGCTCCAAGCCCGCTGAGCCCCTGAGACATCTGGCCTGCCGCGCCCGACATGCTGTTGTTTGACGAAGGCCACGTAGGGGACAGACCGAAGTTGTTGTCCGTGACCGCGACCGGCGTGGCGCCCATCTGCGTGATCTGCTCCGCCGTCATATGGCGGGCGAAGGTGGCGTCGGACGCGCACGCGCCGAGGCTCAGCGCGGCGAGCACGCAAGCGATCTTCTTCATCAGGAATCCCCCGTTACAGAGGAAACCTATGGCTGAGCTTCGCCGCGCCTTCAATGGCGCCGATCAGTCCCCGTAGTCGCTGTTGTACCCGCCCTGCCCATGCGCCAGGTTGCCGAAGCGGGTGGTGTTGGCGTCGAACGCCAGTTTCACGATGCCGATGGGGCCGTGACGCTGCTTGCCGATGACGACTTCGGCCTGATGCTCCAGCCGGTCCATCTCCTGCTGCCAGTTCAGGTGTTCCTCGGTGCCTTCCTTGGGCTCGGCGCGGCCCAGGTAGTAGCTCTCGCGGTACACGAACATCACGCAGTCGGCGTCCTGCTCGATCGAGCCCGATTCACGAAGGTCGGACAGCTGGGGCCGCTTGTCCTCGCGCTGCTCGACCTGACGCGACAGCTGCGACAGGGCGATGATCGGCACCGACAGTTCCTTGGCCAGCGCCTTCAGGCCGCCGGTGATCTCGGACACTTCCTGCACGCGGTTCTTCTGGCTGTTCTCGCCGGTGGTCACCAGCTGCAGGTAGTCGACGATGATCAGGTCCAGCCCGTGCTCCATCCGCTTCAGGCGGCGCGCGCGCGCGGCCAGCTTGGAGATCGACAGACCGCCGGTGGCGTCGATGTAGAGGGGGCTTTCGCCGATCTCGACCGCCGCGTCGCGGATCTTGCCGAAGTCCGAGGCGTCGATCTCGCCCTTGCGCAGCTTGTCCGACGACACGCCCGAGGCGTCGGCCAGCATACGCATGGCCAGTTGTTCGGCGCTCATTTCCAGCGAGTAGAACGCGACCACCCCGCCCGAGACCGTCTTGCGGCCCTCCGGCGTCGGCTCCCAGCGATAGCTGCGCGCCACGTTGAACGCGATGTTGGTGGCCAGCGCCGTCTTGCCCATCGACGGACGGCCCGCGAGGATCAGCAGGTCGGAGGGGTGCAGGCCGCCCAGCTTCTGGTCCAGATCGTCCAGCTGGGTCGCCAGACCGGCCAGTTTGCCGTCGCGCTGATAGGCCTCCGCCGCCATCTGCACGGCGCCCGACAGGGCGTGGGAGAAGCTGACGAAGCCCGACGACGGCTTGCCCGTCTCGGCCAGCGAATACAGGGTCTGTTCGGCCTGTTCGATCTGGTCCTCGGCCGGACGCTCGGGGTCGGGGGCGTCCCTGATGATCTCGCCGCCGATGCGGATCAGGTCGCGGCGCAGGGCCAGATCATAGACCACGCGGGCATAGTCGGGCGCATTGGCGGCGGGCGGGGCGCGGTCGACCAGATCGGCCAGATAGCGCAGACCGCCGAATTCCTGGAACGCCGGGTCCTGCTTGAACCGCTCCATCAGGATGGTCGGCTCGGCCAGCAGGCCCTGCCGGATGTGATCCTCGATCGCGTCGTACAGGCGCTGGTGGAAGGGTTCGTAGAAATGGGCGCCGCGCAGGCGGTCGCTCAGCCGCTCAAACACCGCATTGTCGAACATCAGCGAGCCGAGCAGCGCCTGCTCGGCCTCGAGGTTGTGCGGCAGGGACGCGACCGAAGGCGTGTCGTTGAAGGCGGAGGGAGCGAAGGCGTTCATGGTCATGATGTCATGCCCTTACACGCGGCCTGCGTCATTGTTGGTCGTATCGGTTGCCGGGGACAATTCGCCGGGGCTGTGGGCAGTCCCGAATTCCGCAAACGGATCAGTTAACGATCACGCGCCGCAGGGCCAGCGCTCGATCATCCACTCACGGATCGCCTGCTGAACCGTCATGTCGCGGCGGGCCTGCGGCAGGGCGCGGAAGCGGGCCAGCAGGCCCTCCGGCGTGATGCCGGTGCCGCGCGACGGAATGCAGTAGGCTGGCCGACGCCCGGCCCTCTGGTCGGCGAACTGGGCGTTGCGAACCGCGTGCACCGAGGTCGAGACCTCGTTGATCAGGCGGCGGCCGTCTGGGCGCAGGGCCGCGGTGGCGTTCTGCGGCAGGCGGTCGGCGATGGACAGGAACTCGCGCACCGTCATGGCCTCGGCGGCGGTGAAGGCGGCAAGCGAAAGGAACAGGGCGAGCCCGAGGGCCGACGCGAAACGAAGCATAGGGGGAGGTCTCCGACCGTCCAGTTAGGGTCGGAGACCGCCGATGGCAACGCTCGCGCCGACCTTTTTCAACGACGGATGACTTCAGGTCTCCAGCGGAACCATCGGCAGGGTGTTCTCGCCGGGAGCGGGGCAGGGACGGGATCGTCCCCGATCAATCCCATCGAGTGCTTTCCGTCAGCGCCCGGTCGATAAGATCGGCGGGGATGACCGATGACTGACCGCGGCCTGCCTCCCGGATAATGGCTGCCAGCTCCGTTGTTTCCTGTGATCCGGGCTCGGGCAGTTCGAGGATCACGGGCGCGCCTGACCTCGGGCTTGCGTTCGACCCGACCGGACCCAGATCGAAGCTCACATTCGCGGTCCGGCGTCGTTCGCTTCCCAGCTTGAGGCCTGTGACGAAGGCGATGTTGACGTTTGCATCGCCCGCGCCCCGGCGGCTGAACAGCGGCTGGTCCAGTCGGGAATAGGCCGGGGCGATCTCCGCCCGAAAGCCGTCCAGGAACCGCGCGTCAAATCCGAACACAGCGTCCTTGTGACCCCAGGGTCGGGCCGCGCAGGACAGCGAGACAGAAGCGGTCCCCTGCTGTGGGCCGATACAAAATCTGGGCGTTCCGGACCATGTAGGTGGCGCTCGACGCCTCATCTGACCGAACACGAACGACAGCCGCCTCGGTCCTGTCGGTGGTGATCGCCAGTGCGCCTTCCCGAACCGGGTTCTCGAAATCACAACCGGCGTCAGGGCGCGACCAGGCGATCAGGGCGACCTCTGACGAGGTCGGGCGGGGCGCCGTCGTCGCGCAGCCCGTCACGCCCGCGCACAGCGCGCTGAGAGTCAGCATGATGAGCCGCATTGAAAACTCCCCCGAAGCCGAGGGGGCGAGCCCCTCCTTCCTGCACTCTAGGCGGGTGAGGCCGACACGACCATGCCTTGAAACTGAGTCGCCGTCCCCGAAAGCGCGGCGCGCTCCCGGGGACCGACGTTCATCCGATCACCAGTTCAGGCCGATGCGGGCATAGACGAAGCGCCCGTTGAAGCCGAACGGCGAGTAGAAGGGGAAGCCCAGCACGCCGTTGCTGTTCAGCGTCGCCGGCACCGCGTCCGGGTATTCGTCAAACGCGTTGTCGACGCCCAGCGCCAGGGTGACCCGGTCGTTCGGCTTGAACCGCCCCTCGAAGTCCGCGACCACCTTGTCGCCGGTCGAATAGTCCGCGGCCGCCGTCGTGCCCGGTTGCAGCACGCTGGCGTAATAGGTCGCGCGGGCGGTGATGCCCCAGCGGCCATAGCTCCAGTCGGTCGTGCCCGACACCTTGGTGTCCGGCGTGCCTTCCTCGATGGTCAGGACGCGGCTGCGGGCGAACAGCGGCGGCACCGGGCTCAGCACCGACGACGAGGTCGGCAGGCGCGTGACCTCCACATCGTTGAAGTTGGCGGCCACGGTGAAGTCCCAGTCGCCATAGGTGTCGTCGCTCAGGCGGTAGCGGCCGACCACGTCCACGCCCTTGGTCGTGGTGTCCACGCCGTTCAGGAAGAAGCGCGCGGCTTGCACGCCCAGCGGGTCCAGCAGCGAGGCGACCTGCGGGCTGAAGCTGCGGTTGATCAGCTCCGACAGGACGATCTGGTCCTCGATGTCGATCTGGTAGGCGTCGATCGTCAGGTTGAAGTCGCCGAAGCGGAAGACCGCGCCGAGGGTGTAGTTGACCGAGGTTTCGGCATCCAGCGGCTGGGCGCCCAGCAGGGTCGCGACCGTGCTGGTGGCCGGGAAGGTGCCGGTCTCCACGACGGCGCCGCTCTGGATCACCGAGCTGGTCGAGGTGAAGTAGGACTGCTGCAGCGACGGCGCGCGGAAGCCCGTCGAGGCCGAACCGCGCAGGGCGAACCACGGGGTGAAGTCGTAACGAGCCGAGATCTTGCCCGTCGTGGAGTTGCCGAAGTCGGAATAGTCCTCGAACCGCACGGCGCCGGCGATGGTGAACTGTTCGGTGATCGGGGCCTCGACATCGACATAGACGCCGACGGCGGTGCGGTCCTCATCCACCTCGTTCGACGGCTGGAAGCCGACAAAGCCCTGGGCGCCGCCCGCCAGCGCGGTGTTCCCGCCCAACGGACCGCGATCCCAGGACTCCGCCTGACCGGCCTGGATCTCATAGGTCTCGCGACGGGCCTCCAGACCGGCGGCGACGTTCAGCGGGGCGTACAGGCCCACATCGAACTGGCGCGAGACATCCGCGCCCAGCACCAGCTGGTCATAGATCAGCGCGCCGGAATCGAAGCTGGTCGGCGAGGCCGCGCCATAGGTGGCGTTCAGCGAGTCCTCGGTGCGGAAGTCCAGGGCGTTGCGGCCGTAAACGAGGTTCACATCCGCGTCCCAGCCGCCGATCGAGCCGCGCAGGCCCCCGGCCAGCGACACGTCCTGCGAGTTGATGGCGATCTTGGGCAGGAAGCCGTTGGGATAGATGGCGGCGACATTGTTCACGTTCGAGGCGAGGCGCGGGAAGGCGGCGCTTTCGCTGTCGCGGTCCTGATAGCCGGCCCAGCCATAGGCCTCCCAGCCGTTGCCGAGCGGGGCGCCGGCGTTGGCGAAGACGGTCCACTGCTCGACCTCCGGATCACCGAAGCGGGCGGTGACAGCATTGGGCGTCACGCGCGGATCGAGGTCGGAACGGTTGGTCGGGTCGCGTTGCAGGTATTCGGCGCTCAGCGTCAGATAGCCGCCGTCGCCCAGACCAAAGCCCTGCCAGGCCGAGGCGGTGATGGTGCCGCCGTCCTGCTCGTCGCGCCCCGGAGCGCGGGCGGTATCGACGGTGGTGTAGTACTGACCCAGAGTGATCGTCGCGCCGCCGCCGTGGTCCGCCTGTCGCAGACGAAGGTTGATCACCCCGGCGATGGCGTCTGACCCGTACTGGGCCGAGGCGCCGTCACGCAGCACCTCGACACGGTCCAGCGCGCCGGACGGGATGGTGTTCAGGTCCACCGCCGCAGAGCCGCGGCCGACCGAGCCGTTGACGTTGACCAGCGCCGAGGCGTGACGGCGCGTGCCGTTCACCAGCACCAGCGTCTGGTCCGGCGACAGGCCGCGCAGGGTGGCCGGACGGATCGAGTCCGTGCCGTCCACCACGGCGGGCCGCTGGAAGGTCAGCGAGGGAACGGACTGCGCCAGCGCGGCGGCCAGTTCGGTGGTGCCCCGGTTCTGCAGGTCTTCCTGGGTGACCACGTCGACCGGGGCGAGGGTGTCCAGCCGCGAGCGGTTGGGGGCGCGGGTGCCGGTGACGACGACCTCGTCGATCTCGGTCGCATCGGGCTGGGTGGATTGCGGGGCGGTCTGCGCCTGCGCCTGCGCGGCGCCGGCCAGCAGGGCGGTGGCCGAGGCGGCGGCGAACAGGGTGGCGCGGACGCGGGTGGTGGTGGTCATGACAGTCTCTTCTCGATGAGGCGCAGGCGCCCGGTCGGTGTCGCGCGCGGCGATCACCGGGGGTCCGGGCTGGCGATTTCTGATGTTCTGTTCGGGCGGGAGGCCCGGCGGGTCAGCCGATTACAGCGAACGGCGACATCGCATGGACCCGGTGCGACACATAAGGTGGCGCGGCGCGCGGACATCGGCGGCGAGAGCGGTCAGGGCGTAGGTCTTGTCAGCACGCATTGTCGTCTCCTGCTCGATCAGGAACGCCTGCGGTGACAGATGGTGGGAGTCCGGCTGGGACCGGCCTCTCATCTGCCGCGACCCGGGGAGGGGTCCCGAAGGAGTTGGCACCTTACGGACGGTCCGCAGGTTGCCCCGACGTCAAAGGGCCTATCCCTCAGCCGGTCTCGATGAGCTGTTCCGATATTGCGGTGCGTCATAAATGCGTCAAGGACGGGCCTGAAAAAAGTTCGGCGGCGCGGGGCTTCCCCCACGCCGCCGTGTCTTTCAGGCATCAGTAACGGTGTTAGGCTTCGGAGCCCAGACCGTCCTGTTGGCCGGCGCCGCCGGCGACCATGTCCGCGGCCTGTTCGGCGGCGGCTTCACGGTCTTCTTCGTATGCCGACTTGATCACGTCCTCGCCCTTGGCTTGACGCTCGGCTTCTTCAGCCGAACGGGCGACGTTGATCTTGACGGTGGCCGAGACCTCGGCGTGCAGGCGAACCAGCACCTCGTGGACGCCCAGCGTCTTGATCGCCGTGTTGAGCACGACTTGCGAACGCTCGACCTTGCCGCCTTCAGCCTGAACGGCTTCAGCGACGTCGCGACCGGCGACCGAACCGTACAGCTGACCGGTTTCACCGGCCTGACGGATCATCACGTAGGTCTGGCCGTCGATCTTGTCGGCGACCTTCTGCGCGTCGGCCTTGTTCTTCTCGTTGCGCTGCTCGATGGCGGCGCGGTCGAGTTCGAAGGCCTTCAGGTTGGCGGCGGTGGCCCGGCGGGCCTTGTCGCGCGGCAGAAGGAAGTTGCGAGCGAAGCCGTCCTTGACAGTGACGACGTCGCCGATGGCGCCGAGGTTATCGACGCGTTCCAGCAGAACGACCTTCATCTTACTTCACCACGTAGGGCAGGAGGGCCAGGTAGCGCGCGCGCTTGATGGCCTTGGCCAGCTCGCGTTGCTTCTTCTGGGAGACAGCCGTGATGCGCGACGGAACGATCTTGCCGCGCTCGCTGATGTAGCGTTGCAGCAGCTTGACGTCCTTGTAGTCGATCTTCGGCGCGTTCGGGCCGGAGAACGGGCACACCTTGCGGCGACGGAAGAACGGGCGACGGGCGGGGCCGGAGCCGGCCGGCGCGCCCGGGGTCGGGGCGGTGGTATCGGTCATGTTCCGGGTTCCTTACGCTTCGACCGCGGCGTCTTCGCGGGGACCGCGCTCACGCTCACGTTCGCGTTCACGTTCACGACGGGCCAGCAGCGGCGACAGTTCCAGGTCGAGTTCCTCGACGCGGACGGTCAGCCAGCGCAGCACGTCTTCGTTGATCGACAGCTGACGCTCGACTTCGGCCATGGCGGCCGGAGGGGCGTCGACGGCCAGCAGCGAATAGTGAGCCTTGCGGTTCTTCTTCACGCGGTAGGTCAGGTTGCGCAGACCCCAGTACTCGATCTTGGCGACAACGCCGCCGGCTTGTTCGATCAGAGTCTTGATGGTGTCGTTCAGCGCTTCGGCCTGCTGCGCCGAGATATCCTGGCGCGTCATGACCGTGTGCTCGTAAAGAGCCATGCGGTATTCTCCCTTGTGGACGTCGGCGCGGGCGGACCGGGTTCAGTCCGTTCCACGATGGTTCCCGAGGCGGCGGCCGGGATGACTTCCCGAACCCTTTGGAGCTCCGCGCCGGGACCGAGGCCCTGGAAAGCGGGCGCGTATAGGGGAAAAGCGGCCGGGGAGCAAGGCTTCGGGCGATGCGTCGGCCCCGCGCCTACTCCGGCCGGATCACCGTGCAGTCCCAACGGCGCTCGGCCAGGGCTTCGCAGGCGGCGCGGGCGCCCGCTTCGGTCATGCCGGTGAAGCGCGAACGATACCAGCCCGAGGCGTTCTGCACCGTGCGCTCGGCGTTGGCGAACTGTCGGCTGTAGCGGCGGCTGACCTCGGTCAGCCAGTTGCGGGCCACCGTCTCGTCGCGGAAGGCGCCGACCTGCACGGTCCAGCGACCGGCGGGCTCACGCGCGGGACGCGGCGGCGTGCGGGCCGGAGGCGCGGCGCGAGGCACCACGGGACGGGGCGCGGTCGGAGCGACGCCGCCGTTGAGGATGGCCGTTATCCCCTCGTCGTCATTGTCGTCATTGACCGTCGCGTACTGGACCGGTGCGCCCGACGGGGAAGGCGAGGGCGCTCCGGGCGCGGCCGGGACGTTGCCGAAGCCCCGCTGCTCGAAGAACAGCTGCGCCACCTGGATCTGCTGGCCGGACCGGCGCAGGCGCATCACCTCGAAGCCAGTGTCGGTCAGGGCGGCGACGTGGGCGTTGCGGCTCGCGGAGGACTGGCCGCCCAGCACCACGGTGATCAGGCGTTTCCCGTCCCGCACCGCCGAGGCCATGATGTTCGAGCCCGAGGCGTTGGTCAGGCCGGTCTTCATTCCGTCATAGCCGCCGCCGGTGCGCAGCAGGCCGTTGGTGTTGGTGTAGGTCCGGCCGCCATAGACCCAGTCATGGATACCCAGGAAGCGATAGTATTGCGGATAATCCCGCATCACCGCCCGGCCCAGGATGGCCAGATCGCGCGCCGTGGTCAGCTGGCGGGCGTCCGGCAGGCCGTTGGCGTTCACATAGCGCGTGTGGGTCATGCCCAACTCCTGCGCCTTCAGCGTCATCTGGGCGGTGAAGCGGGCTTCCGAACCGCTGATATGCTCGGCGATGGCCACCGCCATGTCGTTGGCGCTGCGCACGGCGGTCGCCTTGATCGCGTCTTCCAGCGTGATGGTCTGGCCGGCGCCCAGGCCCAGCTTGGACGGCGGCTGGCTGGCGGCGCGGGGTGAGACGGTGATCACATCGTCCAGCCGCGCGCGGCCCGCGGCCAGGGCCTCGAACGCCAGATACAGGGTCATCACCTTGGTCACCGACGCCGGGTAGCGGCGATTGTCGGCATAGCGGGCGAACAGCACCTCGCCGGTCTCGGCGTCCACGACGATGGAGGCGTAGGCCGGGTTCACCTGGGCCTCGGCCGTCGTGACCGGCGCGCTGACGGGCGTCGCCATCATGACGGCGATCATCACCAGCGACAGCCATCCCCGGCGGAGCAGTGTGGTCAGACGCAAGCGAGCCTCGATCCGATAGCGCGACGACGGCCCCCCGGCGTGACGCTGAAGATAAAGGCTACCATCGCGTGGACGGGGTTTCATGAGGGTAAACGACCCGTCAACGACTTTGTGAAGCGTGGCGGTAACGGCGTTTGATGAAGTTTTTGTGCAGTGCACAATGAACCCTTGACCGCTTTTCGCACTTGCACCATATGAGCGACGTCGCGATGGCTTCATCCGTCGCGGAAAAATTCACCAGCGGCCCCCGCCGCCCAAGGTTCAGGAGACACTCCCATGGCCGACAGCGCCGAAACCGTGAAGAAGACCGTCGAAACCGCCAAGGCGACCGTCGAGAAGACCACCGCCCAGGCTGAAAAGTTCCAGGCCGCCGGCGCCAAGGCATTCCGTGAAGGCGTCGACAAGTCGGTCGCCGGCCTTGCCGAGCTGAACGCCGAGGGCAAGAAGAACGTCGAGGCGCTGGTCGCTTCGGCCACCGCCGCCCAGAAGGGCGCCGAGACCCTGTCGGCCGCCTCGCTGGCCTATGGCAAGAAGAGCTGGGAAGACGGCGTCGCCGCCGCCCAGTCGCTGGCCTCGGCCCGCTCGGTCCAGGAACTGATCGAGCTGCAGACCTCGTGGGCCAAGTCGGCCGCCGAGACCTATCTGTCGGAAGTCTCGAAGATGACCGACGTCTTCACCGCCTCGGTGAAGGACAGCTTCAAGCCGATCAACGAGCGCGTCACCGCCTCGGTCGAGAAGTTCCAGGCCGCCCGCTGAGGCGTTCTGACTTCAGAAGTAAGCGTTGCGAAGGCCCCGGTGGAAACGCCGGGGCCTTTTGCGTTCACTCGCTCGCCGCCGCGTGGTCGAGGCTGAACGTCCGGGCCATGCGCCACTGGCCGTCCGCCTCCAGCTTCCACAGGACGACGAAACGGGCGCGGCCGACGAGGCTCTGCGGGCCTTCGCCCTGCCGTTCGTAGAACAGGTGCTGCCCTTCCGCGACCGCGCCGTATCCGGGTATGGCCTGCACCCGGAAGGTCTCCGGGACCAGCACCCGGCGTGAGCGGTACGCGTCGGGAGCCTTCTTCGTCTCGCAGCTTCGACGATAGTCCTCCACGAAGACCTCCCGCCCCAGCATGGCGCCGCCCTTGTCGTGATAGAATTCCAGATCGCCGGTCACGAGGTCCGACAGCGCCGCCGGATCGCACTCGTCGAACATCACCCGGAACAGGGTCGCGTCCCGCGCCCGCAGGGTATCGGTCAGGGCGGGCTGGTCCGGGATCGCAGGCGCGGCTTGCAGGGCGAGGGCGGCCAGCAGGGCGGGGAACAGCATCGGGTCACTCCGGATGAAGACGCCCGACGCTGACCCGCGCTGCGGCCGATGTCCCGTGAAACTTCGGTCATCCCACACACGCCCTCTCCCGATGGGAGGGGGAACATCGCGGCTTATGTCCAAATTTGACGCACCAGCATGCCAGACTGTCCTCCGGTCTTTGACATCGCCGCTGCTCGCTCTCTCCACTGGTTGAGTTGTTCCCGCATCGCTCGCCTCACGGGAAAAAGTGCACGATGTGCACTCCATTTTTTTCCGAGTGCACATCTTCCCGCCGGACGGGGTGGTGTTCGCTTTCCACCACCGGAACGGCGGATGACGGTGAGGGAGCCCGCGCGAAGCGCCAGCCCGCGTCGGGTCGGGAGGTCCCGAAGGGCCGACGGCCCGCGGGCCACTCAAATGCCAGGCCGCGTCGGGTCGAGAAGGAGCCTTCTGATCGCGGCCGAACAGAAAGCTGTGACTTGCCGCATCTGGAAAACCATCGGACAGTTCCCATCTGTCCATCCGACTCCCCCACATCGGACAACGAATGCCGCCGTCACGAAAGATCGGCGATCAGGGTCAGGGCTCCGGCTCCGCCACGATCACCGAAACAAAGCCGAAGCTTCAGAAGCCCTCGCTGTATCGGGTGCTGATCCTGAATGACGACTACACGCCGATGGAGTTCGTCATCTACGTGCTGGAGCGGTTCTTCCAGAAGAGCCGCGAGGACGCGACCCGCATCATGCTGCATGTGCATCAGCATGGCGTCGGGGTGTGCGGCGTCTTCACCTACGAAGTGGCCGAAACCAAGGTCGCCCAGGTGGTCGAGACGGCGCGCCGTCACCAGCATCCTCTGCAATGCACGATGGAAAAGGACTGAGAGGAACCTCCCTATGCCTTCATTTTCCCGTCCTCTCGAAGAAACCCTGCACCGCGCGGTGCACTATGCGAACGAGCGCCGTCACGAGTACGCGACGCTTGAGCACCTGCTGCTGGCGCTGATCGACGATCCGGACGCCGCCAATGTGATGACGGCGTGCAACGTCGAACTGACCGCGCTCAAGACCGCCCTGACCCTTTACGTCGACACCGATCTGGCCGCGCTGGCGACTTCGGACGGCGACGACGCCAAACCGACCGCCGGCTTCCAGCGCGTGATCCAGCGCGCGGTGATCCATGTGCAGTCGTCGGGCCGCGAGGAAGTCTCGGGCGCCAATGTGCTGGTCGCCATCTTCTCCGAGCGCGAAAGCCACGCCGCCTACTTCCTGCAGGAGCAGGACATGACGCGGTACGACGCGGTCAACTTCATCGCCCACGGCATCGCCAAGAAGGCCGGCGCGGGCGAAACCCGTCCGGCCAAGGCCGCCGGCGCCGGTCCCGAGGACGCCGAGGACGCCGCCGCCGCCAAGACCGGCGGGGAGGCGCTCGAGGCCTACTGCGTCGATCTCAACGAGAAGGCCCGCAACGGCAAGATCGATCCCCTGATCGGCCGTCACGCCGAGGTCGAACGCTCGATCCAGATCCTTTGCCGCCGAACCAAGAACAATCCGTTGCTGGTCGGTGATCCGGGCGTCGGCAAGACGGCCATCGCCGAAGGTCTGGCGCGCAAGATCGTCAATCACGAAGTGCCCGAGGTGCTGGAAGGCGCCACCATCTACAGCCTCGACATGGGCGCTCTGCTGGCGGGCACCCGCTATCGCGGCGACTTCGAGGAGCGCCTGAAGCAGGTGGTCAAGGAACTGGAGAACCACGAGAACGCGGTCCTCTTCATCGACGAGATCCACACCGTCATCGGCGCCGGCGCGACCAGCGGCGGGGCGATGGATGCGTCCAACCTGCTGAAGCCGGCGCTGGCGTCGGGCTCACTGCGCTGCATGGGCTCCACCACCTACAAGGAGTACCGCCAGCATTTCGAGAAGGACCGCGCCCTGGTGCGACGGTTCCAGAAGATCGACGTCAACGAGCCCACGGTCGAGGACACCATCAAGATCCTGAAGGGTTTGAAGACCAGCTACGAGACGCACCACAAGCTGCGCTACACCGACGCCGCCATCCGCACGGCGGTGGAGCTGTCGGCCCGCTACATGACCGACCGCAAGCTGCCGGACAAAGCCATCGATGTGATCGACGAGGCCGGGGCGTCGCAGATGCTCGTGCCGGAATCGAAGCGGAAGAAGGTCATCGGCCAGAAGGAGGTCGAGGCCGTCATCGCCAAGATGGCCCGCATCCCGACCAAGTCGGTCTCCAAGTCCGACACCGAGAGCCTGCGTGAGCTTCAGACCGATCTGAACCGCGTCGTCTTCGGTCAGGAGTCGGCGATCGATCAGGTCTCGGCGGCGATGAAGCTGGCCCGCGCCGGTCTGCGCGACCCCAACAAGCCCATCGGCGCCTTCCTGTTCTCCGGCCCCACCGGCGTCGGCAAGACCGAGGTGGCCAAGCAGCTGTCGTCCACCCTGGGCATCGAGATGCTGCGCTTCGACATGTCCGAGTACATGGAGCGGCACACCGTCTCGCGTCTGATCGGCGCCCCTCCGGGCTACGTCGGTCACGATCAGGGCGGCCTGCTGACCGACGCCGTCGACCAGCACCCGCACGCCGTCGTCCTGCTGGACGAGATCGAGAAGGCGCACCCGGACATCTACAACATCCTGCTCCAGGTGATGGACAACGGGGTGCTGACGGACGCGGTCGGCAAGAAGGTCGACTTCCGGAACGTCATCCTGATCATGACCACCAACGCCGGCGCCGCCGACAACGCCCGGGCCGCCATCGGCTTCGGTCGCGGCAAGGTCGAGGGCGAGGACGACAAGGCCATCCAGCGCCTGTTCGCGCCGGAGTTCCGCAACCGTCTGGACGCCATCGTCGCGTTCAAGGCGCTGGACTCCGAGACGATCAAGTCGGTGGTGTCCAAGTTCGTCATGCAGCTGGAAGCCCAGCTGGGCGACCGCAACATCACCATCGAACTGACGGACGAAGCCGCCGACTGGCTGGCCAAGAACGGCTTCGACGAGCTGTACGGCGCCCGCCCGCTGGCCCGGACCATCCAGGAGCACATCAAGAAGCCCCTGGCGGACGACATCCTGTTCGGTCGCCTGACCCGCGGCGGACACGTCAAGGTCCAGCTGAAGGACGGCAAGATCGACTTCGACATCGCCCCCGCGACCGGCCCGGCCGCCAAGGTGAAGGAAGACGAGGCGGCGGAGTAGGCTGCGCGCCACAAGAACTGATGGGGCCCTTGGCAGCGATGTCAGGGGCCTTCGTCTATCGAGGGGCCACTGTGGGGGAGATGCTTTGAGAGTTCTGGATCACGCGCCCGCGTCCTGGTTTCTGCTGGAAGAGGGGCAGCGCCTCTACCTGGATGTGAACTGCAACCATCACATCGTCGGCCACACCGTCCTGATCCCGCTTGATAGTGAAGAGCTTGGACGGTTCCGCAGCGAAGGTCGTCTCTTTCTTGATGAGCTGAGCGCCGACATTCAGCAAAGCGGGGCGGGCGTGCTGCCGACTTCGCCCTACACCGCGCGCGATCTTACCCGTACCTTGGGGGAGGACGTCATGCGCGCGGTCGAGGAATGGCGGACAAGCTTTGCCCACTTGCCTCCGGCTCCGTCGCCCAGACCAGTTGTTCCGCCTCAGTCTCGCTTGCGTAAGTTCTGGATCAGCCTTTTCGGATGAGGCCGCCGAGATGAAAATCCTGCTGCAGACCACCATCCCGTTCTTCGGGGACGACTGGCATATCGGCCGGTTCTCGCAACTGACCGCCCATCTGTCGGGGCTGGACGGGGTCGAGGTCACGGCCCGTGACCGCGCCACGCCCGCAGGCCAGACCGACCCGGTCATCGGGGCGCTGGCCGACAGCGACTACGATCAACTCTGGCTGTTCGCGGTCGACACCGGCGACGGGCTGAACGCCGAGGAGTGCGCGGCCATCCGCGCCTTCCGTGATCGGGGCGGCGGGCTGATGGTCACGCGGGACCACATGGATCTCGGCTCCTGCGTCTGCTCGCTCGGCGAAGTCGGCACCGCCCACTACTTCCATTCCAGCAGTCCGGACCCGGACCCCGCGCGGAACGCCCGCGACGATGTGGCGACCGGCTACATCGACTTCCCCAACTATCACTCCGGCGCCAACGGCGACTGGCAGGCGATCCGGGCGGTTGGGGAAGCGCACCCGCTGTTGCGCGACCGCGATGGGGTGCTGGACCGTCTTCCGGCCCACCCGCACGAGGGCGGGATCGGCGTGCCGGCCGGGGCGTCCGCGCGGGTGATCGCCACCGGCGTCAGCAAGGTCACCGAGCGGCCCTTCAACATCGCCGTCGCCTTCGAGGATGAAGGCAAGGGCAGGGGGCTGGCCCAGAGCACCTTCCACCACTTCGCCGACTACAATTGGGATCCCCGTCTAGGCTGCCCCAGCTTCGTCAGCGAGCCGCCGGGCGACGGCATGGTCCGTGACCCCGAGGGCTTGCGCCAGACCCGCCAGTACATGACCAACCTCGCCGCCTGGCTTTCGGGAGGTTGAGATGGGCGACAAGGGACTGACCGGGCGTCAGACGAAGTGGTTCGCGACGGTCGAGGCCAATTTCGAGGCCCGGACCGGCCGCCCGCTGGCGGTCTGGGTGGACATCCTGAAGAAGGGCTGCCCCGAGACCCGGCCCAAGGCCCAGGCCGCCTGGCTGAAGGCCTCCTACGGCATCGGCGCCAACCATGCGGCCCACATCCTCAACGCGGCCCGACCCGCCGATCAGCTGAGCTGGGATGACGCCGAGGCCCTGCGCGCCGCCCTCTGGGCCGAGCCCCGGTCGCTGGCCATCCTTGAGGCGCTCGAGCGCAAGACGGCGGGGGTGGAGGGTGTCATCTCGGGTCAGCGCAAGGGCTACACAAGCTTCTCCCGCGCGGTGCAGTTCGCGGCCATCCGTCCGCTGAAGGGCGGCAAGGCCTTGCTCGGACTGAAGCTCGATCCGTCGGCGTCCGAGCGCCTGTCTTCACCGGCGCGGATGGAAAGCTGGTCCGAACGCCTCATCGCCGTGGTCGAACTGGACGGCCCCGGCGCGGTCACAGACGAAATCGGCCGCCTGTTCGCACAGGCGGCCGACAACGGTTAGGGGAGGGAGAACTCCTAGCGGCGACGGCCGCTCAGGCTGCCCAGCACCAGCAGGGCGCCGGCTACGATGCCGGTGGTCAGCAGGGGCTTGCGGCGGGCGAAGTCCAGACCCTGACGGGCCTTGTCCTGATACTGGGCCGGCGCCTTGGCGACCAGACCGTCCAGACCGTCGATGACGCGGCCATAGGCGTCCAGGGCCTTGCCCTTCACTTCGTTCAGCTTGCCGTCGAACTGGAGTTTGCTGTCGCCCGTCAGACGGCCGAGGCCGGACTGGGTCTTGCCCTCGATTTCAGTGGCGATGCCTTCGATGCGCTGGTCGGTCATTGGGTTCTCTTGGAATGATGCGGAGCCGGGGAGGCCATGCCGACACAGCGCGGAAGCGGGGCCGGAGTTCCGTGCCGATGGCGGGTTCTTCGTCGCGTGCCGGCCTGAATTATATCCGGGTAATATTGACGGGCCGGTTTTACCCGGATAAATCACATCGTGTCTGCCGCTCCCTGCCGCCCGAGGCCCCCATGTCCGCCACCCCGACCCAGCCCGTCTACGCCTTCGCCGGCGACCTGCTCTTGGCCCACGGCCCTCTGGGCGAGGGCCTGCCGGTGGTCCACGCCGCGGCGCAGGGCGGTCTGGGTGTGCTGGTCTTCGACGCGGCCACCGGCAAGGTCATTGATCTGGACCTGCGCGGGACAGCCGACGAGGCGCTGGCCCGGCTGGCGTCCACGCCGGAGGGGGAGCCAGGGAAGCGGGGGCCGGGGCGTCCCAAGCTGGGCGTCACCCCGCGCGAGGTGACCCTGCTGCCGCGTCACTGGGACTGGCTGTCGAGCCAGCCGGGCGGGGCCTCGGTGGCGCTGCGCAAGCTGGTCGAGACCGCGCTGAGGGAGACCGAAGGGCCGACGCTGGCGCGCCGCGCCCGGGATGCCACCTACGCCTTCATGACCGCCATCGCGGGCGACAGGCCCGGCTATGAGGAGGCGACGCGGGTGCTGTTCGCCGGCGACTGGACCGCCTTCGACATGGCGATCGAGGCCTGGCCCGCCGACGTCCGGCAGGCGGTGTCGGAGATGGCCGAGCCCGGCTGGCGCAACGGGCTGGGCCGCCCCCGCTAGGCGGCTTCGGCTTCCGCCACGCCCGCAAGGGCGCCGTGCAGGGCCTCGATCTCGATGGGCTTGCGCAGAACACCGTCCGCCCCCGCGGCCCGATAGCGGGCCACGTCCTCGTCGAAGACGTTGGCGGTCAGCATATGGATCGGCAGGCGGGGGCGGCCGGACGAGGCCTCCTCCGCCCGGATGGCGCTCAGGGCCTGAACCCCGTCCATGACCGGCATCATGACGTCCATCAGGACCAGATCGAAGCCGCCGCCCCGGGCCGCCGTGACGGCCTCCGCGCCGTTCTCGACCAGCGTCACCTTCGCCCCGAACTGCTCCAGCAGCAGGGTCAGCAGGCGGCGGTTGGCCTCGTGATCCTCGGCGGCCAACACCGACAGGGGGCGGACCTCCGCGGCGGGCGCCCTGGTCGCCTTCAGTGCCGCGCGGCGAGCCGGAAGCTCGACCCGGAACAGGGCGCCGCCGTCCGCGCCGTCGGTCACGGCGATGGAGCCGCCCAGCCCTTCCACATTGGCCCGGCAGATGGCGAGGCCCAGTCCGGCGCCGCCCGCGGCCCGCCCGGCCTCCAGTTGCTCGAACGGCTGGAAGATGCGGGCGCGCTGGTCCTCCGGCACGCCCGGCCCCTGATCCTCGACCTCGATCAAGAGCGCCACCTGATCGCCGTCCAGCGGTGCGGCGAAGGCGCGGATGCGGATGACGCCTGCGGGGGTCAGTTTCAGGGCGTTGGACAGCAGGTTGATCACCACCTGCTCGATCCGGCCGGCGTCGGTGGCGACGATGAAGTCTTCCGGCGCGCCATGGCACTCGACCTCCAGCGTCAGGCCCAGCTCCTCGCCGCGCAGGCGCCAGACCCGGGCGATGGAGGTCGCCACGGCGCGGATGTCCACCGGCTCCAGCTTCGGCTCGCTCTGGCCCGACTCGATCCGCGACAGGTCCAGCGCGCCGTTGAGCAGACGCAGCAGCATGCCTCCGGCGTCTCCCATGTCCTCGACCAGTCCGGCTTCCTCCTTGCCCCGTCGCTTGCGGCGCAGCACCTCGACGATGCCGAGAATGACATTCAGCGGGGTGCGGACTTCATGGCTGATCATGGCCAGGAAGCGGGACTTGGCGCGGTTGGCCTGCTCGGCCGCCTCGCGTCCGGCGCGGGTTTCGTCCAGGGCGGCGCGCAGCTCGTCCGAGCGCCGGGTCAGATCGACGTACAGCTCGACCGTCTCGCGGTCGCTGGTGGCCTGACGCCAGGCGGCGCCGGTGACGCCCAGGATAAACAGCAGCAGGCTGGTCAGCACCCCCGGATTGTCGCCGAACTCGCCCCAGCCGATGATGGCCATGGCGATGGAAGGCGGAACCACCGCGACGATGAAGCTCAACCCGCTGGCGTGCACCTGCAGCGCGCCGACCATCAGGTTCCCGGCGATCAGCATGGCGACCTGCGGCAGCAGTTGGGGCTCCAGCTTCCACATCGCCAGCACGAACAGGCTGGTGTGCATCGCCAGGCAGAAGGTGAGCAGTTCCGTCTGCGTCTTCAGCCGTCGCCAAGCGCCGTCAGCCCCGGGGTTCAGCCGCACGGCTTCCACCACGCGCCACAGCAGCACGTAGAGGATGATCTGGATGATGGCGAAGCTGACCGCCCACGGCCAGGGGGCCAGCCACAGGGCGATACCGAAGATGCCCGCCACGGACAGCAGCCGGATCAGGAACATATCCCGATAGCGGGTCGCATAGGCCCGCACATGCTCCACGCTCTTGATCACTGATACGCCCGCCTGAACTTGCGGAGGCAGGCCTTAAACGGTGCAGCTTAAGGAGGGGAAAACGCCCGTTCTTTTCATCTCCCGTGCCTCCGTCGGTGATGTCCAGCGCAACACTTGTCGTCGGGGCACGGCGTCACCAGCCGTTGTCAGAAGAGTGCGGACTGGGCGCGCCGGATTGCGTCAGCCTTCAGGTCAGGGATCACCCCACCTTCACCCGCGTCGCCGCTTCCGGCAGGTCCTCGCCGAAGGCGCGTTGGTAGAACTCCGCGATGGTCGGGCGTTCCAGTTCGTCGCACTTGTTCAGGAAGGTCAGGCGGAAGGCCAGACCGATGTCGCCGCCGAAGATCTGGGCGTTCTGGGCCCAGGTGATGACGGTGCGGGGGCTCATGACGGTCGAGATGTCGCCGTTCATGAAGGCATTGCGGGTCATGTCGGCGACGCGGACCATGGCGGCCACGGTGCGGCGACCATCGGCGGTGTCGTACTCCGGCGCCTTGGCGACCACGATGCCCGTCTCGACGTCATGGTCGAGATAGTTGAGCGTGGTCACGATGTTCCAGCGGTCCATCTGGCCCTGATTGATCTGCTGGGTGCCGTGGTACAGGCCCGAGGTGTCGCCCAGACCGATGGTGTTGGTGGTCGAGAACAGGCGGAACCACTTGTTCGGACGGATGACGCGGTTCTGGTCCAGCAAGGTCAGGCGGCCCTGCGCCTCCAGCACGCGCTGGATGACGAACATCACGTCGGGGCGGCCCGCGTCATACTCGTCGAAGACCAGCGCGATCGGGCGCTGCAGGGCCCAGGGCAGCATGCCCTCGCGGAACTCGGTGATCTGCTTGCCGTCCTTCAGGACGATGGCGTCCTTGCCGACAAGGTCGATCCGGCTGACGTGGCTGTCGAGGTTCAGGCGGACCAGCGGCCAGTTCAGGCGGGCGGCGACCTGCTCGATGTGGGTCGACTTGCCGGTGCCGTGATAGCCCTGAACCATGACCCGGCGGTCGAAGCTGAAGCCGGCGCAGATGGCCAGCGTCGTCTGCGGGTCGAAGCGGTAGGCGTCGTCGATCTCGGGCACATGGCTGTCGCGTTCTGCGAAGACCGGCACGGTCATGTCGCTGTCGATGCCGAACAACTCACGCACCGTGGCGTTGCGGTGCGGCTCCAGCGTCAGCAGGGGATCGGGCGTCGAGTCGAGGAGGGAGGTCATGCAGTGCGATTACCGCACCCTCACGGGGTGGTCGAGACCCCCGCCGCCGTTGTGACGGCGGGGCTTCGAAAAGGGGTCGATCAGACCGCCTTCAGGGCCACGTCGACATTCCCGCGGGTGGCGTTGGAGTAGGGGCAGACCTGGTGGGCCTTCTGGATCAGATCGTCGATGACCGACTGCTCCAGACCGGTGTCCGAGACGGTGATGGCGATGTCCAGGTTGAAGCCTTCGCCGCGCGTGTTCGGGCCGATGCCGACGCTGGTGGCGATCTTGGTGTCGGGACCGACCGGGGTGCCCGCCTTGCCCGAGACCAGACGCAGGGCGCCCATGTAGCAAGCGGCATACCCGGCGGCGAACAACTGTTCCGGGTTGGTGCCCGCGCCGCCCTTGCCGCCCATTTCGGCGGGCAGGGACAGCAGGACGTCGATCTTGCCGTCATCGGTGGTCGAGCGGCCTTCGTCGCGGCCGCCGCCGGTGGAGGTAGCGTGGGCGGTGTAGAGGATTTGCATGGCGGGTCTCCTTGGCTGCCGTCGCGTCGGCGATTTGTTTATCGCGATAATGAATAGGTAGGCGGGGCCGGTCCGGCTGTCCAGCAGAAAGTTGGTGCGAGGGTAATTATTGTGATAAACAAATTCCCATGACCGCTTCCGCCATCCCGCCGCTGTCTCTCGACGACCAGCTCTGCTTTGCCCTGTACTCCGCCTCCATGGCGGTGGGGCGGCTGTACAAACCGCTGCTGGATGAAATGGGCATCACCTATCCGCAGTTCCTCGTCCTGACGGCGCTGAACGACGAGGGGACGCTGACGGTCGGCGGGCTGGCGGCGCGACTGGCGCTGGAGCCCAGCACGATCACCCCGCTGGTCAAGAGGCTGGAGGCAGCGGGCCTGGTCCGGCGCAAGCGGGGTTTGAAGGATGAGCGTCAGGTCGAGGTGTCGTTGACCGATGCGGGCGACGCGATCATCGCGCAGACCCCTTGTCTCGCCGAAGCCCTGCTGGCCAAGGCGGGCATGACGGTTGCGGACCTGAAAGACTTCAAGGCGCAGGTGCAGGCCTTCGGCGCCCGGATCGCAGCGGCGGTTTAGGCCGCCAGCCCGGCTTTCTTCAGCGTCTTGTAGGCCTTGATGACGCGCTGGAGCTTGGCTTCGGCGCCGCGGTCGCCCTGATTCAGGTCCGGATGGAAGCGCTTGAGAAGCTCATGATAGCGCGCCTTGACCGCCGTCTTGTCCGTGCGAACGTCGAGATCGAGATCGGACAGGGCGGCGCGCTCCAGCTTGCCGATGCGCAGGTCTTCCTGTCCGGCGGGCGAGGCGTGTTCAGTGGTGCGGCGGCCGAACAGGCCGAAGCTGTCGCGCCATGAGCCGGCGCCGGAGTTGTTGGCCGTACCCATCTTGGCGGCGAAGGCTGCGGCCTCGCGGGTGAACTTGCCGGCCTGCATTTCCCACGTCGGGCGACCGCCGGTCATGGCCTCGTTTTCCTGGGCGGCGCGGACCTGGCCCTCGCTCATCCCGGCGTAGAAATTCCAGCCCTTGTTGTACTCGCCCGCGTGGCGTTGGCAGAAGTCGTAGAAATCGTTCAGCCGCTCGCGCGATTTCGGCGCTCTGGCCGTTGCGGCCTGGCGGCAGTCGGGCCAGTTACAGGGCTTCTGACCGGGCTTCAGGTGCAGGACATCCGCCTCCGCAGCCTCTTCCTCGGGCTTGGGCGGCTTGATGCGCATATCCTTGAAGCGCGGCTTGTATTCGAACTCTGACGACATCGGCCCAAGTTTAGGGTCGAATTGGACGGCAACAAGGACTTGACGATGGTTGAAGGCCCTATCGCGACGATTATCCGCCGGAAATTGACGGCGGGGCTGGCGCCGGAGCGTCTGGAGCTCGAGGACGACAGCTGGCGGCACGCCGGGCACCATCACGAGGGCGGCATGGACGCCAGGCCGGGCGGCGAGTCGCACTTCAATCTTGTGATCGTCTCGTCCGCCTTCGAAGGACAGGGTCGCGTGCAGCGTCAGCGGGCCGTGAATGGACTGCTGCGTGAGGAACTGGCCGGACCTGTGCACGCCCTGTCGATCAAGGCGCTGACGCCGGCTGAGGCCACCGCAGCCTGAGGTCAGCGAACAAAGGTTGTCATATAAGCGTCAGCGTTCACTTCGTCTTAGGGGGTTCCACGTAGCGTCCGCGCCGGGTTGTGCAATCGCGTGGCGGGGCAGGGCATGGTTGAATCAGACGGCATCGGCAAACCCGCGGGGGAACCCGACGCCGGCGAGGCCGCACAGGCCCTGCGCGCCATCCTGCAAACGCAGTATCTGCGCTATCTGATCATCGCCAGCTGGGCGATCGGCCTGCTGGCCACCGTGGGCTGGACCGCCGCGACGCTGTGGTTCGTGGGCACCCTGGCCGCCGGCGCCATCCGTGGCGCCGTGGAGAAGCGCATCAGCCAGCGCGTGGGCGCGGGCTGGGGCATGGTCTTCCCCGCCGTCGCCACCGCCACCACCGCCGCCTGGGCCGTCGCGCCCCTGCTGGCCTGGTTCTCCGGCGCCACCTTTGGTCCGTCGCTGGGAATGACTCTTCTGGTCGCCGGCTATGTGCTGGTCTTCGCGCAGCTTCGCAGCTCGCCGCGTCAGGCCATTGTGATTTCGTCGCCCTATGGCGTGGCCGCGCTGATCATCGCCGCCAGCCTGTGGGGCAAGCCGGAGTTCTGGCAATTCCTGGCGGTGGTGCCGTTCACCGCCGCCGGTCTGTTCGTTCTGGTCACCATGACCATGCTGCGCGAGGAGCGTATCCGCGCCTTCCAGGAGCATCAGGCCCATCTGATCGAGGAACTGGAGTCGGCCCGCGACAAGGCGAACGCCGCCAACGACGCCAAGTCGAACTTCCTGGGTGTCATCTCGCACGAGCTGCGCACGCCGATGAACGGCGTGCTGGGCGCGGCCCAACTGCTGAGCGCGACCCGGTTGGAGCAGACCCAGCGGGAGTATCTGTCGATCATCCGCAACTCGGGCGACAACCTGCTGAGCCTTTTGAACGACATCCTCGACATGACCAAGATCGAGGCGGGCAAGATGACCTTCGAGGTCGTCGATGTGGACGTCGACGATCTGGACAAGCGCGTCATCGGCCCGTTCCAGGCCCAGGCCGAGGCCAAGGGACTGGACTTCGTCGCCGTGCGTGACGGCGAAATCCCGGCGACCGTGCGCGGTGATCCGCTGCGCGTCTGCCAGGTGATCCACAACCTGCTGTCCAACGCCGTCAAGTTCACCGATGGGGGGCAGATCACCTACACCGTCCGTGGCGAGCGTCTGGACGACAAGCGGGTGCGTTTCGACTTCATCGTGCGGGATTCGGGCGCGGGCATCGCGCCGGAAGATCTGGAGCGCCTGTTCCAACCCTTCACCCAGGTTGACGCCTCCTCGACGCGCCGGTTCGGCGGCACGGGGCTGGGGCTGACCATTTCGCGCCGGATGGCCAACATCATGGGCGGCGACATCACCGTCGATTCGATGGTCGGTGAAGGCTCGGTCTTCACCTTCAGCGTCGAGGCCGAGGTGGTGCGCTGGGAGCATGAGCAGGCGGCCGAGGCCATCATCGCCGAGGTTGAGGGCGGCCAGCTGCTGAACGTGCTGGTGGTCGAGGACCACCCGGTGAACCGGATGATCCTGGAAGCCTGGATGTCGTCGGCGGGCCATACCTCGGCGACCGCCGAGAATGGTCAGGTCGCCATCGAGGCGGCGGGCGAGCAGCGCTTCGACCTGATCATCATGGATGTGAACATGCCGGTGATGGACGGCCTGACCGCCACCCGCGCCATCCGCGCCGGGGGCGGTCCGAACTGCGAGACGCCGGTGGTGGTGCTGTCGGCTTCGGCGCGCACGGAAGATCATCAGGCCGGGCTGGACGCGGGCGCGGACGCCTACCTGAACAAGCCTATCGACTTCGCGGCGTTGGCCATGGTCATGAACCGCGTCGGCGCCGGCCGGGCAGGGGTTCAGGCCCTGTCGGCCATTCAGGAAGCGCAAGCGGCCTGAGCGGTTCACGTAACCGCCGCGTAACAGCCCTGAAACACTGAGGTCAGGAACCCGGCGCTGCGCTGAACGTCGGGTGATCCACCTCATTCAGGTCGGGCTCAAGGGGCGCGGTCCATTGTGTGGGCAAGTCGGGAGGTTCCCGGCTCTCAACACAGGAGACTGATCCATGAAGAAGATTCTGACCGCCGCGATCGCCGCGACCCTGGCTCTGGGTTCGGTCGGCATGGCGTCCGCCGCCGAGGCGCAGACGCGTGGCAATGACCGGTACGAGCAACGTCAGGACCGCCGCGATGATCGTCGCGACGACCGGGCCGACCGCCGCGAACAGCGTCAGGACCAGCGCGCCTACGCCCGCTGGCAGCGTTCAGAGCACCGCTATAACGCGGGACGCTATACGCCGCCCCGCGGCTTCCAGACCCGCGCCTGGGCCTATGGTCAGCGGATGCCCGCCAGCTACCGGTCCAGCAGCTATGTCGTGCGGAACTACAGCGCCTACGGCCTGCGCCGGCCGCCCTCGGGCTACCAGTATGTCCGTAGCGGCAATGATGTGGTCCTGACCGCCGTCGCGACCGGCCTGATCACCGCGGTGATCGCGGGTCTGTTCAACTAAGGTCCGGTATGAGAGTGGGACCGACGCCCCGGAGGGAACGCCCTCCGGGGCGTTTCCGTGTCCGAAAGCCTGACAGAATCCAGTCTTCGGGGTTCCAATCCAAGCCTCGTGCGTTAGACCCGCCCCATGTCCAATCTCGTTGCTCCCCTGAACGAGGCCGTCGCCGCAGGCCAGAAGGCCGCCGCCGTCGACGCCGCCATGATCGCCAAGCTGACCGATATGGCCGGCGACTTCGCGATCAACCTGTCCATCGCCGTGATCATCCTGATCGTCACCGTCTTCGTGTCGAAGTGGGCGGCCGGCGTGACGCGTCGAGCCCTGTCGCGGGTTCGGGGGTTCCGTCACGACCCGACGGTTCTGAGTTTCGCCGTGCAGGTCGTGCGGGTCGTGATCTTCATCGTCGGCTTCATCGCCGTTCTGCAGCGGCTGGGCGTGCAGACCACCTCGATCATCGCCGTGCTGGGCGCGGCCTCGCTGGCGGTCGGTCTTGCGCTGCAGGGGACCCTGTCGAACGTGGCGGCGGGGGTGATGCTGCTGGTCCTGCGGCCTTATCGGGTTGGCGATGTCGTGGACATCGGCGGCCGGGCCGGGACCGTGCAGCGGCTGGATCTGTTCCTGACCCAGATGGCGGACGCCAACAACGTCAAGATCGTGGTGCCGAACTCCAAGGTCTTTGGCGACACCATCCTGAACCTGTCCGGCCAGCGGACACGCCGCATGGAGCTGAAGATCGGCGTCGGCTACGGCGACAATCTGAACACCGCGCGCGAGGCGCTCATCAGCGCCGCCGAGGCGCATGATCTGGTGCTTTCTGATCCGGCGCCCTGGTGTGGTGTGACGGCCCTGCTCGACAGTTCGGTCGAGATGACGCTGCAGGCGTGGACCAGATCCGAGGACTACTGGCAGACCAAGGCCGATGTGCTGCAGGCCGCCAAGGAGGCGCTGGACGCCGCCGATATCGAAATTCCGTTCCCGCATCAGGTCGCCGTGCCTTATGGCGAGGACGACCAGCCGGAAGCGCCCCGGGCGCCGAAGGCTCGCAAGGGACCGGGCGGCGAGGCGTCGCCGTCCACCGGCCCGACCGATACCGCCAGCGAGGGATAGGCCGTGCGTTACGATTTCGGGTCCGACAACACCGCCGGCATGGCGCCCTCGGCGCTGCAAGGGTTGATCGCGGCCAATGACGGCTATGCCCGCGCCTATGGTTCGGACGACGTCACCGCCCGGGCGGCCGACCAGATTCGCCAGCGGCTGGATGCCGATGCCGAGGTTCGCTTCGTCTTTTCCGGTACTGCGGCGAACTCCATCGCCCTGTCGATGCTGGCCTGGCCGCATGAGGCGGTGCTGGCCCACCATGCGGCGCACATCTGCACCGACGAGACCGGGGCGCCCGGGTTCTTCGGTCAGGGCGTCGGCCTGATCGGCCTGCCGGGCTTTTCGGGCAAGATCGACCTGCTCTCGCTGCAGGCCGCGCTGGAAGAGCCGGAAGTCGGCCACCGTCAGCCTCCGGCGGCGCTGAGCGTGACCCAGTCCACCGAGTACGGCACGGTCTATACCGAAGAAGAGCTGCGCCACCTGATCGAGCCGGTGAAAGCCAAGGGGTACGGCGTGCACATGGACGGCGCGCGTCTGGCCAACGCGGCGGCGGCGGGGTTCGATCTGACCCAGATCGCGCGGCTGGGCGTGGACATTCTGGTGTTCGGCGGCGCCAAGGCCGGTGCGAACTGCACCGAGGCCATCGTGATGTTCGACAAGTCGCTGGCGCGGCGTATCGACAATCGCCTGAAACAGGCGGGACAGGTGGCGTCCAAGGGTCGGTTCCTGGCCGCGCCGTTGCTGGGACTTCTGGAAAGCGGAGATTGGGAGAGCGGCGCGGCCCACGCCAATCTGATGGCGCAACGGCTGGCCGCCGGGATCGAGATGAGCACGCCGTTCGTGCTGGCTCACCCGGTCGAGGCCAACGCGGTCTTCGTGCGGATGCCGCCCGAGGCGCATGAGCGGCTGAATGCGCTGGGCTGGGCCTGCTACCGCTTCGATGACGGCTCGGTTCGCTTCGTCTGTTCATGGGCGACGAAGGAAGAGACCGTCGACGCAGTGCTGGAGGCCATGCGCGGCCTTTAAGTCCGCTCTGGCGCCAGACTGCTGACAGGAACAGGACAAGGGGGTGGCAGTTAGACCTTTGCCGTCCCATGTTCGGGTGCAACGGCGGGGAGCCTGTCCGCATGAATGTTCATTCGCCTGTCGGTTCGACCGTTGAGGACGATATCGCCCTGTTCCGCCGGGTGCGGGGGGCGATGCCGGAACTGGCGAAGGGCCTGTCGGCGGAGGACCTTTCGGCCCAGTCCATGCCGGACTGCAGCCCCGGTAAATGGCATCTGGCGCACACCAGTTGGTTCTTCGAGGCGCTGATCCTGTCGCGCGAGCCGGATTACCGATCTGTGGACCCGCGTTGGCAGGTTCTGTTCAACAGCTATTATGAGGCCTTGGGCGAACGGGTGGCGCGTCCGGAGCGGGGGATAATGACCCGGCCGTCGCTGGATGAGGTGCTGGCCTATCGTCGCGAGATCGACCGGCGAATGATCCGCTGGCTGGGGCAGGGCGAGATGGACGCCCACAGCCGGTATCTGTTCACCCTCGGTCTGAACCACGACCAGCAACATCAGGAGCTGTTCCTGATGGATATACTGAACTTGATGTCGCGCTCGCCTCTTGATCCGGCAGCCTATGAGACCGAGCCGCGTGCGACAGAGATTGAACCTGCGCGGGGCGGGGAGACGGCGTTCGCGGGTGGTCTGGTAGAGATCGGCCACGGCGGCGAGGGCTTCGCCTTCGACAACGAGGGTCCGCGTCACAAGGTGTGGCTGGAGCCGTTCGCCCTGTCGAACGATCTGGTCAGCAACGGCGACTGGCTGCGGTTCATGGCCGACGACGGTTATGCGCGGCCCGAGCTATGGCTGGCCGACGGCTGGGCGACGGTGAAGGCCGAGGGCTGGGATGCGCCCCTGTATTGGCGCAGGGACGCTGAGGGCTGGAGCACCATGACGCTGACGGGGCGGGCGCCGGTCGATTCGGCGGCTCCGGTGCGGCATGTCAGCCTGTATGAAGCCGACGCCTATGCCCGCTGGGCCGGAAAGCGGCTGCCCACCGAGGCGGAATGGGAGCACGCGGCGCGGACGCGGCCGGAGGCCCTGACCAATGTCTTCGGGGAGGTCTGGCAATGGACCGCGTCGGCCTATGCGCCCTATCCGGGCTTCCGGCCCACCGAAGGGACGGCTTCGGAGTACAATGGAAAGTTCATGGTCAATCAGGCGGTGCTGCGGGGCGGATGTTTCGCAACGCCGCACGGGCATGAGCGGGTCAGTTATCGCAATTTCTTCTACCCGCACCAGCGCTGGGCCTTCGCCGGACTCAGGCTGGCGTCGGATGCCAATGTTACGTTGGCCGGCGGCGGCGATGAGCACGCGGCCTTCCGCGAGGAGTTGATCGCCGGCTTGTCCCAGTCGCCGAAGCGGACGTCGCCGAAGTGGTTCTACGACGCGGCGGGGTCGGACCTGTTCGAGGACGTCACCCGCCTGCCGGAATACTACCCGACCCGGCAGGAGGCCGCGCTCTTGCGCGCCGTCGCCCCGGAATGGGCGCCGCTGTTCGGACCGGGCGCGACGATGGTCGAGTTCGGATCCGGCGCGAGCGAGAAGACCCGGATCGTGCTGGACGCCGCGCCGGACCTCGCGGCCTATGTGCCGGTTGATATCAGTCCCGATGCGCTGGAGGCTGCGGCGACGCGCATCCGCGACGCCTATCCCGGGCTGGAGGTGGTCCCCGTGGTCGGGGACTTCCTGTCGCTGGACCAACTGCCTGAAAGCGTGGGGCAGGGGATGGGACGCAAGGTCGGCTTCTTTCCCGGCTCAACCATCGGCAATCTGACGCCGGAGGAGGCGGTGGCTTTCCTGAAGGGAGCGCGACGGCTTCTGGGCGAGGACGCCCTGTTCGTGCTGGGTGTCGATCTGGTGAAGGACCCTGCGGTGCTGATCGCCGCCTATGACGACGCACAGGGCGTGACTGCGGCGTTCAACCGCAACCTGCTGGTCCGCGCCAATCGCGAACTGGGCGCGGACTTCGATCCCGAGGCCTTCGCCCATCTGGCGGTTTGGGATGACGCGACTGCGCGAATGGAGATGCACCTGCAGGCGACCCGCCCGATGACGGTGACCATCGACGGGCGGCGGGTCGCCTTTGCGCGCGGGGAGACCATCCACACCGAGAACTCACGCAAATTCACCGAGCAGTCGTTGCGCGATCTGGCGACGGCGTCCGGCTGGCGCGTCGCGGCGTTCCGCGAAGGCCCTGCGCCGTCGGTCGCCCTGGCCCTGCTGGAAGCCTGAAACGCAAAAGGCGACGCGGAAGCGTCGCCTTCTACTCGAAGTCACTCCGGGGTGGGCGGTTACTCCGCCTCGGCGCCCTTCTGGTTACGCGACCCATGGGAGGCTTCGCCGCCCTTGCGCCCGGCCTGTGCGGCGAGGCTGCGGTCCTGCGAGAAGCTGCGCTTTTCACTGGGTACGCTGGCGCCGCCCTTGCGGGCGATCTCACGCTGGCGCTCCGGGTCCATCGAGGCAAAACCCCGTTTGGAGACGCCGGAGGCTCGGGTAGGCTGACCTTGAGCCATCGGTGGTTCCTTTCATGACGACGGTGGCGGTTGCAGAAATGAACCCCCCGAAGTGAGTCCGGTTCCGGCGCTTCGGTCACGGAAATGCGAACGAATCACAGGTCTTCCGGGCTCTCCGGGGCGCTGTAGGGGCGAGAGTCGCCGGGTTCTCCGCCGCCGGGGTCCTGCTCCGGCGCCTCTTCCGGCGTCGACCCGGGATCGATGTCCGGGCCCGGAGGATCGGGAGGAAGAATTTCAGGTTCGCCGGTCGGGCTGTCGGGTTCGATGTAGGTCATGGTCGTCTCCTGCTCTGATCAACGCGGGCGGGCAGGGGGCGTTTCATCTCGATCCGCGCGTGGAACCGGCCGGGAGAGGGCGGATTGAGGGGTTGAGTTTCCTCCCAAGCCACGGAGCCTTCCAATGACCGAGACCTACACGGGCCAAACCATCGCTGATGATATTGAGGACGCGGTCGATACCCCGGCCACGCGGCTTGACCGCGAGGCGGACGCGATCCTGCAACGTGACGAGATGCGATCTTTCGGCGTGCGCCCCATTCGCAAGGCCATCCGGGAAGATGCGCGGGCCGTCGGCGACTGGGGACGCAGCCGCGCGGGCAAGCTGCGTCACACTGTCGAAGAAGAACCGGTGCGCTACGCCCTCTATGCGCTGGGGATTGGCGTTCTGATCGGGCTGCTGGCGGCGCGGTAGGCGGTCAGGAAGGCCCGCTGGCCGGGCGGGCGACAGGCGCGCGGCGCATGGCAGCATCCGAGACAAAAGGATTCGTCTGACGCTCGGCCCCGAAGGTGGAGTGGGAGCCGTGTCCCGGAATGAAGGTGACATCGTCGCCCAGCGGCCAAAGCTTGGTGACGATGGCGTCGAGCAGGGCGGCGTGGTCGCTGCGGGGGAAATCGGTGCGGCCGATGGAGCCCTGGAACAGGACGTCGCCGACCTGGGCAAAGCGCGCCTCCCGATTGAAGAAGATCACATGCCCTGGGGTATGGCCGGGGCAGTGGAAAACTTCCCACGTGGTCTCGCCCAGCGTCAGGGTGTCACCGTCGTCCAGCCATCGGGTCGGCGTGAAGCTGCGGCAGCCGGGCATGCCGAAGCGCAGACCGTTCTCTGGAATCTGGTCGATCCAGAACTGGTCTTCGATATGCGGGCCGGTGATGTCGAGCCCGGTCTTGTCCTGCATTTCGGCGGCGCCGCCTGCATGATCGAGGTGGCCGTGGGTGATCCAGATGGCCTCGAGAGTCAGCCCGTTCTGCTCTACGGCGGCCAGAAGACCATCGACCGAGCCGCCGGGATCGATGATCGCGGCCTTCCGGGTCTTCTGGCACCAGACGATGGTGCAATTCTGCTGCAGCGGGGTGACGGGGACGACGCCGACGCCGATCGGGGAGGGGGCCGGGGAAGGGGACTGGCTCATGCGTCCACAGATAGCCGCGCCCACCCATTATCGAAACCACCCCGGCTCACGTTGACCTTTGGGGCGGTCATCGACATAAGGGCGGGCTTCAAAGGCGCCGCCTGGCAACAGGCGGCCCTTATTGCTTTTCCCACACCGCGCGCGCCGGCCTGATTGGCGCCGCCCCAGAGCGTCAGATATCCCGACCATGCAAGTCGTCGAAAAGTCCTCCGAAGGCCTGAGCCGCGTGATCGCGGTGACCATCCCTGTCGCCGAGCTGAACGAAAAGCTGGACGCGCGCCTGAAGGAAGTCGCGCCGCAGATGAAGCTGAAGGGCTTCCGTCCGGGCAAGGTCCCGGCCGCCCACGTCAAGAAGACCTTCGGCCGTGATTTCATGGGCGAGATCATCAACGACGCGCTGAACACCTCCAGCCAGGCCGCCCTTGACGAGACCAAGGTCCGTCCGGCCGCTCCGGCCGAGATGAAGCTGATCTCGGATATGGACAAGGTCATCGCCGGTCAGGAAGACCTGGCCTACGAAATGTCGCTGGAAGTCATGCCGGACTTCACCCCGGTCGACCCCAAGACCCTGAAGCTGGACCGTCCGACCTACACGGCGTCCGACGCCGATCTGGACGAGGCCCTGACGGAACTGGCCGGTCAGGCCAAGACCTATGAAGACAAGACCGGCAAGACCGTGAAGGCCGCTGACGGCGATCAGCTGATCATCGACTTCCTGGGCAAGCTGGACGGAGAGCCCTTCGAGGGCGGCGCCGCGACCGACGCCGAGCTGGTCATCGGTTCGGGCCGCTTCATCCCGGGCTTCGAAGAGCAGCTGAAGGGTGCCAAGGTCGGCGAAGAGAAGACCATCGAGGTCACCTTCCCCGAGGATTACCAGGCCAAGCACCTGGCCGGTAAGCTGGCCACCTTCGACATCACCGTGAAGGCCATCAAGGCCGAGGCCGAAGCCAAGGTGGACGATGAGTTCGCCAAGCGCATCGGTCTGGAATCGCTGGACAAGCTGAAAGAGCTGCTGTCCGCCAACCTGAACCAGCAGTATGCCGGCGCCGCCCGCTTCAAGCTGAAGCGCGCCCTGCTGGACCAACTGGACAAGGCCCACGACTTCCCGCTGCCGCCGAAGATGGTGGAAGCCGAGTTCGACGGCATCTGGCAGCAGGTCGAGGCTGACAAGGCCGCCGGCCGTCTGCCGGAAGACGACGCCAAGAAGTCGGACGAAGATCTGAAGACCGAGTACCGGAAAATCGCCGAGCGCCGCGTGCGTCTGGGTCTGGTCCTCGCCGAGATCGGCCGCGCCAACAACGTGACCGTTTCGGATCAGGAACTGAACAACGCCATCATGAACGAGGCCCGCAACTACCCGGGTCAGGAGCGTCAGGTGCTGGACTTCTACCGCCAGAACCCGAACGCCGCCGCCCAGATGCGCGCCCCGATCTATGAAGAGAAGGTCTGCGACCTGATCTTCTCGACCGCCGACGTGACCGACACCCCGATCACCAAGGAAGACCTGCTGAAGGAAGAAGACGAGATCTGATCCCTTCTGATTTCTGACAACGACATCAGGTCCGGTGGTTCTCCGCCGGGCCTTTTTCGTGGTCGCGTGCAACGGGATGAGACGGTGGGATGTCCGCACCGGTCCGGAAAGCCGACGGCGGTCGAGCGCGGCGATCAGACGCATGTGATCGCGGACGCCATTGCGGGTTGTAGGCGATGTTGTTCTGGGACATTCTCGGCCCTGTAACGGTGTTTGGGGATTTCAGAATGTTCACCGCGCTTGCCTTCGGCGCCGTTCTCGCCGTGTCGCCGCCCCAGGACGCGGTCGCTCCGCCGTCCGCCCAGGTCCCGCAGGAAGCGCCGATCCGTCTGGAAGACGTGATCTCCAACCCCCGCCGTCTTGAAGACGCCACCGAACAGTTCGTAGGCGAGGTTGCGGCTCCTGTCCGGCGTCGCGGCTATGCCCGGTGGCACAACGGCGTCTGTGTCGGCGTCGCGAATCTGGCGCCCGAGGTCGGCCAGGCCATCGCTGACCGCGTCTCTGATCGGGCGCGAGAATTGGGCCTGGTTGCGGGTGAGCCGGGCTGCGAACCGAGCATCCTCGTTGTGGCGACACGGGACGCCACGCCGTTCACCGCCCAGTTTGTGGCCATGCGGCCGCGCCTGTTCCGGACCGGCGCGACGGGCATGGATCGCGGAGGGGCGGCGTTCAGGCGCTTCCTTGAGACGGATCGGCCCGTGCGCTGGTGGACCGTCAGCCAGCCGACGGACGCCGATACCGGCGCCCCGACGGTCCGGATGCCGGGCCTGATGTACGGTCTGGGCTATGCCAACGCATCGGGCTCCAGCGCGCAGGATTTCGCCCCCAAGACCCTGCTGCGCAACTCCGGGCGGCTGGTGTCCCAGTACCGGCAGGACATCAAGCGAACCTTTGTCATCGTCGACGTGGATCGCCTGAACGGCGCCTCGGTGGAGCAACTGGGCGACTATATCTCGATGGTCTCGCTCGCCCAGATCGATCAGGACGCCGACACGTCCAGCTTCGACACGGTGCTGAATCTGTTCGACAATCCTGCGGCGGTTCCCGGAATGACCAGTTGGGACACAGCCTATCTGCAGGGGCTGTACGGCACGGCCTGGTATCGCATCAACCAGGGCAGTCAGGTTCAGGCCATCGCCCGCGAGGTCGAGGAACGCTACCGTCATCGGGACGCTGGCGAAGAGCCGCGGTAGCGAGCGACTTCAGCGTTTTCACGGCTCCGACTTCGCTCGCTTGCGGGCCCGAGATCGCCCGTCGCCTGCGTCAGGATGCCTCCGAGCAAGCGTCCCGCTCTCCCCGACGGCGCCTTGCGTCAACGCTTCCTCAAGACGATATCCTGTCCAACAGGGATAGCGACCTTTGAGTCGCGGCCCCCAAACTCCCTTGATGGGCATCCGAGAAGGCCTGAATGCGCGATCCGATCGAACTGATGAACATGAACCTCGTCCCGATGGTGGTCGAGCAATCCAGCCGGGGAGAGCGCTCATTTGACATTTTCTCGCGCCTGCTGCGCGAACGCATCATCTTCCTGACCGGCCCCTTCGAGGACGGTATGGCGTCGCTGATCTGCGCCCAGCTGCTGTTCCTTGAATCGGAGAACCCGAAGAAGGAAATCTCGATGTACATCAACAGCCCCGGCGGACAGGTTTCGTCGGCGCTCGCGATCTACGACACCATGCAATACATCCGCTCGCCGGTTTCGACGGTGTGCATGGGCATGGCCGCGTCTGCCGGATCGCTGATCCTGACGGCCGGCGCCGCCGGTCAGCGCGTCGCGCTGCCGAACGCCCGCGTCATGGTCCACCAGCCTTCGGGCGGCTTCCGCGGTCAGGCTTCGGACATCGAGCTGCACGCGGCCGACATCCGCTACACCAAGCGCCGCCTCAACGAGATCTACGTCGAGCACACCGGCCGTACCTATGAGGAAGTCGAAAAGACCCTTGATCGCGACCACTTCATGTCGGCAGAAGAAGCCAAGGCTTGGGGCATTGTGGATCATGTCTACGACCGCCGCGAACAGGCGGACGCCGACGGCGTGAAAACGCCCGGCAGCTGATCGGCGCTTTACGCCGCAAGTTGATGAAGGAGGCGCACCGGAGACGGTGCGCCTCTTTTCTTTTGTGCTATCAGGCCGCCATGCTTACGCGAGACACCAGCGGGACCGTCGAGGTCGACGGCGACACCTATCACTGGGAGCTGCGTCGCCAGCCCCGGCCGACCCACGGCGGCCAGTGGGAAGGCATCGCCGTGACCCTGCGCCACGTCGACTTCAAGCGCGAGGCCATCGTACAGTTTCCGCCGCCGCTGCGTCCGAACGGCCGTCCCGACACCGAAAAGCAGTTCGTGAACACCGACTATGTGCGTAACGCCGTCGCTGCGGTGATCGAGGCCGGCTGGGAGCCGACCTCGCGCGGCAAGGCTGTCAGTTTTGACGTGGACGAACAGGGCCGGTAACGGCGCTCAGGGCCGCCCTGTGAAGACCCGGAAACCCTTTTCGTCCGCCGCCGCGATCATTTCGGTGTCACCGGAAGTGTCGCCGTAGGCCGCTGTCAGGTGGACGTCGTCTCCGTAGACCGCGCGCAAACGTCGCATCTTCTCCTCGCCCCGGCAGTTGGGGGTGTCGAAGCCGCCGGTGATCCGGTCGTCGGCGTCAAAGCTCAGATGCGTGCCAATCAGGCCCTCGGCGCCGAGGCGTCGGGCGAAGGGGGCCACGGTGGTGTCCGGGCTGGCGGTCACGATTACGCGATGGGCGCCGCGTTTTCCCCAATCCTTCCAGACCTCCAGAGCGTCCGGGCGCATGAATTTCGACCAGGCCTCGTCCGCGAAGCGCTCGGCGTCGGCTTCCAGCTCCGCGCGGCTCACGCCCTTGAGGAATTCCTTCACCGAGGCGGCCTTGATGCGCCCTCTGTCGCGATCCCGGGCATAGCTCGCCACGGCCGGAGCCAGTTTCACAAGACCCAGAGCCCAGCCGCCCGGCCCGGCGCGCCAGCGCAGCAGGGCGGTGAAGCTGTCGCGGATCGTCAGCGTGCCGTCGAAATCGAACGCGACGACCGGCACGCCCCTTGCAGCGCCGGGTTCGGGGTTCTGGCGAAAGTCCTTAACGGTTCCCATGTCAGACATTCGCCGTGATCCCCATCAACAGTGAACGTCCCAAAACCGGCAATGGCCACGCTTTCGCGGGGTTGTGGCGGACGCGGGGATGGGTGATTGTCAATTTTTGAAGACCTTTGCGCCCAAGTTTGGGGAATCAACGCTGAGGAAGCGCGTAGAGCCTCATATCGGGGCGAACCGCGGGAGTGAGAAGGGTCTATGACCAAGGCAGCCGGCACCGACGCCAAAAGTACGCTCTACTGCTCGTTCTGCGGCAAGAGCCAGCACGAGGTGCGCAAGCTCATCGCCGGCCCGACCGTGTTCATCTGTGATGAATGCGTCGAGCTGTGCATGGACATCATCCGTGAAGAGCACAAAATCTCCTTCTCCAAGGCCAAGGACGGCGTCCCCAGCCCGAAGGAAATCCGCGAAGTCCTGGATGACTATGTCATCGGTCAGGGTCACGCGAAAAAGGTGCTCTCCGTGGCGGTTCACAACCACTACAAGCGCCTGAACCACGCGACGAAGAACAACGACGTCGAGCTGGCCAAGTCGAACATCATGCTGATCGGGCCGACCGGCTCGGGCAAGACGCTGCTGGCCCAAACGCTGGCGCGCATCATCGACGTGCCCTTCACCATGGCCGACGCCACCACCCTGACCGAAGCCGGTTATGTGGGCGAGGACGTCGAGAACATCATCCTGAAGCTGCTCCAGGCCTCCGACTACAACGTCGAACGGGCCCAGCGCGGCATCGTGTACATCGACGAAATCGACAAGATTTCGCGCAAGTCGGACAATCCGTCGATCACCCGCGACGTGTCGGGCGAAGGCGTGCAGCAGGCCCTGCTGAAGATCATGGAAGGCACCGTCGCCTCCGTGCCCCCGCAGGGCGGGCGCAAGCATCCGCAGCAGGAGTTCCTGCAGGTCGACACCGCCAACATCCTGTTCATCGTCGGCGGTGCCTTCGCCGGCCTCGAAAAGGTGATTTCGGCCCGTGGCGAGGGAGCCTCGATCGGCTTCGGCGCCAAGGTCAAGGAAATCGACGAACGCCGCACGGGCGACATCCTGAAGGGTGTCGAACCGGACGACCTGATGCGCTTCGGCCTGATCCCCGAGTTCATCGGCCGTCTGCCGGTCCTGGCGACGCTGGAAGATCTGGACGAACCGGCGCTGGTCACCATCCTGACCGAGCCGAAGAACGCCCTGGTCAAGCAGTACAAGCGCCTGTTCGAGATGGAGAACGTCGATCTGACGTTCACCGACGACGCCCTGATGGCCGTCGCCAAGAAGGCCATCACCCGCAAGACCGGCGCGCGCGGCCTGCGCTCGATCCTGGAAGGCATCCTGCTCGAAACCATGTTTGAGCTGCCGACCTTCGAGGGCGTCGAGGAAGTCGTCGTCAACGCCGAGGTGATCGAAGGCAAGGCTCAGCCGCTGCTGATCTACGCCGAGACCAAGGGCAAGAAGAGCGCGCAACCCGACAGCGCCGCCTGATTGCTGAACGGCGCCGTTGAACGCGCCCGTCGGAACCTCTGAAGCCGCTCGCCGGACCTGGCGGGCGGCTTCTTTCATTTTCGCCCTGTCCGTCGCCTTCGCCTCGGCGGCGCTGGTCGCGCCAGAACAGGCCGGCTGGGGTCTGTACGGGCTGGATGTGGCGCTGGCCGTGGCCGGGTTCGTGGTGACGCGGATGCTGCTGGCCGCGCGGGGCGGAATCGGGGGGCATACGGCGGTTCTGGCCCGTATCGCGCTGTGCAGCGTACCGCCGCTCGTGCTGGTTTGCGGAGTGGCGCTGCTCGCGGGGCTGTTTCTGCTGCCGCCCGCCGACCTGCGCAATCAGGCGTGGACGGGGCTGTGGAGCGCCTTCGGCCTCAGCGGCGGCGAACTCCTGAAGCAGGGCTGGCCGCAGGCGACCGGAAATGAGCTGCTGTGGCACGGCTTCATCCTGGGCGTGGCGGCGCAACTGACACTTGGCTGGGGCGCCGTCCTCCTGACCTTGAGAGCGTTGAAGGCAGAGCGCTGGATGGGGGCGGTCCTGATCCTGGGTATGGCGGGGGCGCTGGCGGCCCGGCTGGTGCTGGAGGGCAGGGGGGCGGACCCGCATCTGTTCTATCTGGCGGCGCCGCGCGCGGGTCTGTTCCTGATCGGAGCCTTTGTGGCCGTGGTCTCATGGCAGGTGAGGCCGCGCCAGCCGAATGAATCGCCTGATCCGCTGTTGTGGCCGGGACGTCTGGCGCTGCCGTTCTGGCTGTGGCTCTGGCCGCTTCTGCTCCTGCCCCGGATGGTGCTGGCGCGCCCCTTGGGGGGCTGGGAGGTGGCTTCGGTGCTGGTCGCGGCCGCGGCGGTCGCCTTCCTGACCGAGATCGCGGTGACCGGGCCGTTAAGGCGACGGCTGGAACGGAGGCCAGCCCGCGCGCTCGTCGTCTGTGGCCTGCTGCTGGCGGGACTGGCGGTCGCTTCTGCTGGGCTGTTCGCAGCCGATGGATTGCCAGGACGGGCTTCGAACGCCGTCCGGACGGAAGAGGCGTCGGCGCAGGTCCGTCCGCCCCTGCAGGCCGCTTGTCATACGGAGGGCGTCCAGATCCCATCCGCGGCGAACTGCACCGTGCCCACCGGTCAGACGGCGGACGTGGTCCTGTGGGGCAACTCTCACGGCTCGCACCTGAGTCCGGCTGTGCTGGAATGGGCCGCCGGTCGAGGACTTGCGGTGCGGCAGGCGACGAAGAGCGGCTGCCTGCCTCTGGTGGGCCAAGGCTCGGGGCTGGTCGATGGCGGCTGCGCCCGCTTCAATCATGCGGCGGTCGAGGAATGGGGCCGGGTTCGGCCTGACCTGATCCTGATCGGCGCGGGCTGGACGGTGGTCGTCGAGCGCACGCCGGGTGACGACAGGGCGCAACTGGCGGCGCTGGACCGGGAGCTTCGCGCCACCCTCGCGCTGTTGAGGGCGCGTGTCGGATCCGGGACCCGGGTCGTGCTGATCGGGACCACGCCGGACTATGGCTTTGCGCCCGCCGCCTGCCATGCCCGACGGGCTTTCCTGCGGCTGGATACGGCGCGATGCGACCGCGCTGTACCGGCCAACTCCGCCCTGATGGCTGAGGCGGATGAGCGGCTGGCCCGGATCGCGGCAGACCTGCCCGGCGTCTTCCTGTTCAGACCCTCGACGGCCCTCTGTGAGGGCGTGATGTGCCGGACACGCGGCCCCGGAGGCGTCTGGTACACCGACCAGAGCCACATGACCGAGGCTGGAGGGCGGGCTCAAGCCGCCGCCCTTTCGGTCGTTCTTGATCGGGCGATGGTGTCCCGCTGAGCCTGCGGCAGGCTGTTTCAGGCTGGAATCGCTGCGTTTCAGGCGGGCGGTGGCGGCGGGGACACAGGGCTGTGCGGTGAGTTTTACCTGATCTGTAGGCCCGGGCGCACGACGACGGACCGGCCCAAACACCCTGCGCACGAACGATGCAGCTTCAGCTTTAAACAACGGTCCCCAATCGCCTGCGCCCGTCACGCTTGAATGGCGCGACCGCAAAACCACATACTCGTATGAAGGCCGCTGAATGCGGGCCGAGTCGATACGGTCGGACATCGCGTTCGGACGCCGGCGCGGCGGGTCCAAGATCAACAAGGGCCCCGGAGTAGCATCATGACCGAGACCAAGACCCTTCCTGTCCTGCCTCTGAGAGACATCGTCGTCTTCCCGCACATGGTCGTGCCCCTCTTCGTGGGGCGCGAGAAATCGGTGCGTGCGCTGGACGAGATCATGAAGGGTGAGAAGCAAATCCTGCTGGCCACCCAGAAAAACAGCGTCGACGACGATCCCGCCGCCGACGCCATCTATCCCATCGGCGTGCTGGCCAATGTCCTGCAACTGCTGAAGCTGCCCGACGGCACCGTGAAGGTGTTGGTCGAGGGGAAGGGCCGCGCGCGCCTGACCCGCTTCACTGACCGAACCGAATATTTCGAGGCCGAAGCCGTCGAAATCGCCGATGAAGTCGGCGAGCCCTCGCAGTCCGAAGCCCTGCTGCGCGCGGTGATCGAGCAGTTCGAAAACTATGTGAAGCTGAACAAGAAGGTGCCACCCGAGGCCCTCAGCTCCATCCCGCAGATCACCGACCCGTCCAAGCTGGCGGACTCGGTCGCGGCCCATCTGTCGGTCAAGATCGGCGACAAGCAGTCTCTGCTGGAGACCGTCGCGGTGCCGTCGCGTCTGGAGAAGGTCTATGGCCTGATGGAGGGCGAAATCTCCGTCCTGCAGGTCGAGAAGAAGATCCGCTCGCGCGTGAAGCGCCAGATGGAGAAGACCCAGCGCGAGTACTATCTGAACGAGCAGATGAAGGCGATCCAGCGCGAGCTGGGCGAGACCGACGACCAGCGGGATGAAATCCTCGAGCTCGAGAAGCGGATCCGCAAGACGCGACTGTCCAAGGAGGCGCGGACCAAGGCGGAGGCCGAGGTCAAGAAGCTGCGCAACATGAGCCCGATGTCGGCCGAGTCCACGGTGGTGCGGAACTACCTCGACTGGCTGCTGTCGATCCCGTGGGGCAAGGCCAAGCAGAAGCCGATCGACCTCCAGAAGGCCGAGGACACCCTCGAGGAGGATCACTACGGCCTGGAGAAGGTCAAGGAACGGATCATCGAGTATCTGGCCGTCCAGGCGCGCACCGGCTCGCTGAAGGGCCCGATCCTCTGCCTCGTCGGTCCTCCCGGCGTCGGCAAGACCTCGCTGGCCAAGTCCATCGCCAAGGCGACCGGGCGTGAGTACGTCCGCATGTCGCTGGGCGGCGTGCGCGACGAGGCCGAGATCCGCGGTCACCGTCGGACCTACATCGGCTCCATGCCGGGCAAGATCATCCAGTCGATGAAGAAGGCGAAGACCACCAACGCCTTCATCCTGCTGGACGAGATCGACAAGCTGGGCGCCGACTGGCGCGGCGACCCCTCGTCGGCGCTGCTGGAGGTGCTGGACCCGGCCCAGAACTCGACCTTCGGGGATCACTACCTCGAGGTCGACTATGACCTGTCCAACATCATGTTCGTCACCACGGCGAACAGCCTGAACATGCCTCAGCCCCTGATGGACCGGATGGAGATCATCCGGGTCAGCGGCTACACCGAGGACGAGAAGGTCGAGATCGCCAAGCGTCACGTCCTGCCCAAGGTCACGACCGACAACGGTCTGAAGCCGGCGGAATTCGTGGTGCCGGACGACATCATCCGCGACCTGATCCGCTACTACACCCGGGAAGCCGGCGTGCGGTCGCTGGAGCGGGCGTTCGGTGGTCTGGCCCGCAAGGCGGTTCGCGAGATGGCCAAGACCGGCGCAACCTCGATCACCGTGGATCAGGCCAAGCTGGCCGAATACGCGGGCGTGAAGAAGTTCCGCTACGGCGAGACGGACGAGGAAGATCAGGTCGGCATCGTCACCGGTCTGGCCTGGACCGAGTTCGGCGGCGACATCCTGACCATCGAGGCGATCAAGATGCCGGGCCGCGGCCGCATGACCGTGACCGGCAACCTGAAGGACGTGATGAAGGAGTCGATCTCCGCCGCCGCGTCCTACGTCCGCTCGCGGGCGCTCAGCTTCGGCGTGAAGCCGCCGGTGTTCGAGAAGACCGATATCCACGTGCACGTGCCGGACGGCGCGACGCCCAAGGACGGTCCCTCGGCCGGTGTCGCCATGACCGTGGCCATGGTCTCGGTCCTGACCGGCATCCCGATCCGCAAGGATATCGCCATGACCGGCGAGATCACCCTGCGCGGCCGGGTCACCGCCATCGGCGGCCTGAAGGAGAAGCTGCTGGCGGCCCTCCGCTCGGGCATCAAGACGGTGCTCATCCCGGAAGAGAACGAGAAGGACCTCGCCGACGTGCCCGACAATGTGAAGGGTGCGCTGGAGATCGTTCCGATCAAGACCGCTGACGAGGCCCTGAAATGGGCCCTCACCGGGGCCCTGACCCCGGTGGAGTGGGACGAGGAAGCCGAACCGCTCCCCGCCGCCGCCCCGCCGGTGGACGGCGCCACGGTGAGCGCGGCTCACTAGGGGCGGTCAAAGCCTGAAACGAAGACTCCGCCCGGAGCGATCCGGGCGGGGTTTTTGCTGGGGCAGGCCGGGTTGCCGGGTGCTGGAGCCGGTGCGACGATCCGCTTTATGCGCACTACCTCATTCATCTTCGCCATGAGCCTCGCTGCTGCATCCGTCGCGATGGCGACAGCGGCACAGGCCTGCTCCGTCGTAATGCTCCGGCAGCCCACGGTAGCCGAGCAACGCAGCGCGGCCGTTCTGATGATTGAGCAGGCCGTAGCCGTGGTTGATGGCGAGGTCGTCCGGCCATTCATCAGCGAGGATCGGCCTGCTCTGGTGCGCGTGAATCGCGTTCTGAGGGGAGAGGCGGGGGAGTTCGTTCAGGTCGGCGAAAGGGCCAGTTGCGATATCGCGCTAACCCGGGCGGGAACGCGGTTGAGGTTGATCCTGACCGGAGGTCCTGACGTCTTTTACCTGCCTGTCGACTACTCCAACGCGGTTGAGGAAGACCGGGTGCTGGGCTCCGACAGGACGCGTGACTGGCCCTATTACCCGGGGAACTGAGCGAGCTTCCCGCAGGTCACCCCACCTGCGCCCGGTGCCTCAGCATTGCATCGGCCAGCACGCAGGCCGCCATCGCTTCGACCACCGGTACGCCGCGCAGGGCGACGCAGGGGTCATGCCGCCCCTTGGTCCGCAGGTCGGCCTCGGCGCCGTCGCGGGTGACGGTCTGGCGCAGGGTCAGGATGGAGGAGGTGGGCTTGAAGGCGATGCGGGCGGTCACCGGCTGGCCGGTCGAGATACCGCCCAGAACCCCGCCCGCGTGGTTGGACAGGAAGATCGGCTGCCCGTCCTCGCCCAGACGCATCTGGTCTGCGTTGTCCTCGCCTGACAGGGCGGCGGCGTCGAAACCCGCGCCGATCTCGACGCCCTTCACGGCGTTGATCGACATCATGGCGGCGGTCAGTTCGGCGTCCAGCTTGCCATACAACGGCGCGCCCCAGCCCGCCGGAACGCCCGTGACCTCCAGCGCCACCACGGCGCCGATGGACGAGCCCGCCTTGCGGACACCGTCCAGATAGGCCTCCCACTCCGGCACGACCGCGGCCGACGCGGCGAACAGGGCGTTGTCATAGACGGCGTCGAAATCGACGGCGTCCGGCGCGATCCGGTGTGGACCGAGCTGGACCACGCCCGCGCGGATGCGGATGGTCTCACCCAGCACCTTGCGGGCCACGGCCCCGGCGGCGACGCGCATGGCGGTCTCGCGCGCCGATGAGCGCCCACCGCCCCGGTGGTCGCGCACGCCGTATTTGGTCTGATAGGTGAAGTCGGCATGGCCGGGGCGGTAGGCGCGGGCGATCTCGCCGTAGTCCCTGGACCGCTGGTCCTCGTTCTCGATCAGGATGGAGATGGGCGTGCCGGTGGTGACCGGACCGGCCCCGTCATCGAAGACGCCGGACAGGATGCGGGCGGTGTCGCTCTCCTGCCGCTGGGTGACGAAGCGGCTGCCGCCGGGCTTGCGCAGGTCCAGCCACGGCTGCAGGTCGGCTTCGGTCAGAGGGATATTGGGCGGGCAGCCGTCCACGACACAGCCGATCGCCGGCCCGTGGCTCTCGCCCCAGGTGGTCACGCGAAACAGATGGCCGAAGGTGTTGTGCGACATGCGGCTAGGCTTAGGCCGCCAGACGGTCCGGCGTCCAGACGCGGGTGAAGCGAACCAGCAGGTCTTCCGCCGCCGACGGCGCATCCTCGCACGGCGTCAGGGTCACGAACAGATGGCCTTGCGGCCGCGAGCCGCGCGCCGGAAGACCCAGCCCGCGCAGACGCAGGCGAAGCGGCTCCTGACCCGCCACGATCCACGCGGAGCGCAAACCCGCGTGGGTTTCGATCTCGATCCGTCCGCCGTCTTCAATGACGCGGGGCGGCACGGCCCAGTCCATGTAGATGTCGTCACCGATGATACGCAGACCATCCGTGGCGCGGATCAGCAGCGGCAGATAAAGGTCCGCCCCATCCGCCGCGCCGCCCTTGAGACGCAGGCGTTCCCCGGAGCGCAGGCCTGCCGGCGCCTGAACCTTGAGCATCCGGCCGCCGACCTCGACCATCACCGATCCGCCCTCTATGGCGTCGCGCGGAGTGATGGTGACGACGGTTTGGGGGGCGGGAGAGGCCACAGGCGCCTCAAGCGCGGCGGTCACCGGGCTGGCCTGCACCAGCCGCCAGGCTGCGATCACCTTGCGGAAGCGGGTCTCGTCACCGCCGTTCTGATCCGGCCGCGCCGCCTTCACCGCCGCGCGGAAGGCCGCGGTCAACGCCTCGCCCTCGGCCGGGCCGCTCAGACCGAGCAGAGCCCAGGCTTCGTTCAGGGAGGCGACCTCGGAGGCAGGGCGTGCGCGCATCCCGACACTGAGCGCCCAACGTGGTGAAGACCGGCTTAACCGTGATGCCTCTCCCGTTTGGAACCGTGAAGGTCTATCTGGAGATCATGACCGCACCCGTGATCCCGCCCAGCCCCACCCGTGAAGAGTATGCGGAGCAGTATGCCGCCGCGCTGGCCGCCAATGGGGATGAGACCATCTTCGACCGGGCCGAGCCCTTCGGTCTGTTCGTCGAGTGGCTGGAAGACGCCAAGCGATATGAGCCGAACGACGCCAACGCGATGTCGCTGGCGACCGTGACGGGCGAGGGGCGGCCTGACTGCCGGATCGTCCTGTTGAAGGACGTCGATGGGCGCGGCTTCACCTTCTACTCCAACCGCGAGAGCGCCAAGGGGCAGGCTCTGGGCGAGGCGCCGGTGGCGGCCCTGGCCTTCCACTGGAAGTCCTTGCGCCGTCAGGTGCGGGTGCGCGGCAAGGTCGAGCCGGTCGGTGTGGCCGAGGCCGACGCCTATTTCGCCAGTCGCGCGCGGGAGAGCCAGATCGGCGCCTGGGCCTCGAACCAGTCCCGCCCAATGGACGGTCGGGCTGTGCTGGAAGACGCCATTGCCCGGGAGACCGCGCGTTTCGACGGTCAGGATGTGCCCCGGCCCGAGCGCTGGACCGGCTGGCGCGTGGTTCCGGATCAGGTCGAGTTCTGGCGCGACCGGCCGTTCAGGCTGCACGACCGACTGCTGTTCACGCGGGATGGGGATGGCTGGACGACGACCCGTCTGCAGCCGTGAGCCTCCTCAGGCGCCGTAGCGCGCCATGAAGGTTTCGATGGCGTGGGCGACGACCTGCGCGTGGGTACGCGTAGCCTTGACCTCGTCTCCGGTGACCAGCGGCACGAAGAAGACGGAATGCTCGATCATTCCCATCAGTTCGCCGGCGGCCCAGGACGGCTTGTCGATGTTCTTCAGTCCGCCGCGCTCGAGATGGTCCTTGAGCACGCCGATGAGAGTGAAGCCGAACTCGCTGCGACCCTTTTCAAAGAAGCGGCGCGCGGTTTCCTCGAATCGGGGGCGTTCGGCCATCACCAGCCGGAAGACAGAGCGAACGAAGCCGTCGCCCATGAAGTCAGCATAGGCCTCGGCGAATCCGGTCAGTTGCTTTCGGGCGTCGCCGTCGCAGGCGCGGACACGCGCCATCTGGCGTGAGAACTGCTCGGCGGCGTCGTCGATCACGGCGCTGAACAACTCGGACTTGCCGGCGAACAGGGCGTAGAGGGTGGCCGTAGAGACGCCCGCCTCGCGAGCGATAGGCTCGATCCGGGCGCCCGCATATCCCTCGGACATGAAAGCATGGCGGGCGTAGCGGAGAATGATCTGCCGCTTTGGATCGAGGGAGCTGATCTCGCCGCCGGAGCCTGACATCGTGTTTTCGCCGATAACGGGAGCGTCAGGTTGGCGCAGCTTTGGCTGGACCGCAAGCGGCCTGTCAGGGATCGTCAGGCGTGGGCCAGCGGGGCCAGCAGGGGGTGCGCCAGCACCGGCGCGGCGAGGCGGACCACGGCCTGTCTGTCCTCGAGCCGGACCGCCGCGGTGGCGTCGGCGACGATGAAATCCGCATTCAGGCGCGACGGTTCGGTCCAGCGCTCATGGCCCGGTCGAACGGTGCCGAGATACTGGGCGATGACGGATTCCGCCGTGCGGCCGCGCTCGGTCTGGTCCCGCAGCAGACGGCGGATGAAGCGGATATCCGCGGGCGTATCCACAAAGACGCGGATGTCGAACAGGGCGACCAGCGCTGGAGTGCACAGCACGTGAGTGCCCTCGACGATCACCACCTCCGCGGCTTCAACCGCCTCGCCGCCAGGCTCGCGGCCGTGGTGGATGAAAGAGTAGATCGGCGCGGTGATCTCCCGCCCGGCCTTCAGTTCTGACAGGTCACGGATCAGCAGGTCATGGTCCCGGGCGGCCACGTCGTCGAAGTCAAAGGTGGCGGCGTTGAAGTCCGGAAGGGCGGCTGCGTCCAGATAATAGGAGTCCTCGCGCAGCAGCACCGCCTTCCCGGGCGGCAGGGCGGCGACGAGCGCTTCGGCCAGTGTGCTCTTGCCCGAGCCCGATCCGCCGGTGATCGCGATGAGAATGGTCATGGGGGTCACCACCGGAGAGGAAAGGGTGCGATGGGCGACGGAATAGGAAATCCGGGGGCTCGCGTCCACGCATGGCGGCAAGGCCGGAGACGGGACAGTCTCGCCCCGGGGCGCATCATCTCGTTCCGGTCCGCAAATGTGACCTTGGGTCATGTTTGCTTATCGCTGATCACATGGATAGCGTGGCGGCAAGTGTCCCGTTCAGCGGATGCAAGTACGAGGGATCGCAATGCTTGGGTTGATGCAGGACTGGCCGCTGACGGTCGACAAGATCATTACGCATGCCAACAACTGGCATGGTCATCGCGAGGTCGTGACGCGCTCGGTCGAGGGACCGATCGTCCGCGCGACCTATGCCGAGATCCACTCACGCGCCCGCCGCGTGACGAGCGTGCTCAAGGATTGGGGCATTGAGGTCGGCGACCGCGTCGCCACCCTGGCCTGGAACACCGGCCGCCATATGGAGGTCTGGTACGGCATCATGGGGATGGGGGCGGTCTGCCACACCCTGAATCCGCGGCTGTTCCCGGAACAGCTCGCCTACATCATCAACCACGCCGAAGATAAGATCATCTTCGTAGACCTGACCTTCATCCCGCTGCTGGAAGCCATCCTGCCGCACTGCCCCAGCGTCGAGCGGGTTGTGGTGCTGACGGACGAGATGACCATGCCGGCGACGAAGCTGCCGGGCGCGGAATGCTATGAGGCCCTGCTGGCCGGCGCGTCAGAAGACGTGGTCTGGGGCGACTTCCAGGAAAACACCGCCTGCGGCCTTTGCTACACCTCCGGCACGACCGGGAACCCCAAGGGCGTCCTGTATTCGCACCGGTCAAACTTCATCCATACGCTGCTGGGCATGCAGTCGACCGTATTGGGCGCATCGCCGAGCGAGGTGATCCTGCCGGTGGTGCCGATGTTCCACGCCAACGCCTGGGGCATCGCCTTCGCCGGGCCGGCGGGCGGCACCAAGCTGGTCATGCCGGGCGCGCGCATGGACGGTGCGGCGATCTATGAGTTGATCGAGAGCGAGGGCGTGACCTTCTCGGCGGCGGTGCCGACGGTCTGGCAGGGGCTGCTGACCCACCTGCGTGAGAACAATCTGAAGATCCCGACGGTCAAGAAGGTGCTCATCGGTGGCTCGGCCGTGCCGGAAAGCCTGATCCGGGCTTTCCATGACGAGTTCCAGATCGAGGTGCTGCAGGGCTGGGGCATGACCGAGACCTCGCCCATCGGCACCCTGTCGAACATGACGCCTGAACTGCTGAAGCTGCCCTACGACGAGCAGATGAAGTGGCGGATCAAGCAGGGGCAGCCGCCGCTGGGCGTCGAGCTGAAGTTGAAGAACTACGCCGGTCAGGACATGCCGCATGACGGGCACACCTACGGCCGCCTGATGATCAAGGGGCCGACCATCGCGGGGGGCTACTTCAAGAATGAGGGCGGCGACATCCTCGATCATGAGGGCTTCTTCGATACCGGCGACGTCTCGACCATCGACGAGCACGGCTTCATGCAGATCACTGACCGCGCCAAGGACGTCATCAAGTCGGGCGGCGAGTGGATCAGCTCCATCGAGATCGAGAACATCTCGGTCGGCCATCCCAAGGTTGAACTGGCCGCTGTCATCGGCGCGGCCCACCCGAAATGGGACGAACGCCCGGTTCTGGTGATCAAGCTGAAGCCCGGCGAGAGCGAGGACAAGCAGGAGCATCTCGACTTCCTGCAGGGCAAGATCGCCAAATGGTGGATGCCGGATGACGTTGTCTTCGTTGACGACATTCCGCTCGGCGCCACCGGGAAGATCGACAAGAAGCTCGTGCGCGAACGCCTCAAGGACTATCGTCTGCCCTCAACGGGGGGCTGAGTCATGGCGCGGACGGCGGTGAAGGGCAGGGGGGCGGTTCAGGTTCTGACGGCGTTGGCCGTGGCGTCGCCCGTGCTGGTCCTGCTGTCCGTCGTCGGGGTGCGCGGCGGGCTGCTGCCGATCGAAACCGGGTATGATCTGCTCACGCTGAAGGTCGCCTGGTGGCTGTCTTTCGCCGGCGCCGGCGCCGGTGTGCTGGCTGTCGTCGTCGCGCTGAAGAATTTTCGCGTTCTGGGCCTGGCGGCCGTCGCGGCCCTCGTGGTCGGCCTCGGCACGCTGGGCGCTTTCATCTGGCAGACACGGCAGCTGGCGGCCGGCCCGGTGGAGAATGTCAGCACCGATCTGACTGAAGTGCCCGGCTTTGGTCGGCTCAGGCCCGACCGGATAGGCGGCCTGCAGCCTGCGGTGGGTGTCGAGGCCTGTCCGGGCGCCCTGCCAGTCTTGACGCAGGTTTCGCCCGAAACCGCCGCATGGGCCTTGCAGGAAGCGGGGTTCAATCTCGGTCAGGCCGGTGTCGCCCGAGCCGACGGCAGCCGTCAGACGGTCTGGTTCGGCTTCCGCTATGACGCGGTGATCCGCATCCGTCCGGGGCGTACAGACATTCGCGTCGCCGCCCGGGACGGGCGCCCCCACGGCGGAGAGGCCTGCCGTCTGGCGACCCGCGTCAGCAGCCTGTTGAACGACACGCTCTGAGCCCGGTTTTCGTGGCGGGGGCGCCACGTTCATCATTCCGCTTGTTGAACCCGGTTGCCTGACGCGTCTCTGCTCGTTAGGCGAGATAAGGTATACGCTCCGGGGGGACAGGATGACCGACATCATCGCAGAAGGCGCGACCGAAGAGGTCGAGGGCGAGGCCCTGACCTTCACCACGACGCTGCGTCCATCCAGCTTCCTGGGGCTCAGCCTCAAGAACGGCCTTCTGAACCTGATCACCCTGACGCTGTACCGCTTCTGGGGGAAGACCGAGGTCCGTCAGCGGGTCTGGAAGGGCGTGCGCCTGAACAACGAGGCGTTCGAGTACACGGGGCGTGGGCTGGAGCTGTTCATCGGCTTCCTGCTGGCGCTGGTCGTTCTGGGCGTTCCCTTCCTGATCATCGTCTTCGCTGTTCAGTTCATCGGTCATTGGGTGATCTTCGTCGCCTATGTCCCTATGTATATCTTCCTGGGCTGGCTGTGGGGGTTCGGGACCTATACGGCGTTCCGCTACATGGCGAGCCGCACGACCTGGCGGGGCATCCGCTTCCAGTTGAAGGGGTCGGCCGCGAACTACGGTCTGTATTTCCTGTTCGCCATGTTCCTGAGCGGCATCACCTGGGGCTGGTTCTGGCCGACCGCCGAACGGCATCTGGCCGAGAAGATCTGGGATGAGGTCCGCTTCGGCGACCGTCGCCTGCGCTTCCGCATGGCGCGCGCCCAACAGGAAGGCGTTTACGGCGCATACGCCATCGGCTGGGTCGGCACGGGGATCGGCTACATCTTCCTCGCGCTGGGCTTCTTCGCCTTCGCGATGTCCACCGGCTTCGGCGAGGGACCGGCGACCGAGCCGTCCGCGACGCCGGACATCATGTACACCTTGGTCACCTATCTGGTGATCCTGCTGATCTCGCCGTTCGCCCTGCTGCTGTGGGCCCCCTATCAGGCCGCCATGCTGCGATCGGTCACCAAGGGCGTGTCAGTGGATGGCGCGACCTTCACCCTGAAGGTCAAGGCTCTGCCCCTGTGGTGGCTGACGGTCACCAACCTGTTCTTCCTGCTGATCACCCTGGGCTTCCTGATGCCGTGGGTCCAGGCGCGGACCGCGCGGTTCCTGTTCGAGCGACTGAGTTCGGAAGGCACGGCCCGGTTGCAGATGGCCCATCAGGCCGGTCGCGGTCCAGGCAGCGGTGAAGGGCTCGCCGACGCCTTCGGCTTCTCGGCCATCTGATCGTGGGGCCCCGGTTCTACGACGGACGGTCAGCGCGCGCCTATGACGCCGAGACGGCGATGGATGGAGACGTCCTGCGCATCCTCGCGGAAGGTCATGAACGGGTCTGGCCGCTGCGTGACTTGACCGTCGAGATCGAGGCGGATCAGGCCCGGGTCTCCAGCCGAAAGGATCGCGACGCCCGTCTGGTGCTGCCCGTCGGGGACTGGAACCCGATGATCGGCGACCGTCTGGCGGCGCTGACCAGAAAGCGGCGGCGGCGTGAATGGTGGCTGATCGGTGGTCTGACCGCGGCGGCCGCGGGGGTGGTCCTGTTCGTGACCGTGGGCGTTCCGGCCCTGTCCGGCCCCGTCGCCCGTGCGACGCCGGTGTCCATGGAACAGCGCATGGGCGACAACTTCAACGGCCAGATCTCCGCCTTCTTCCCGACCTGTGATGACCAGGCCGCTCAACAGACCATCGCGGCGTTGGGCGACCGGATCGCGGCGCGGGCCGATACGCCGTTCGACATCCGGGTCCGGGCGGTGGATGCGCCCATGGTCAACGCCTTCGCCCTGCCGGGCGGCTACATCCTGATCACCGACGACCTGATCCGTGAGGCGAAGACGCCGGACGAGCTGGCTGCGGTGATCGCCCACGAGGTCGCGCACGTCGAGAAGCGTCACGTGATGCAGTCGGTCTGGCGCAATTTCGGGGTCGGCATGCTGCTCGACCTCGTGGTCGGCGGCGGGACGGGCGCGGGCCAGCAGGCGGTGATTCTGGCCGGTCAGGCTTCGGAACTCAGCTACAGCCGCTCCGCCGAGCTGGAGGCCGACACGCGCGGTCAGGCGCTGTTGCATGCCGACGGCATGTCGTCTCTGGGCATGGCGCCCTTCTTTGAGCGCATGGCTGCCGGCGAAAAGCATAATTCGGTGACGGACGCCGCCGAGTTCATGAACACCCACCCGGATTCGCGCCGTCGCGCCAGCGCCGCTCGCGCCGCCCAGCGCCCGGGCCGTGCCGCCCTGAACGCCGAAGAATGGGCCGAGGTGAAGGGGCTGTGCGCCGTCGAGGAGTCAGAGAACCCGGTAGAGCGCCTGCGGCGTCGGTTCGGGATCGGCGACGACAAGACCGGCGCGGACCAGCGCCTTGAGGTGCGCCCACACGGACAGTGAGGCCGCCGGCCAGAGCCGCTTGTCCACAGCCGCATAGAGGACCGGCACCATCTCCGCGATGGTCCTGTCACCCGCCTTCAAACGCGCCAGCACCTGCGCCTCGCGGTCCAGTCTGTGTGCGCGATAGGCGGCCAGAAAGGGCGCGGGCTCCGTCACCGGCGCGCCGTGCGTCGGCCACAGGGTGCTGAAGCCACGCGCGATCACCGCATCCAGACTGACCACGTAGTCGGTCATGTCGCCGTCCGGCGGAGCCACCACGGTGGTGGACCAGCCCATGACGTGGTCTCCGCTGAACAGGGCGTTCTCGTCCGTCAGGACAAAAGCCATGTGGTTCGAGGCGTGTCCGGGGGTGGCCATGGCCTCGATCGTCCAGCCGTCGCCTTCGATACGCTCGCCGCCGCTCAGAACCAGGTCAGGCGAGAAGGTCTCGTCCTCATCCTCATCCAGTCCGCCCGAGGCGTGGATCGTCCGCCGCGGTGGGTGGGCCGCGAGTATGGTCGCGCCGCCGACCGCCTCTGCGAAGGGGCGGGCGAGGGGGGCGTGGTCGCGGTGGGTGTGGGTGACCAGTATGTGGCTGACCGTCTGTGCCTCGACCGCTTTCAGCAGGGCCGCCAGATGGCCCTCGTCAAGCGGGCCCGGGTCAATCACCGCCACGCCCGCGCCAGGCTCCGGGCGACCGACGATGTAGGTTCCGGTTCCGGTGAAGGTGAAGGGGCCGGGGTTGTTCGCGACCACCCGGCGGATCAGGGGCGAGACCTGATCGACCCGGCCATACTCAAAATCAAACTCACGGACGAAGGGGATCAACGGTCTCTCCCGGGGCGGCCCGGCGCTTGCGTTAGGGGTCTGTAAACCTTCCGCGGAGTGCCCGATATGGCCGTTTCCATCGCCCTGGCTGTTTCAAATCGGCTCCTGCCTGTCGCGGGAGCCTTCCTATGTCTCATCGCGGCGCAGTTCCTCATGGCCTCCTGCACCCCCGAGCCGGCGCCCTATGCGGTCCGGGTGGCCGTCGTCCGCTAGAGCGGCAGACGGCTTAGATCATAGCCGGCGGCCGCGGCCGCTGCGCGTACTTCGTCCGGATCGGCGCCCCCGGCGCACACCGCCATGGCCCAGGCGGCGGTCGAACGCATACCTGACCGACAGAACATCAGAACAGGCTTGTCGGCGGACCCGCGAGCGAGCGCTTCAGCGGTCGCTTCGACTGCCGCTCGGTCCGGCAGGCCGCTGACCGGAATCCAGATGTAATCCAGCCCCAGACGGCTCGCTTCGGCGGCCAGATCGACGCTGTTCGGCTGGCCGGGTTCCTCGCCGTCCGGACGGTGATTCACGATCACCGCGAAACCGGCGGATTTCGCAGTTGCGAAGTCCTCTAACGAAAGTTGTGGGGACGTGGTGACGGTTTCGGACAGATTTCCCATATTTTGCCTCAAAAATTATTATTAAAAACAATAATTTAAACTCAATGTGTCCTTGCTGCGACACATTTCTGTTTCAATGATTACGCCTGTGTAATTCTGTCGCACCTCAACAGTCCTGAGCATAAGGTCGAGGAATCCCGCATGCAAAGGGGCGTGCGGGCATTGGTTGTCGTACGGCTTTTAACGGCCTCGACCTCAGGAGGACCAAGTTTTGAAGACCCAAACCATCCGGCAGCGCTTGCTGCACTCAACTATGATCGGCGGCGCTGCCTTGATGGCGCTCACCGCGGTTCCCGCTGTGGCGCTTCTCGCGCCCACCGAGGCGGTGGCCCAGACGCAGACGGGGGGACTGCGTATCTCGGTGACGGGTGACGGCGGTGCGCCGATCTCCGGCGCCACGGTCACGGTCAGCTCGCCGAGCAGCCTGGTTTCGCGCTCTGGCGTCACCGACGCCGAGGGCTTTGTGCGTCTCGCCGGTCTGGATCCCGCGACCAACTACACCGTCGCGGTTTCGGCTGGCGGCTACAGCGACTTCAACGCTTCAAACGTGGCCGTGATCAGCGGTCGTGACCTCAGCCTGGGCTATATTCTCGCCAACGCGTCCGCCACGGACCTTGGCGATGTCGTGGTGACCGGTCGAGCCCTCGCCGCCGTGGACGTGACCTCGGCCACCGTGGGTACGACCCTGAACCTGCAGACGGTGGAATCGCTGCCCACGGGCCGCAGCTATCAGAGCTATCTGCAACTGGTTCCGGGCGTGAAGCCGTCGGCCGGTGGCAACCCGTCATCGCGTTCGGGCATCAACTATTCGGATATCGGCGGCGCGATCGGCACCTCGACCGACAACGTCTACTATCTGGACGGCGTGGATGTGACCGACCCGAGCTCGGGCACGTTTGGCTCCAACTTCAACTCGGAAATCATCCAGGAACAACAGGTGATCGTCGGCGGTGTGCCGGCCGAGTATGCCGGTGGTTCGGGCCTGATCTCCCGCGTCGTGACCAAGTCGGGCAGCAATGACTGGCATGGTTCGGTCAACTACTACTTCCAGAACGACGGCCTGGTTCAGTCGGACGAGCACAATACGTCGGGCGGCTTCTCAACCTACGATTCGGCGATCACTCTGGGCGGTCCGATCATCCGTGATCGGCTGTGGATCTTCGGTTCGTATCAGAAGAAGAACCGTGAAGAAGACATCCTCGACGGCGCCTCGGGCGACCCGCTGCGCACGGTGACCATCGACGAGGAGTATGAGTTCCTGAAGGCGACTTGGCAGATCACACCCGATGATCGTCTGTCGGCCACCTACTTCAGCGACCCGTATGAGCGCAGCGGCTCGACGGACTCGGCGACCCTGAACAACCGGTCTGTTGCCCGTGTTCAGGGCGGTGACAACTTCAAGGTCGAATACTCGCGCACTTGGGGCGATCTGCTGTTCAACGCCTACTGGTTCAAACACCAGGGTGAACTGTCCAACATCGCCGCCAGCAATGATATCCGCGATAACCTGACCTTCCGCAACTCGGCTGGCGCCACGGCCGCCCAGCGCCAGCTCGGCGGCTCCGGTTCGAATATCGAGACCAATCGCGATCGCGACGAGTTCGGTCTGAACTTCGAATACTACCTCGACACCAGCTGGGGCACCCACACCTTCAAGGCCGGCTATTCGAGCACCGAAAACGTCTACGGTGAAAACGGCTCCGTTCCGGGCGGCGCGACCTACGTCTCGCTGGCTTCCGCGTACGCCGGTACGACCTGGCTCGACTATTCGACCTCCAGCGGGCCGGTCAACGGTTGGACCAACCGTTCGGTGTCCTCGGTGGACAACACCCGGATCCTCACCGCGGTGAACGCCAACGCCACCGTTCGCACCGCGCTGGACAGCAACCTCGACGGCACCGTCAGCGTCAGCGAACTGAACGCCTACCAACTGACGAGCACGGCCGGAAACCCTTACGGCAACGTCAACGTCTATCGCGCCCTGCGCACGGTCGACGGTCCGTATGAGGTGAAGAGCGAAGGCCAGACCCTGTATCTGCAGGACACCTGGACCATGGACCGACTGACCATCAACGCCGGTCTCCGCGCCGAGAAGTGGGAGCACTTCGCTTCGGACGGTTCGAAGGTCGCGACCTTCGACTGGGAGATCGCGCCGCGCTTCAGCATCGTCTACGATCTCTTCGGCGATGGTCGCAGCAAGATCTTCGGCTTCGCGGGGCGTTACTATGACCCGATCCGGAACAACATGTCGGACTTCGCCGGCGCCCTGACCGGCCCGGTGGACGAAGAGCAAATCTTCCTCGGCGGGGAGTGGGTGACCTTCCGGACCCGCGGCGGCGCCACGACGCCGGACGCCCTGTTCGCGCCCAGCACCAAGACGCCGTACACCGACGAGTTCATGATCGGCGCCTCGACGACCTTCGGGGACAGCATCGGCCTGTCGGTGTCGGTCACCAACCGTCGCACCCGGGACATTCTGGAAGACTTCGATCTGGCCCTGTACTCCGATCCGGACGCCGTTCCGGCGGACGGCGCCGGCGGCGTGGCCTATCCGGGCTCGTTCTTCTACCTGCCGCTGTCCTACTTCGGCTATTCGTCGACGCCGAACTCCAACTACGTGATCGGCACCCTGCCGGGCGGCAAGCGGAACTACACCGGCTTCGAAGTCTCGCTGACCAAGTTCAAGACCGACAACTGGTTCGGGCAGGTGTCCTACACCTACAACTCTGCTGAAGGTAACTCGAACTCCGACTCGAACGCCGACTACCAGGGCGACTGGATCGCGCTCGATCCCCGGGCTCCGAACGTCTATGGCGACCAACCGGGCAATATCGAACATCAGTTCAAGGCCTATGCCTCGTACGATTTCGACTTCGGCCTGCAGGTCAGCGGCGTGTTCAACTGGAACAGCGGTGCGCTCTACACCCCGTCCCAGCTGATCGGCGGTCGCTACTTCGCTCCGATGGACCCGGCGTATGAGTTCGGTGGCGTTACGGACACCTACCTGTCGGCCGGCTACATCGGTTCGGAAAAAACGCCGGACTACTACACGTTCGACATGCGCTTTAAGTACACGCGTGATCTGGCGTTCGGTCAGGCTGAGCTGTTCCTTGACGTGTTCAACGTCTTCAACAACCAGGCGGCGACCGACGTCATGAAACTGATCGGCGGTGACGGCACCTACGACTATCAGGAAGCGACCAACTGGGTGGCTCCGCGTCGTGCCTATATGGGTGTGCGCTTCTCGTTCTGATCGAGAGGCCCACTGCTGAACTGGAATGCCGGCGCGAAAGCGCCGGCATTCTTTTTTGCGCGCTCCCGGAAGGTTTGCGCCGCATAAAAACCATTCCCCGATTCAAGCGTTGCTGCATCCAGTCGGGCCACGCGCCCCTGTTCCGGAGCCTTCATGTTCGCCAGCCTCGCCGCCGCCCTTCTTCTGTCCACCGCGCCTGCTTCCCAGGACAGCCCGATCCGGACCGCCCCGCGTGAGGCCCAGGACGACGGCCCGGTCATGACCGCACCGCTTGTGGAGACCGGGGACTCGCTGCGGGTGCGTGAGGCGGTCGCCTACGCCAACCCGCTGCCGCGCGGCGCGCCGGAGGCTGACTATCCGCTGGTCGCCTGGTGCGAGGCGCTGGTGAACGGCCATGTGGCGCTGGGCGAGACGCTGGAAGCCCGGGACGATCTGGACAATGACATCATCCGTCTGGGTCGGCTGGAGGCCACGGATTTCCGGGCGGCCCTGACCGCCGCGCAGGCGCGCCAGTCCCCCGCCACCCTGACCGCCGCCCGCGCCGCCGCCGCCGAGGCGACGGCCAAATGGACCCCGCTGATGGCCCAGGATCAGGCCGCCCGCAGTCAGGCCTTCGGTCTGTTTTTCGGTCTTCCGGGCCGCTGTGAGCACGCCGCCCGGCGTATTCGCGAGAACATCACGACGCCGCCGGCGACGCCTGCTGAAGTCGGCCTCGAGTAAGAGAGCGATTTCGGCGACGAAATTCGCGCGATTTCGACGACGCGAAAGTGAGAAACGGACGACGAAGGAGACGGCTGTTCGGGCGCATCTGACCGCGCCCGAACCCGCAGCGGCGGCCGGCGCCGGTCAGGCCGCCTCGGTGCGTCCCGCGCTCGCCGGATCATAGTTGAGGATGGGCGCCAGCCAGCGCTCCGCCGTGGCCACGTCCCAGCCCTTGCGGGCCGCATAGTCCTCGATCTGGTCGCGGTCGATCTTGCCGACGCCGAAATAGTGGCTGTCCGCATGGCCGAAGTAGAGGCCGGACACCGAGGCCGGGGGCGTCATGGCGTAGCTTTCGGTCAGCTGCATTCCGGCATTGGCTTCCGCGTTCAACAGCTTGAACAACGTCGCCTTTTCCGTGTGGTCGGGCTGGGCCGGATAGCCGGGCGCGGGGCGGATGCCGAGGTATTTCTCCTCGATCAGTTCCTGCACCGAGGTCTGCTCGTCCGGAACATAGCCCCACAGCTGCGTCCGCACTTCCTTGTGCAGTCGCTCGGCGAAGGCCTCGGCCAGACGGTCGGCCAGCGCCGTCGCCATGATGGCCGAATAGTCGTCGCCCTGCGCCTTGAACTCGGCGGCCTTCTCCAGTTCGCCGTGCCCGGCGGTGACCGCGAAGGCGCCGAGGTAGTCCTCGCCGTCCTCGGCGACGAAGTCCGACAGGCACAGGTTGGGCTTGCCGTTCGACTTGGCGATCTGCTGGCGCAGGCCGTGGAAGCGGGCGGCCTCGACGGTGCGGCCTTCGTCGGTCCAGACCACGATGTCGTCGCCGCGCGCATTGGCGGGCCAGAAGCCGACCACGCCCTTCGCGGTGAACCAGCGCTCGTCGATGATACGCTTCAGCATCGTCTGCGCGTCCCTGAACAGGTCCTGCGCGGCCTCGCCGACGATCTCGTCTTCCAGGATCAGCGGATAGCGGCCGATAAGCTCCCAACTGGCGAAGAAGGGCGTCCAGTCGATGTGGTCGGCCAGGTCCCGCAGGTCCCAGCTGTCAAAGGCGCGCACGCCCAGGAAGGACGGCTTCGCGGGCAGGGGCTTGTCGGGATCCGGCTTGAACCGGTTGGCGCGGGCGGCGGGCAGGGCGGCGCGCGCCTTGACCTCCTGACCGCGGGCGAACTGCTCCCGGATACGGATGTATTCGTCGCGCGTGGCGGCCTCGTTTTTCGCCTTCTCGGTCGGGGACAGCAGGCCCGCGACCACGCCTACGGCGCGGCTGGCGTCGATGACATAGGTGGTCGAGCCCCGGCGATAGGCCGGTTCGATCTTCACCGCCGTATGGGTCCGGCTGGTGGTCGCTCCGCCGATCAGCAGGGGCAGGTCGAGGCCACGCCGCTCCATCTCGGACGCCACGAAGACCATCTCGTCCAGCGACGGCGTGATCAGGCCGGACAGGCCGATGATGTCGCAGCCGTTGGCGATCGCCTCGTCGAGGATGCGGTCGGCCGGGACCATGACGCCCAGATCGATGACCTCGTAGTTGTTACACTGAAGCACGACGCCGACGATGTTCTTGCCGATGTCGTGGACGTCGCCCTTCACCGTCGCCATCAGGATGCGCCCGGCGGACGAGCGCGGCTGACCTTCCTTCTCGGCCTCCATGAAGGGCTCCAGCCAAGCCACGGCCTGCTTCATCACGCGGGCCGACTTCACCACCTGCGGCAGGAACATCTTGCCCGAGCCGAACAGGTCGCCGACGATATTCATCCCGTCCATCAGCGGGCCTTCGATGACGTGCAGGGGACGTTCGACGCCCAGCCGCGCCTCTTCGGTGTCGGCCTCGATGAACTCGGTAATGCCGTGGACCAAGGCGTGGGCGATGCGCCCGGCGACCGACTGCTCGCGCCACTTCAGGTCCACGACCCGCGCCGCGCCCTTCTCGCCCTTGTAGGACGGGGCCATGTCCACCAGCCGCTCGGTGTTCGACACATTGGTCCGCTGCGGCCGGTTCAGGATCACATCCTCGACCGCCTCGCGCAGGACCGGATCGATGTCGTCATAGACCGGCAGGTCGCCGGCGTTGACGATGCCCATGTCCATGCCGGCATTGATGGCGTGGTAGAGGAAGACGCTGTGGATGGCCCGGCGCACCGGCTCGTTGCCTCGGAAGCTGAACGAGACGTTCGACACCCCGCCCGACACCCGGGCGTAGGGCAGGGTGGCCTTGATGACCTTGGTCGCCTCGATGAAGTCGACGGCGTAGTTGTCGTGTTCCTCGATCCCCGTCGCCACGGCGAAGATGTTGGGATCGAAGATGATGTCCTCGGGCGGGAAGCCGACCTCGTTGACCAGGATGTTGTAGGCGCGGGTGCAGATCTCGATCTTGCGCGCGGCGGTGTCGGCCTGACCCACCTCGTCGAAGGCCATGACCACGACGGCGGCGCCGTAGCGCAGGCATTTGACCGCGTGCTCGCGGAAGATCGCCTCGCCTTCCTTCATCGAGATGGAGTTGACGATGGGCTTGCCCTGCACGCACTTCAGGCCCGCCTCGATCACCTCCCATTTGGAGCTGTCGATCATCACCGGCACGCGGGCGATGTCGGGTTCTGCCGCAATCAGGTTGAGGAAGGTCCGCATGGCGGCGGCGCCGTCCAGCAGCCCTTCGTCCATGTTGATGTCGATGATGGCGGCGCCCGCCTCGACCTGCTGGCGCGCGACGTCCAGCGCGGCGGAATAGTCGCCCTCGACCACCAGCTTGCGGAATTTGGCCGAGCCGGTGACGTTGGTCCGCTCGCCGACGTTGATGAAGGTGGGACGCACTACGCTACCAGTTCAAAGGGTTCGAGGCCGCTGAGCCGCATCGCCACCGGCCGCTCCGGAATGGCGCGCGGGGGCACGTGCGCGACTTCTTCGGCCACGTGCTTGATGTGGTCCGGCGTCGTGCCGCAGCAACCGCCGACGATGTTGACCAGACCGGAGCGCGCCCATTCCTCGATGAAGTGGGCCGTCTCGTGCGGCTGTTCGTCGTACTGGCCCATGGCGTTGGGCAGGCCGGCGTTGGGATAGGCGGCGACCAGGGTGTCGGCGACGCGGCTCAGTTCGGCGATGAACGGCCGCATCAGTTCGCCGCCCAGGGCGCAGTTGAAGCCGATGGCGAAGGGCTTGGCGTGGCGCACGCTGTTCCAGAACCCCTCGGCCGTCTGGCCCGACAGGGTGCGGCCCGAGCGGTCGGTGATGGTGCCCGAAATCCAGATCGGCAGGGGCGGCAGGCCCTCGTCCTCCAGATCCTTGATGGCCTTGATGCAGGCCTTGCAGTTCAGCGTGTCGGTGATGGTCTCGATCAGATACAGGTCGACCCCGCCCTCGTTCAGCGCCTTCACCTGATGGCGATAGGCCTCATAGACCTGATCGAAGGTCACGCTGCGGGCGCCGGGGTCGTTCACGTCGGACGACATCGACAACATCTTGTTCAGCGGGCCGATGGAGCCGGCGGCGAAGCGCGGCTTGTGCGGCTCCTTCTCGGTCCAGCGGTCGGCGGCGGCGCGCGCCAGTTTCGCGCCTTCCAGATTGATGTCCCACACCGCCTGGGCGTCGAGGTGATAGTCCTCCTGCGCGATGGTGGTGGCCGAGAAGGTGTTGGTCTCGGAGATGTCGGCGCCGGCGGCGTAATACTGGTCGTGCAGGTCGGCGATGACGTCCGGGCGGGTGATGCAAAGGATGTCGTTGTTGCCCTTCATCTGGCCCGGATGGCCGATGAAGCGATCACCGAGGAAGTCGGCCTCGTCCAGCCCGCGGCGCTGGATCATCACGCCCCAGCTGCCGTCGAGCACGAGGATGCGGTCCTTCGCGGCGGCGTGCAGGGCGGCGATGCGGTCTTGTCGGGTCATCAGCGTTTTCAAAGCCCTCCCCCTCGAGGGGGGAGGGTTGGGTGGGGGTGGAGGCGGGCTGTCGAAGGACGCGCGCCAGAGGCATTGTCTTCGGATCGACGACGCCTCGCACGCCTCACCCGGACAGAAACTGCCTCCACCCCATCCCCCGGCCCCTTCTCCCTCGAGGGGAAGGGGAGTTGTCGCGCGACGTCACGCACCGGCTTGCTCCCGCACACCCAGCACCCGGCAGATAGCGTAAACCAGATCGGCGCGGTTCAGGGTGTAGAAGTGGAAGTCGCGGAAGCCCTCTTCCTGCAGCCGGGCGCAGGTCTCGGCGGCGACGGAGGCCGCCAGCAGCTTGCGCGTCTCCGGATCGTCGTCCAGCCCGTCGAAATGGGCTTTCAGCCAGTCGGGAATGGCCGTGCCGCAGGCGCCGCACATGCGCGTCAGTCCGGCGAAGTTGGACACCGGCATGATGCCGGGGATCAGGGGGATGGTTACGCCCGCCGCGCGCACCCGGTCACGGAAGCGCAGGAAGGCGTCCATGTCGAAGAAGAACTGGCTGATGGCGCGGGTGGCGCCGGCGTCGACCTTGGCCTTCAGCACATCGATGTCGTGGTCGATGGAGGGGCTTTCCGGGTGCTTTTCCGGATAGGCGCCGACGGTGATGTCGAAGCCGCCGACACGGCTGATTGCGGCGGTCAGTTCGGTGGCGTTGGCATAGCCGTCGGCGCGCGGCTGATAGACGCCGCCGATCCCGTTCCCACCCGGGGGATCGCCGCGCAGGGCCACGATGTGCTTCACGCCCGACGCCTTGTAGGCCTCGATCACGGCGTCCACCTCGTCACGGCCGGCCTCGACGCAGGTCAGGTGGGCGGCGGGCTGCAGGGTGGTTTCAGACAGGATGCGCTCCACCGTGCGGTGGGTCCGCTCACGGGTCGAACCGCCGGCGCCGTAGGTGACAGAGACGAAAGCCGGGTTCAGCGGCGCGAGGCGCTGGATCGCCTTCCACAGGTTGGCTTCGGCCTCGTCCGACTTGGGCGGGAAGAACTCGAACGAGACGCGCGGGCGTGAGGCGTCCTGACCGGCGCGGGCGACCGGTCCCAGCGGCGACAGCAGCAGGGCGCGGGCTTCGGCGAGGCTGATGGGCGTGCTCATGCCGCTTTCGCTTTCGTCTGAACCGGTCGTTCGGCGGTCCAGATGGAGACGGTCAGGCCGTCGGTGTCGGGGGGCAGGGTGGTCGCGGCCTCGGCGGTCAGGCCGGCGTTCTTCAGCCAGCGGCGCATCTCGTCATCGGCGAAGCCGAGGCGGCGGTGCTGATGCTCCTCGCGCAGATGCTCCAGCTGGTGCGGGGCGAAGTCGACGATCAGCAGGCGACCGCCCGGGGCCACCAGGCGTGCGGCCTCGGCCACGGCGGCGGCGGGGTCGGCGAGGTAGTGCAGGACCTGATGCACCAGCACCAGATCGGCGCTGTGCTCCGGCAGGCGGGTGGCGAAGATGTCGCCGTGGCGCAGCTCGACCTTGTCCAGCCCGGCCTTCGCGACATTGGCCCGGGCGATGTTCAGCATGTTGTGGCTGAGATCGAGGCCGACGGACATCTTCGCCTGCTTGCCCAGCAGGGTCAGCATACGGCCCGAGCCGGTGCCCAGATCGACAACGCGCTCGAACGGGCCGTCGCCCGCGGCCTTGAGGATGGCCGCCTCGACGTCGCTCTCGCACACATAGAGGGAACGCATTCGGTCCCACTGGGGCGCGACGCGTTCGAAATAGGCGTTGGCGGCGGCCTCGCGGTCGCGGCGGACCTCTTCCAGCCGCCGGTCGTCGGCGGCGTTGGCGCTGTCGTCCAGCAGATCCAGCACTGTGTCGATGAGCCGACGCGCCAGCGGATCCGACGACAGGCGGTAGAAGACGCGCGCGCCGTCCGGGAAACGCTCGATCAGACCGGCGTCGGCCATCAGCTTCAGATGGCGGGACACGCGCGGCTGGCTCTGTTCCAGAATGCGCGACATCTCCATCACTGACAGCTCCTCGCCGGCCAGCAGGGAAAGGACCCGCAGCCGGGTCGGCTCGCCCGCGGCGCGCAGGGCCTCGACAGTTTGATCAGCGCTCAACGACATGGCTTTATATAAAGATATCCTTATATGATTTGGCAAGGAAAAAGCGCGGGGCGACAGCGACGGGCGAACCTGGAGCCCGTAGGGGATTCCGCTTTCGCCCGACCCTCCGGCGCGACCCGTTCTGTGTTTCAATCCGGAAACAAAAATGCGCTGGCCAGACGGGGCGGACGGGCACACTCTGGCGCTGTCGATCACCCGTATGCGGAAGTTCTTCGATGCGTCTTCGTCCGATCCTGCTCGCGGCCCCCGCCGTCCTTCTTCTGTCCGCCTCCGCGGCCTTCGCCCAGACCCCGCCGCCGCCCGCCGGGCCGCCGCAGGGACCGCCTCCCGGAACGCCCCAGGGCGCGCCTCCGATGGTCATGCGTCAGGGCGGCATGGGCGCTCCCGGCGGTGGCGGGATGGGGATGCTGCCGCGCTCGCTCGACGGCGTTCCGGCCTGGGCCGAGCGCATCTTCGGCCGTCTGGACGCCAACGCCGACGGCGCGATCACCGGCAATGAGCTAACGCCCCTGACCCAGGAGCCCATAGCCTCTCTGGGCGGCGGCCGTCTGCGCGCGATGATTTCCCAGTCCGACGCCAATCGCGACGCCCGAGTCAGCCGCGAGGAGTTCGAGGCGGGGGCAGTTCGCGCCTTCAATCGCATGGACACCAACGGCGACGGCCAGCTGTCTGACGACGAGATGCCTCGTCCGGCGATGCCCGCCGGTCCGGTCGCCATCCCCATGCCGACCGCGCCCAACCCCATGCCGATGCCCGACGGCTCGGGCGGTTGATCACTCCGCATCCGAAGCGGGCGGGGGGTCGGGCAGGACTGACAGACGGCGCTTGTTGACGTGACCTTCCGGCCGGGGCTCGCTCTGGTCCGGGTACTCGCCCCGGAAGTAATAGCGCTGCCACGCCTGCCTCATCGCGGCGGGGTCGCCGTCGGCGAGGCGGGCGTTGAAGTCGCCGCGCACCTCTTTCCAGAGCGCATACTGGCGGGCCAGATCGCCGTCGACCGACAGCGGCGCGCCCACCGGTTCGAAGGCCTCGACATGCCGATGCTGGACAGGCTGGATGAAACAGAAGGGCTCGTCCTTCTCGAACCGCACCTTGCCGGGGGCGGTGAAGACCCAGTTCATCGTGAAGGGGTAGGGCAGCCAGTCGGTCTCCACCAGACCCTCCAGCGGCGCGATGCCGTGCTTGAACCGGTTGGGACTGCCCGACGCGCGCATGGCCCAGCCGGACGGGGTGCGGAACAGCCAGCCGACGTGGAAGGTGATCACCCCATGGGTGAAGTGTGACGTCACCAGCTCATCCAGGGGCGCGTCGTCGTCCAGCGCCCGGAACCGGATCGCATCGGCGTCCTTGCCGCCATCCCATTCCGCCTCGAACCCGAACGGGCACAGCAGGTCCCACCCCGTCGTGTTGGCCATGGTCAGCGGCAGGCAGCGATAGGGATGGCGCGCGGCGAAGGCGTCCATCCAGTCCCGCTCGGGCCGTCCGGGCACAAACTGCGGCGGATTGGGCTTGGTCGGGAAACACTCCAGACGCAGGCCGGGAATGTCGGTTTCGATCTGGCTCAAACCTGTCCTCGTCGCGGCGGGAATAGCCCCGCCATCTGACCGCAGATCGGCGTGTCCCGCCAGCCCGGAGGCTGGCGGACCGTGATCACTGGAACCAGGGGTCGTGCGGCGTCCCGATGTGCATAAGGTCGCTGTAAGGAAGATGCGGGCAATGGGGGGCGTCAACGATCAGCATGTCGTCGGTCGCGCCGAAGATGGAGTGGGGCAGGGGAGCCGTGTCGATGCCCGGCAGGACCAGCGGTTCGTTCACCATCTCGCCCTTGCCGGTCAGCGGTGGCAGAACCAGAGCGCCGTCATCCGCCTTGTCGTCTGACAGGGGAGGCAGGACGAAGGGATCTTCGATCAGTTCCTTGTCCGTGGGAGACAGGGGCATGACCTCGAAGGTCGGCTCGGCGGCCTGCTGGCCCAGAACCAGCACCGTCCCGTCCGCGAAGCGAACACTCTCGACCCCGTACAGAAGGTCTGTTCCATCCCGCCCGGCGACATTGTCGACCACGCGCCAGCCGCCGCTGATGCTGGAGATGGTGTAGTCGGCGCGCACGCCTTGCAGGAGGGCCAGATCCGCGCCGGCCCCGCCGTTCAGGGTATCGTTGCCGCCGCGCCCGGCCAGGGTGTCGTTGCCGCCCGATCCGGTGATGACGTTGTTCTGGGCGTTGCCGGTGCCGGCGAAATCGCCCGGGCCGACATAGATCATGTTCTCGATGTTGGCCCGCAGGGTGAAGTTGCCCATGGTCGTCTGGACCGTGTCGACGCCTTCGCCCTCAAGCTCGATCAGGGTGTCCAGCGCATCGACGATGTAGAGGTCATTCCCTCGGCCGCCGTACATCTCGTTGTTGCCGCCGCCGGAGCCGCCGATCAGGGTGTCGTTGCCGTCGAAGCCAAGAAGGACATCATCGCCGATGGCGCCGTTGATGACGTTGTTCCCGGTATCGCCCATCAGGGTGTCGCGCAGGTTGGAACCGGTCAGGTTCTCGATCGAGGCGAAGGTGTCCTGTCCGCCAAGGCCGTCATTGGTGCTGCGGTTCGTATCCAGGCGCGCGGTGACCCCGGCGGTCGACAGGATGTAGGTGACGGTATCGACCCCCGCCCCGCCGTGCAGCGTGTCATTGCCCGCGCCGCCCTGAAGGATGTCGGCGCCCGCGCCGCCGGTCAGGACGTTGTCCAGCACATTGCCGTTGATGGCATAGTCGCCGGTCGCGACGGCCGTCGCGTTCTCGACATTGGCGCCCAGATTGTAGGCACGCAGCCCCCGCAGCTGGACCAGATCGGTTCCTTCGCCGGCGCCCTCGATGATGGAGTCGCTGACGTCCAGAACATAGGTGTCGTTGCCGGCGCCGCCGTACAACTCGTTCGCGGCTCCGGTTCCGCCCATCAGGGTGTCGTTTCCGGCAAGGCCCAACAGGACATCGCGTTGGGTCCCGCCCATGATCACATTGTCACTGGCGTTGCCGGTTCCGGTGAAGGCCGCTGTTCCGGTGTAGGTCAGGTTCTCGACGTTCGTGGCCAGCCGCATTGAGGCCAGGGCGGTCTCGATGCGATCGATCCCCTCGCCGGCGAGTTCGACGACGCTGTCGCCGACGGCCTCGATCACATAGAGATCATCACCACGACCGCCGTAGAGTTCGTTGGCCACCCCGCCGCCGCCACGAAGAATGTCGGCTCCATCGAGCCCCATCAGAACGTCGCGCCCCAGCCCGCCGCTCAGCGTGTTGTTGGCCGCGCTGCCGATCAGTGTGTCGTTGGCTGCGGTCCCGATCAGGTGTTCGACGCTGATCAGGGTGTCCGAGGCTCCGTCCCCGTCACTGGAGGCGCGACCTGTCCGCAGATCGACGGTGATGGCCGAGGCCGCGTTGCTGTAGTCGACGGTGTCGTCGCCGTCGCCGCCGTCGAGGATGTCGACGCCGCCGCGTCCTTGCAGACGGTCATCACCGGCGCCGCCCGTGAGATGGTTGGCCGCGTTGTCGCCCAGGATGGTGTCTGCGAATGCCGAGCCGCGGATGTTTTCGATCCCGGCCAGGGTGTCGGAGCCCCGATCACCGTCCGAGGAGGCGACGGCGTTGTAAAGCTGCACCGATATACCGCCGGCGGCGTTTGAATAGTCCGCGGTGTCGATGCCCGCGCCGCCATTCAGCGTGTCATTGCCGGCGCCGCCATGAAGGATGTCGTCGCCATCGTGGCCGATGAGCTGTTCGCTTCGGGTTCCGCCGATGATGGTGTTGCTCAGTGCGTTGCCGATGCCGGAGGTCGCCGTTCCCGACAGTTCCAGTCGTTCAATATTGGCGCTCAGGGTGAAGCTGACCGTGCTGCGAACCGTGTCGTAGCCACCGCCGGTCTCGATCACCGTGTCGCCGGCATTGTCGACGAAATACAGATCATCGCCGTCGCCGCCGTCCATGGCGTCCGCGCCGGTCCCGCCCTCGAGCCGATCATTGCCGGCCCCACCCAACAGGGTGTCGGCGCCGTCGCCTCCGATCAGACTGTCGTGTCCGCCTCCGCCGGACAGAACGTCGGCGCCGGCAAGGCCCAGCATCCGGTCGTCAGCGAGGGTGCCCAGAAGGGAGTCGTTGCCGGTCGTGCCGTTGAAGCTGACCAGATAGGGGGTGGTGATCGCCTCGGAGAGGGTTTGCACGACCTGATTGGCCGTGTCCGCGCGCAGGTTAAGGCCGCCGTTGCTGTCGGCGATGGTCTGGAAGGCCGAGCCGGCATTCGTGTCCGAGCCCACCACCACGCTGTAGATTTCAACGCTGCGGTTCACCACCGTGCCGTCGGCCAGGGCGCCGAGCACGGTGACCGTGGTCAGGGCGCCGTCCGTGACCGCGCTGATGTCCGCGATCGCACCGCTGCCGCCCAGCACGTCGCGCGCCAGCGCTTCGACCTCGGCTCTCAGATAGGTGTCCTTGGGAGGGGCGTCCCCGAACAGAACGATGCGGCGGATATTGGCGTCCTCGCGCCAGGAACCGATAGCGCCGGCGAGGGCGTGCCGCAGCCCCGAGTACACGCCTTCTGGCGTGTCGCCGCCTCCGCTGACCGAGATGCTGTTGATCGCATTCAGGGCGGCTGCGCGCCGTGCTTCGAGCGTGGTGTGATTGGTGAAGGACAGGATCGTTTGTGTTTCGCCGGGGTCCTTGAAGCCGACGATGCCGATCCGTGATTTCGCACCGGCAACCGGATCGCTGAAGATGTCGGATATCAGCCGGTTCGCGGCGGCCTTCACCTGCGCGATGTCGTCATCCATGCTGCCGGTGGTGTCGATGACGAAGGCCAGGTCCTGACCGCCGCTGACGCAGACCGATCGTCCGACTTCCAGACGGCTAACCTTGTCGCCGAACTGGACGAACTCGATCCCGGTGAGTGTGTCGGTCCCGTCAGTTTGCGCGCCGCGCAGGTGAGCGACCGTCCATGCGCCGGTCGTGGCGTTGTAGCTGATGTCGTAGTCGATGCAGGGGCCGGAGAACGCGGCGATGTCGCCCGTGCCGGCGCCGCCGTAGATGATGTCGTTACCCCCTCCGCCGCGGAGGATATCGTCACCGCCAAAGCCTTCGAGACGGTCATTTCCGGAACCCGCGTTGACCTGGTCCGTAACGATGTCCCGACCTATGTAGAATGTGTCGGCGTTCCGGTGGTTATTCGACAGAACCGGGCGGTCTTGCACGATGTCATTCGTAGCCACGACCACGACGACGGAATCTCTCGTCATCTGATTGTAGAATGATGATGCTGTGATCCGCTGAACGGCTTCTACGTAGTTGGTGGCCGCGTGCGCGTCTGTTCCGACTCCAGATATTGAGCTCTGTGAATAGCTATTGTTATAGAATACGATATTGTCTGTGGTTGATGAGAAATCTCCCGGCGGAAATGCCTTGAATACAAGGTCATTTTCGAAGCCGACGTTCAACACATCGCCGGTCAGTGACGTTCTCGGCGTCGCAAATGTAATAAAGTCCGCAGTCGAGAACTGGGCGTAATTTCCGAAAGCGGAATCCCTGAGGAGATTGGCTGCAGCCGCGCCCAGGCTGTGTCCCGTGACCAGGATCGAGGATATCCCCGATGTGGCTGCGTAGTCGTTTATCGAGGTCAGTATGGACCTGAATGAATTCAGGTACTCATACGTATAAATCGCATCATAATCTGTGGCGTCCAGCGGCGAGTCAGTGCCCCGGAATGAAATCGAGAGTTGATTTCCATTCCGGGAGACCTGGAGCGCCGCGGCGCCCCATGAGCTGGAAAAGACCCCGGCGGTGAAGCGACCGTCGTTGCTCAGGGAGCCCGCAAAGGGGCCTCCCGAGAAGCCGATTTGCGCCGCTGTCAGGGGGCTCCAGCCCGTAGGCAACACTCCCCCGACATAGGCCGCTGCAGCCAATTGCGCGGCATCCAGAACTCGCGCGGTAGAAACGCCTCGATAGTCGAAAAGCGGCATGGCATCCCCCGATGTTCACCGATCGTTGCTATCTAAGCGCGAGCGGTGGGGTTTGCCAAGCCGACCGTTAACGATCTTTCCTCGCCTTACCGCCCGAACTTCTGGAACTTGATCCGGCTGGGGATCAGGCTGTCGGCGCCCAGACGGCGCTTCTTGTCCTCTTCGTAGGCTTCGAAATTGCCTTCGAACCATTCGACGTGGCTGTCGCCCTCGAAGGCGAGGATGTGGGTGGCCAGACGGTCCAGGAACCAGCGGTCGTGGGAGATCACCACGGCGCAGCCGGCGAACTCTTCCAGAGCCTCTTCAAGGTTCTGCAGGGTCTCGATGTCCAGATCGTTCGTCGGTTCGTCGAGCAGGATCAGATTGCCGCCCGAGGCGAGCGTCTTGGCCAGGTGGACGCGGTTGCGCTCACCGCCCGACAGTTGCCCGACCTTCTTCTGCTGGTCGCCGCCCTTGAAGTTGAACGAACCGACATAGGCGCGGCTGTTAATCTCGCGCTTGCCGACCATCATGATGTCGGTGCCGCCCGAGATCGCCTGCCAGATGGTCTCGTCCGGCTTCAGGTCGTCGCGCGACTGGTCGACATAGGCCAGCTTGACGGTCTCGCCGACCTTGATCGTGCCGCCGTCGGGCTGTTCCTGCCCGGTGATCAGCTTGAACATGGTCGACTTGCCGGCGCCGTTAGGGCCGATGACGCCGACGATGCCGTTGGGCGGCAGCTTGAAGGTCAGGTTGTCGAACAGAACCTTGTCCCCATACGACTTCTGCAGGCCCTCGACCTCCAGAACGACGTTGCCGAGGCGCGGGCCGGGCGGGATCTGGATGACGGCGAACGACTGGGCGCCACGCTGGTTTTCCTGCTCGGCGACCATCTTCTCGTAGGCGGCCAGACGAGCCTTGGACTTGGCCTGACGGGCCTTTGCGCCCGAGCGGACCCATTCCAGTTCGCGGGTGAGGGCGCGCTGGCGGGCTTCGGATTCCGACTGCTCCTGCACGACGCGCTTCTGCTTGGCTTCCAGCCACGAAGAGTAGTTGCCCTCATGCGGGTGCCCTCGGCCGCGGTCCAGCTCCAGGGTCCATTTGGTGACCTGATCCAGGAAGTAGCGATCGTGGGTGACCAGGATCACGCAGCCCGGGAAGTTCTCGAGATGGTGCTGCAGCCAGGCGACGGATTCGGCGTCCAGGTGGTTGGTCGGTTCGTCCATCAGCAGCATGTCGGGCTTCGACAGCAGCAGGCGGGCCAGAGCCACGCGACGCTTTTCACCGCCCGACAGGTTTTCGACCGACCAGTCGTCCGGCGGGCAGCGCAGGGCGTCCATGGCCATTTCGATGCGGCTGTCGATGTCCCAGACATCGCCGGCGTCGATCTTCTCCTGGAGGGCGGTCATCTCCTCCATCAGCTCGTCGGTGTAGTTCTCGCCCAGTTCGGCGGCCACTTCATTGAAGCGGTTCACCCACTGCTTCTCCTCGCACCAGGCCTCGACGTTCTGGCGAACGTTCAGGGCGGGGTCGAGCTGGGGCTCCTGCTCCAGATAGCCGCGTTTGATGCCGTCGGCGGCCTTGGCCTCGCCGGAGAATTCCTTGTCGAGCCCGGCCATGATCTTCAGCAGGGTGGACTTGCCCGAGCCGTTGACGCCGACGACGCCGATCTTGGCGTCGTTGTAGAAGCTCAGCCAGATGTTCTCGAAGATCTTCTTGCCGCCGGGAAAGGCCTTGGTGAGGCCTTGCATCTGGAAAATGTATTGCTGCGCCATGAGGTGCGGTGCGCCCTGTCGTTAAATCGAATGGGGAGGTTGGCGCGGGATGTAGCGACCGCGCGGCGTCAGGGCAAATCACTAGGGGACGCAGGCGGCGGTTTGATGGCGGCGCATGCATCCATTCGCCCGCCTCGCGGCCTCTGTCCGGTACGCTCCGCTTTCGGGGCAGGGAGAGCCTTTCATGCCTTCACGTCGCCTGTCCACGGCCCTGGCGGTCGCGATCCTGCTCGCTTCTCCGTCAGCGGGGATGGCGCAGGACCGGGCCGACTTCCCCGCCGCCATGGACGCCTTCGCCCGGCGCGCGCTCCAGCGCACAGAGGCCGTGCCGGGCATGGCGGTCGCGGTGGTGGATCGGGACGGCGCCGTCGTGAAAGCGGGGTATGGCGTCGCCGACGTTGAAACCGGCGCGCCCGTAACGACCGGGACGCGGTTCTACATCGCCTCGGCGACCAAGTCTTTCACCGCGCTGGCGATCACGGCGATGGCGGAAAGGGGCCAGGTCGATCCGGACGCCCCCCTGTCACGGTGGTCGCCGACCTCCGGCGTGTCGTCAGAGATCGCGAACCGCATCACCCTGACCGATCTGCTCAGCCACCGTTCCGGCGTGGACAACGGCGCCATCGCCTTTCGCGCGGCCTTTTCCGGCGACTGGACGCCGGAGACGATGTGGCGGCTGACTGACCAGACCCGTCCGCGCGAGGGCGGAGCCTACGGCGCCTTCGCCTATTCGAACGCGGGCTACAATCTGGCGACGGTCCTGCTCGAACATGAGCAGGGGCGGGACTGGCGGGCGCTGGTGCGGGACGAAGTGCTGGAGCCGCTGGGCATGGCCCGGACGACCGCCTTCATCAACGAAGCGCGGGCCGATGGGGGCGTCGTGGCCGCCGGCCATCTCGGGTTGATCGCCGGGCATCCCGAGCGCTCGCCCCTGCAGAAGGTGGACGCCACCATGCAGTCGGCGGGCGGGCTGATCTCGACCGCGGATGACATGGCGATCTGGCTGGAGGCCCAGATCAATGATGGACGGGTGGCCGGGCGGCAGGCCTTGCCCGCCGGCCTGATCGCTTCGACACATGCGCCGCGCGTGGCGCAGGACACCACCTTCGGCGACTACGTCCGCACCGGCTACGGGCTGGGTTGGCAGGTGGGGCGTTATCGGGACGATGTCCTGATCCACCATTTCGGCAATTTCTCCGGCTCGCGCGCGCATGTCTCCTTCATGCCGGAGCGCGGGCTGGGCGTGGCCGTGATGGTCAATGAGGACGCCGTGGCGGGCGAACTGGCCGATCTGGTGGCCAACTACGCCTACGACTGGTTCGCCCGCCTGCCCGATATCGAGGCGGTCTATGATGCGAAACTGGAGGAACTGGCCGTCCGAGGTGACCGCCGCCGGGCCGGACTGGCGGCGGGCCGCGAGGCGCGGGCGCAGCGGCCCCGCACGCTCAGCCTGACCGACGCCGCCTATGTCGGCGACTACGTCAGCCCGGCCTACGGAACGATGACGGTGCGGGCGGTGGACGGGCGGCTGGTTCTGTCCATCGGCGTGCAGTCCGCCGTCGCCGAAAACTACACCGACCCCGAAAGCCTGCGGGTCGAGCTGACGCCGCTGGCGGGCGAGGTGGTGGTCTTCACGATCGGAGACGACGGTCGCCCGATTTCACTGACCTACGACGGCGAGGCCTTCGTCAGGCGTTGATCGGGGCGACCGTCAGGTGATCCTCGTGGTTCAACACTTCGCTGGTCAAGGTCAGGCCGCGGTAGTTGCTGGGGCCCGCCTTCACGGGTGGCGGCGGCTTGCGCCGAGGTTTGGGCGCCGGCCTGTCCGGTGCAGGACGAGCCCGCCGCCGCATGCCCGATTCCCCCCAAAGCTTCAGCGTCGGGGAGCCTCGGGAAAAATGTGGCGACGAGGGGGCGTGCAGCCGCCCCCTCGCGCCCGGCGTCCGGGTCAGGCCCCGATGCCGCCGTCGACCAGAATGCTGGCGCCGGTGATGTAGCTCGCGCCCGGTCCCGCCAGGAAGGCGACGGCCGAGGCGATGTCCTGCGGCTGGCCGTACCGACCCAGCGAGATGCCGTTCAGCATCATGGGGGCGTTCGGGCCGTCCGCCGGGTTCATGTCGGTGTCCGTTGCGCCGGGCTTGACCAGATTGACGGTGATCCCGCGCGGGCCGACCTCACGCGACAGGCCCAGGGTGAAGGCTTCCAGCGCCGACTTGGTCGCCGAATAGACGGTCACGCCCGGGAAGGGCACGCGGTCGGCCAGAACACTGCTGATCGAGATGATCCGTCCGCCGTCGCCGAGGTGGGTCAGGGCGGCCTTGGAGGTCAGCAGGACCCCGCGAACATTGACGTTCAGCAGGGCGTCGATCTGCTCCACCGTCTGGTCGGCGAACATCGCTTCACCCGCGATGCCCGCGTTGTTCACCAGGATATCGAGGCCGCCCAGAACGGCGACGGCGCCGTCCACGGCCTTCTGCGGGCCTTCGGTCGAACCGGCGTCGGCCTGCACCACAACCGCCTTGCGGCCAAGCGCGCGGATTTCGGCGGCGACCGCCTCGGCTTTTTCGGCGGATTTTTCATAGGTGATGGCGACGTCGGCGCCGTCGGCGGCCAGTTGGCGGGCGATGGCGGCGCCGATACCGCGGCTGCCGCCGGTGACGAGGGCGCGCTTGCCGGAAAGGGGGAGAGAAGCGGTCATGATCTGGTTTTCCATTCTGTAGCGAGCGTTACGGAACGCCAGATGGAAAGCTTGCCTCCCGCCGTCAAGGGATTATGTATCGATCATTCAAAAATAAGGTCCGGAAGCCGCGATGGCGGGACGCCCCCGTAGTTTTGATCGTGATGATGCCCTGTCCAGCGCCCTCAAGGTGTTCTGGGCCAAGGGCTATGCCGACGCGTCCGTGACCGACCTGACCTCCGCCATGGGGATCAATGCGCCCAGTCTCTATGCGGCCTTCGGCAGCAAGGAGGACCTCTTCCGCGAGGCGGTCCGGCTCTACAGCGACACGGAGGGCGCAAGCCTGTGGGCCTCGATGCGTGACGCGCCCACGGCGCGCGAAGCCATTGAAGGGCTGCTGCTGGCCACCGCGAACGCCGGCGGGCAATGCGGACGGCCGCAGGGCTGTCTGGTGGCCCTGTCCGGCGTGAACCCTGACGCCCTGCCGGACAAGGCGTGTCGTGACGTCAGGCAGGTTCGCACGGATTCCATGGCGGCGATGCGCGAGCGGCTGGAAACGGCGAAGACAGCGGGCGAACTGTCCGCATCGGCCGACCCCGCCGCCATCGCAGCCTTCTATCTGACGGTCCAGCAGGGCATGACCTTCCGCGCCCGCGAGGGGGCGGGGTCGGACGAACTGACCGCAACCGCCCGGGCGGCCATGCTGGCCTGGGACGGGCTGGCGGGCCTCAGGCGTAGTTGAAGCTGATCGAGATGCGCTCGGTCTTGGCCGCGTTGACCGGCACCTCGTGGCGCAGCCAGCTTTCCCACATCAGGATCGTGCCCGCCTTCGGGGCCAGATAGACGAAGGGCTGTTCAGCCTCGGGCGCATCGGTGCTGACGCCGGGCCGGGCCATCATCATCGCCAGCCGGGGGTCTTCCAGCTTCAGCGCCGAGGCGCCGTCCGGCACTTCCACATAGATGGTCCCCGACAGGAAGGCGTGGGGGTGGATGTGGCCGGTGTGGCCGCCGCCGGGCTTCAGGATGTTGACCCAGATATTGTCCAGCCTCGGCTTGCGGGCCAGATCGAAATTCAGAGCCTTGGCATAGGCTTGTGCGTGCTTGTCGAGATGGCGCTTCAGCTCGGCGAACTCGGGCAGCCGGACAGGCAGGTCGGTCAGCGAGCCGTAGGAGGTGTAGCCGCGATAGCCGTGCGCCTTGCACCACTGACGCCCCGCCATGTCCTCCGCCGCCAGCATCCGGCAGGCGTCGACCAGCTCCGCATTGAACGCCTCGAACCCCGCCGAACCGGCGAGGGAGGCTTCATAGACCTGGGTGACGAAGAGCGGGCGCAGGGACATGGGCGGTGGCATAGCTTGTCGGGAGCGGTGGGTGAAGGGCGCCTCAGGCGACGACGCCGAGCGCCTCGCGGGCCGAGCCGAGCGCGCCGAGGGCGTCCAGCAGCAAGGCGTCATCCCCTGCCTCAGCGCGTTCGCCCTCAAGCACGCTGAAGTCAGCGGCGATCATCAGCCTGGTCTCCTCGAACGCGTGGATCATCAGGTCGTCCAGCGCGCGCAGGGCGTTGACGGTCAGATCACCGGGGCAGAGGTCGCATTCCGCCATCGGATGAGCCGCGACAAACAGGGCGACGGGACGCGCCAGCCACTTCAGGCCGATCTTCTGACCGACGAGCATGCGGACCTGCCCGCAGGCCAGCGCGTTGAGCGGCGTCCTCGACGCGACATCAAGCCTTTGCTCAAGGCCGGACGCCGACGGGCCCGAGCGGCCCAGCGGGCGATCCGTGATGAGGTCGATCAGTCTTTCCGACGGCAGCGCGGCGTCGGGGACGAAGGACGAGAACAGCGCTTCGCCGTTACGGGTGTCGATCCGGGCTTTCATCACCACTCCAGCACCGACTCGCCGCGCAGGATCGCCTCCGCCTCCGCCGTATGCTTCGCCCCGCCGCGCTCATGCAGCGCCAGCGGCGGCAGCAGTCTCAGCGGCGCCTTTCCGGTCTTGATCGCCTGCACCAGCACCCGCTTCGCCGGTTCGTCGGCGAAGGCATGGATCGGTCGAATCGAGAATGACCCCGCCGTCTCGCCCAGCCCCGCCAGCAGGTCGGCCAGCCGGTCGGCGCGGTGGATGACCACGATCTTCCCGCCCTCACGGACCGACTTCAGCAGGAACCTGGTCCAGGCCCCCAACCCGTCATCGGCCATCCAGGCGCCGGTCTTGCCCGGGGCGGGCGCGCGCAGGGCGCCCGGGTCGTCGAAAAACGGAGGGTTGGACACGGCCCGGTCGAACACCGGCAGGTCCAGAGCGCGGAAGCCCTTGGCCACGTCGCCTTCAACAATGGTGACAGGCGCGGCGTTCAGTTCGGCGTTTCGCCGGGCCAGCGCCGCCATGGCCGGGTCGCGCTCCAGCCCTGTCAGGGCGATCCCGGGCCGTCTCGCGGCGATCTGCATCAGCACCGCGCCCGCGCCGCAGCCCGCCTCGATCACCCGTTCGCCGGGCGCGGCGTCGCAGGCGGCGCCCAGCAGGGCGGCGTCCATTCCGGCGCGATAGCCCTTGGCCGGCTGCAGGAAGCGGATCCGCCCCCCGAGAAGCCCGTTCTCGACGATTTCTGATGCAGATTCAGTTGCGGATGCGACGGTCACGCGGCTTGACCCCTGTTGGCCCGATCACCATTGTGCGCCGCATCGTCGCCGGGCAAGGCGGCGACCGGATTTTCCGGCGCGATCCTCCTGCCGCGCCGTCGCCTGATGAGTATTCTGTTGGACGCTGTCACCGTCGCCGAAACCCGCCGCAAGGGGGATGTGGAGCCGTTGATCCGGCTGTCGCGCGATGACATGGCCGTGGTCGACGCCCTGATCGTCGAGCGGATGCAGTCCGACGTGCCGGTGATTCCGCTGCTGGCCGATCACATCGTCGCGGCGGGCGGCAAGCGCCTGCGTCCGCTGCTGACCGTGGCCGCGGCCCGCGCCGCCGGCGCTCCGAATGGCATGGAAGCCGCCGTGCGTCTGGCCGCTTCGGTCGAGTTCATTCACACCGCCACCCTGCTGCACGATGACATCGTCGACGCCTCGGACCTGCGCCGGGGCAAGGTGGCGGCCCACTTGATCTGGGGCGCCCCGTCCAGCGTTCTGGTCGGCGACTTCCTCTTCGCCCGCGCCTTCGAGCTGATGGTCGAGACCGGCGCCATGCGCGCGCTGGGCATCCTCGCCACCGCCTCGGCGGTGATCTCGGAGGGCGAGGTCCTGCAACTGACCCGCGCCCACGATCTGGGGCTGGACCAGGAGACCTATCTGAAGATCATCTCGGCCAAGACAGCCGAACTGTTCGCCGCCGCCGCCGAGTCCGGCGCGGTCGGGGCAGGCGCGTCAGAGGAACAGGTGCAGGCCCTGCGCGCCTACGGCCTGAATCTCGGTCTCGCGTTCCAACTGGCCGACGATGCGCTGGACTACGGCGGTCAGGCCGAGGTGCTGGGCAAGAACACCGGCGACGACTTCCGCGAAGGCAAGGTGACCCTGCCGCTGCTGCTGGCCGCCGCCCGCACCAGGGGCCACGACGACGGCTTCTGGGAACGCACGATCAACAAGGGTGACCGCCGCGAGGACGACTTCGCCCGCGCCCGCGAACTGGTGCTGGGCGCCGGCGCGGTCGGCGCGACGATCGACGTGGCGTGGGACTACGCCGATCTGGCCAAGGCCTCACTTTCGGTCCTGCCGGACAGCGATTGGAAGACCGCGCTGGAGCTTCTGGCCGATTTCGCGGTCAGTCGGGCGGCCTGAAACCCTACGGATGACGGGGTTTTGGCTATTTTCCCCCCGTGAGGCTGTGCTAGAGGCCTGCAACCGGTGGCGCTGAGTCTCGTTCAAGACTTGCGCAGCCGTCGCCGTCGTCATACGGCAAGGATTGAGACAACAGCCGCATCGGCGGCATCAGAAGGCAGAGACATCATGTCCGATACCCTGGAACGCGTCCGCAAGATCGTTATCGACCACCTGGACGCCGATCCGGACAAGGTCACCGAAAAGGCCAGCTTCATCGACGACCTGGGCGCTGACTCGCTCGACAACGTCGAACTGGTCATGGCCTTCGAGGAAGAGTTCGACATCGAGATCCCGGATGACGCCGCCGAGCACATCCAGACCGTTGGCGACGCCGTGAAGTTCATCGACGAGAAGCTGGCGGGCTAAGCCCCACCGGTTCTTTCGAACGGTTCAGAAGCCGCCGCGCAGCCGAAAGGCGGCGCGGCGGTTTTCGTGTCCGGCGTGCGCCTGCGTCGGCTGTGAAATCAGGCTTCCGCCGTCAGCCGTGCGGGGTGATCGGCGCGAGGTCGCCGAACGAGGCCGGCGCCTGACACCATTTCAGGCGAAAGCGTCGCTGTTTGCGCGCCCTTTTGCGCCGCTGCGGGATTGCGACGTTCGCTCCGCCTAGCCCCGCGCCGCTTCACTCACTATTCTCTCGCGCGAGATTCACTGTGAAGGATGCAGGAATGCGTCGCGTCGTTGTTACCGGCCTTGGCCTTCTGACCCCGCTCGGCTGGGGTGTCGAGCATAGCTGGAAGGGTATCGTGGAAGGCCGGTCCGGCATCGGGCCGATCACCGCATTCGATACCGAGGGCTATGGCTGCACCATCGCGGGCGAGATTCCGTCGGTGGACGGCCGGGGCGGTGGCGTGGCGGGAGAGCCCGGCGTCTTCGACCACGAAAAGATCATGTCGCCCAAGGAGCGCAAGCGGGTCGACGACTTCATCGTTTACGCCATCGCCGCCGCCGACGAGGCTCTGGCGGACGCCGGCTGGAAGCCCGAGAGCGAGGAAGACCGGGAACGCACCGGCGTCATGGTCGGCGCCGGCATCGGCGGCCTCGGTCCCATCGCCGACACGGCCATCATCCTGAAGGAGCAGGGACCGCGTCGTGTCAGCCCCTTCTTCATCCCCTCGGCCCTGATCAACCTGGCGTCGGGCCAGATTTCCATTCGTCACGGCCTGAAGGGGCCGAACCACGCGGTCGTCACCGCCTGCGCTACCGGCGCCCACGCCATCGGCGATGCGGCCCGGATGATCGCGCTGGACGACGCTGACGTCATGGTCTGCGGCGGCGCGGAAAGCTCGGTCGTGCCCATCGGCATCGCCGGCTTCCTGGCCTGCAAGGCCCTGTGCACCGCCTTCAACGACACGCCCGAAAAGGCCAGCCGTCCCTATGACAAGGACCACGCGGGCTTCATCATGGGCGAGGGCGCCGGCATCATGGTGCTGGAGGAGTATGAGCACGCCAAGGCGCGCGGTGCGAAGATCTACGCCGAGGTCGTGGGCTACGGCATGAGCGGCGACGCCTATCACATCACCGCCCCGTCGGAGGACGGCGACGGCGGCCTGCGGGCCATGAAGGCGGCGCTGAAGCGTGCGAACCTGCAACCTTCGGACCTCGACTACATCAACGCCCACGGCACCTCGACCATGGCGGACTGGATCGAGCTTCACGCCATCGAGAAGCTGGTCGGCGATCACGCCAAGCATCTGGCGGTGTCTTCGACCAAGTCGATGACCGGCCACCTGCTGGGCGCCGCCGGCGCGATCGAGTCGGTGTTCTCGGTGCTGGCCATCCGCGACCAGATCGCCCCGCCGACCATCAACCTCGACAATCCCGAGGAAGAGACCGCCATCGATCTGGTCCCGCACAAGGGGAAGCCGCGCAAGATTGACGTTGCGATGTCCAACAGCTTCGGCTTCGGCGGCACCAACGCCTCCGTCATCTTCAAGAAGGTCGACTGAGTGTTCCGTCGGTCGGTGGAGAAGGGTGCATCGGGACGCAAGACGGCCTTTCTGGCCGCGACGGCGACCTTCAGCCTGTTCCTGATCGCGGCCCTGGTGGCGGCGTGGAGCGTCTTCTACGCCCCGGGGCCGTCGGCGCGGCAGGGGGAGACGACCATCGTCTCCCTGCCCAGCGGGGCCGGGGTCAGCGCCATAGCCGCCAATCTGAAGGCGGCCGGGGTCATCCGCTCGACCGACATGTTCAAGGCCGCGGCCAGCATCACCGGCGCGGACCGCAAGCTGCGCGCGGGGGAATATGAGGTGCCGTCCGGCGCCTCCCTGCGTCAGGTTCTGGTGCTGCTGGTTTCGGGCAAGGTGGTGCGCCACTACGTCACCCTGCCCGAGGGCTGGAGTTCGGCCCAGGCCGTCGACATCCTGATGCGCCAGCCGATCCTGACCGGCGCCGTCAATGAGGTCCCCGAGGAAGGGACCCTGTGGCCCGATACCTATGAGGTTTCGCGCGGCGAGACCCGCGCATCCGTGATCGCCCGGATGCAGCGCGCCCGCGACGAGAACCTGACCCGCCTGTGGGCCACGCGCGGTCCCAACAGCGTCGTCCGTTCGCTGGACGAGGCGGTGATCCTCGCCTCCATCGTCGAAAAGGAAACCGGCGTCGCCGCCGAGCGTCCGCGCGTGGCGGCGGTCTTCTCCAATCGCCTGCGCATGGGGATGCGGCTCGAAAGCGATCCGACCATCGTCTACGGCATCACCAAGGGCCGTCCGCTGGGGCGCGGCCTGCGCCGGTCCGAGATCGACCGCCACACCGACTGGAACACCTACCAGATCGACGGCCTGCCCCCGACGCCCATCGCCAATCCGGGCCGGGACGCCATCGCCGCTGTCCTGAACCCACCCGTCAGCGAGGACGTCTTCTTCGTCGCCGACGGCACGGGCGGCCACGCCTTCGCCCGGACCTACGACGAGCATCTGGCCAACGTCGCGCGCTGGCGCGCCATCGAGCGTCGCCGTCAGGGCCTGCCGCCCGAGCCCGCCGCGCCGGTCGTGCCGCAAGCCGTGCCGGAAGGCGTGCCGCCCGGCGTCGAGGTCCCGCCCGGCGCACAGGTCATCCGCGTGCCGCAACAACCGGCCGCAGCCCGATGAGCAAGCGCATCTCCGGCATGACCGGCTTCGGCCGCTCGGACGGGTCGGAAGGCGACTGGAGCTGGTCGGTCGAAGCCCGCTCCGTCAACGGCCGGAATCTGGAGGTCCGCTTCCGCGGCCCTCCGGGGTTCGATAGCCTCGAACGTCTCGCCAAGGTCTCCGGTCAGGCGAAACTGAACCGGGGTCAGGTGACGCTGGGCGTTCAGGCCAAGCGCGCCGACCCCGGCGCCGCCGCGCTGAAGGTGAATGAAGCTGTGCTGGCCCGCTATCTCCAGCTGGCCAACCAACTCGCCGAAGAGGGCGCGGTCCCGCCCTCGGCCGACGGTCTGCTGGCCCTGCGCGGCGTTCTGGAAGCCCCCGAGGATGAGGACGACGCCGAGGCTCGCACCGCCGTAGAGGCGAAGATCGCCGCCTCCATCGACGAGGCTCTCGACGCCCTGAAGATCTCGCGTGAGCGGGAGGGGACGCAACTCCTGCCCGTCATCACCGGCTTCATCGACCGCATCGAACAGCTGGTCGCCGACGCCGAACAGGAAGCTGTCGCCCAGGTCGAGGCCATTCGCGACCGTTTCACCCGCCGCATCACCGAGCTGGCGCCCGATGCGCCCGGCCTTGAGGATCGCATCTTCCTCGAAGCCGCCGCGCTGGCGACCAAGGCGGACGTGCGCGAGGAGCTTGATCGCCTGACCGCCCACGTCGCCTCGGCCCGCGCCCTGTTGCAGCAACCCCCCGCCGGGCGAAAACTCGACTTCCTGATGCAGGAATTTATGCGCGAGGCGAACACCCTCTGCTCGAAATCGGCTACGACGGCGCTCACCGGAATCGGCCTTGAGCTCAAGGCCGTCATCGAACAGCTCCGCGAACAGGTCCAGAATGTCGAATGAACGCACGCCCCGTCGGGGCGTCCTCCTGATCGTCGCCAGCCCCTCGGGCGCCGGCAAGACGTCGCTCTGCCGCCGCCTGATGGCGGACCACGGCAGGCTGGAGCTGTCGGTGTCCATGACTACCCGCGACATCCGTCCGGGCGAGGTCGCGGGTCGTGACTACCACTTCGTCAGCCACGAGGAATTCCAGCGTCTGATCGACGAGGACGCCTTCCTCGAATGGGCCGACGTGCACGGCAACCGCTACGGCAGCCCGCGGGCCCCCATCGACCGCGCCCTGGCCGAGGGCCGCGACGTGCTGTTCGACATCGACTGGCAGGGCGCCCGCGACATCGCCGAGAAATGCCCGGAAGACGCGGTTCGCGTCTTCATCCTGCCGCCCAGCCTTGAGGAACTGCGCCGCCGTCTGGTGACCCGCTCGCAGGACGCCGAGGAGGTGATCGAGCGCCGCATCAAGAACGCCAAGGGCGAGATCGAGCACTGCGACGTGTTTGACTACGTCTTCGTCAACGACGACTTCGACCGCAGCTACGCCGAACTGGCCCACATCTACCATGCCGAACGCAGCCGCCGTCGCCGGAACCTCTGGGTCGACGGCTACCGCAACGCCCTGCTGAACGAGGCGGTTTAAGCTCAGTCGAGCTTCAGCAGCCGGTCCAGGCTGGCCGCGCCCGGACCGCGGGCGATGAGATAGATCAGCGGCCCCGCCCAGAGCAGATGCGTCGGCCAGCCAGTGGGCACGACGAACAGCTGGATCACCAGCGTCATGGCGAGCAACCCGAGCGCCGCGGGACGGGTCATCAGTCCCGCGACCAGCAGTACCGGCAGCAGGTGTTCCGCGCCGGTTGCCAGAATCGCGGCGACGTCCGGCGGCAACAGGGGCACGCGATACTCCTCCGCGAACAGGTAGCGCGTGTTGTCGGATAGGGTGACAAGCCCCTCGACCTTGGTCCGGCCCGACAGAAAGAACGGCGTCGCTATGCCGAGCCTCAACAGAAGGGCCAGGGGCCACTCCGCGATCGCGGCGGTGATACGGGTGCGCAGTGCGGCGATGGCGGTCATCGGGTCTGGTCCTGTCGGGATGGGGTGCAGAAGACGCCGTCCCTCAGCAAACGGCTGAACAGTGTCGGGATGTGCGGGCTCGGGCGCGTGGCGCTGGCGGCGAGGGCCGCCACGCCGAAGGCGCGGCCCTTCCGGCAAGCATCGAGAAACACCCACTCGGCTCGTGACACATGGCGGGCCTGCACATCGCCTCGGGGACGATGGATCAGCAGGCCTTGGGGTTCCGGTCGCCAGTCCAGGCGGGTGTCCAGCTCCGGATAGCGGTGCGCCAGCCAGAGCGAGGGCGCGCTCCAGTCGAACCAGAACAATCGGACCGACGGATGCAGACGGGCCGCGCGGACAGTAAGCGCCAGGCCGGAGGCGGCGGCGTCCTCGACCTCCAGAACGGCGTCGTCCGTGGCGAGGTGCGCCTCCGTCCAAGCGCGGTCCAGCCGGGCGCTCGGGGCGAGAAACGGCATTTCGCGCGCCGGCTCGAACGCCGCCAGCCAATCCGGGAAGGTGGCGCCAAAACCCGCCAGCACAGGGTCGCTGCCGGGGTGCGCCTCGACAAACTCGCGGGCGGCGGCCCTGAACCAGTCCCGGCCGACCAACTGCGCCACCGTTGGATAGTTGGCCTCCAGGGCGTCGATCCGTCCGCGGGTCGCGGTGTTGCGGTAGACGGCGAGGGCGCCGAGGGTGCGCTCGTCGGGCTCGAGGTCCGGCCACAGGGCGTCGAACCGTCCCTCGAGCGCCAGGGAGAAGGCCTGATGGAACCGGGTCATGCGGCGAGGGCCCGGGTGTCGAGTGCGCCCGCCGCCCGGGCCTGCTCGGCTAGGAGAGTCGCGAAGGCGGGGACATCGGCATCCCGCTCGATCAATGTTGGCCGCGGCCCGATGCGGTCGATCAGGCGGGCGTGGAGAGCCCAGACGGCCTCACTCACCGGGGCGTCATGGCTGTCGATCAGCAGGGCCTCGCCCCACACCGGATCCGGACGATGTCCCGCCAGATGGATTTCCCCCACCCGGTCCGCCGGAATGCGGTCCAGCCAGTCCTCGGCCGACAAGCCCATGTTGCGGGCGCTCAGATAGACGTTATTGACGTCGACCAGCAGGCCGCAACCCGTGCGGCGGCTGATCTCGGCCAGGAAGTCGACCTCGTCCCACTCATGCCCCGCCAGCGGCAGGTAGGCCGTCGGGTTCTCCAGCAGGATCGGGCGGCCGAGCATCGTCTGGGCTTCGTCGATATGCTCGCAGACCAAGGCCAGCATCTCGCGATTGCGCGGCACGGGCAGCAGGTCGGGGTGATAGATGCCGCTCCGTCGCGACCAGGCGAGGTGCTCGGACACCACGAAGGGCTCGAACCGGTCGATCAGGGTGCGAAAACGCTTGAGATGTCCGGCGTCAGGGCGCTCGTCGCCAGCGAGGGACAGGCCGACGCCATGCAGGGACAGGGGGTGGGCGGCGCGGGCCCGCTCCAGCCAGGTCAACCGGGGCCCGCCCGCGACCATGTAGTTCTCGGGATGGACCTCGAACCAGAGGCCCGACTGCGACCCGACCGCCGGGCAGGCTGCGGCCTCGGCGTAGTGCTGGGGCTTCAGACCGAGCCCGGCGGTCGGATGCGCGCGCATCAGCGGTTCGGGATCGGGGTCAGGGAGCCGTTGCCGCGCGGGGTTCGGATGCCGGCGCAGGTGCCCTTGGCCACCAGCTTCCAGGCATTGCCCTGATAGTCGCGCGTCGAGGTGCCGGCACATGTCGTACCCGGGCCGGCGGCGCAGTCGTTCTGGCCGGCGCGGGCGATGCCGTAGCATTTCTCCTTCTCGTTTTCCTGCGCCTGGGTGGGGCGGGTCTGGGCGGCGGCGGCGCTGACGCCGAGGACCAGCAGGGCGCCGGCGCCGGCGATTAGGGCGGCTTGGGTCTTCATGTGAGAGTCTCCTCAGACGGTCGCTCCGGACTGGATCGACCTGACGCTTGAGGGTTCGCGCCGCCGGGACGGAAGGTTACGTCCAACTCTTCCAAATATTTTTTCGGGTCGTGGCGGTGTGCAATGTAACCTTTGAAGGGGTCCGCGCGAATGGGGGGCGTGGTGGACAGGGAAGCCGAGCTGAAGCGTCTGATGTTGCGGGGTCTCGAGGGAGATCCCGTGGCCTGGCGCATGCTTTTGACGGCCTTGCGCGGCGCCCTGACGCCCTTCTTCCGTCGTCGGCTCGGCGGACTGGAGGCGGATGCCGAGGATCTGGTGCAGGACGCGCTGATCGCCATCCACGCCAAGCGGGCGACCTATGATCCCGGTCTGGCCTTCACGGCCTGGGTCTACGCCATCGCCCGTTACAAGCTGATTGATCATTTCCGCCGGCAGGGTCGGCGGGTCGTTGTGCCCTTGGAGGACTCAGGCGTGGTGCTGGCCGAACATTCGGTTGAGGACGGTGTAGTCCGGCGGGACCTGTCGCGGGTTCTGTCGATCCTGCCGCTGCGCCAGCGCCGGCTGATCGAGGATGTCCGCATCGGCGGCTACAGCCTCGCCGAGGCCGCCGCCCGCAACGGCTGTTCGGAAGGCGCGGCCAAGGTGAGCGTGCACCGCTCGATGAAGGCCCTGTCCGCCAGTGTGGTGCCCCATGAAGACTGATGACCTGATCGACGCCTTGGCGGTCGGCCTTGAGCCGACGCGTCCGGCGAGCCTCGACCTGCGGATGCTGGGGCTGGCGGCGTTGGCGGCGACGCTGGCCCTAATGGTCATGCTTGGCCTGCGTCCAGAGCCGGGCGACATCCTGACCACGCCGTCCATCTGGCTGAAGGGCGCCTATACCGTCCTGATCGCCGGCGGCGCCCTGTGGCTGGCCCTGCGTCTGGGACAGCCCGGCGCCCCGACGACCGCGCCGGTCGCATTCCTGGGCGTCGTCCTGGGAACCGCACTGATCTGGGGCGGGGTGGAGCTCGCTATGACCCCGGCTGGCGAACGGATGGCGGACTGGCTGGGCCGCACATGGACCATCTGCGGCCGCAACATCCTGATGCTGTCGGCCGCGGCCGGGGCGCCCACCTTCCTGTCTGCGCGACGTCTGGCGCCGACACGCCCGGCGCTGGCTGGCCTCGCCCTCGGGCTGGCCGCGGGCGGGATCGCTGCTACGGCCTATGGGGTTCTGCACTGCCCGGAAGCTACTGCCGCCTTCGTCGCGACCTGGTACACGCTGGGGATTGTGGCGGCGGGCGCCGTCGGGGCGCTCGCCGGCCGCTCCGACCTGCGCTGGTGATCCCGCTGGTCGCCGGAGCCTAGGCCGCGAAGTTCGGCGGGCGCTTCTGCAGATTCGCCATCACCGCCTCCACCTGATTGGGGGTGGCGATCAGGGCGGCCTGTTCGCGAGCCTCGGCCTGCAGGATCGCGTCCGCGTCAGCATCACGCGCCAGATTGGCCAGACGCTTGGCGCCGCGAACGGCGTCCGGATTGCGAGCCGCGATCTCCCGCGCCAGCGTCAGGGCTTCGGCATGGGGATCGTCGGCCAGCCGGGTGACGAAGCCAAGATCCACGGCCTGTTCCCCGCTGAATTCGCGCGCGGTGTAGATCAGCTCACGGAGCACGTCGTCCCTCACCAGACCGCGCCACAGGGCATAGCCGGCCATATCGGGCACCAGACCCCATTTCATCTCCATGACCGACAACCGCGTGTCGGGCCGGGCGATGCGGATGTCTGCGCCGGAGAAAATCTGCAGCCCGCCGCCGAAGACGATCCCGTGGCCCGCCGCGATCACCGGCACGGGCAGGGTGCGCCAGCCCCAGCCGGTCTGCTGGAACAGATTGGCCAGACCATGGGTGCGGGTGATGATGTCCAGACCCGCCCCGGCCAGCCCGGTCATCGTCTCCATGTCCAGCCCGGCGCAGAACCCGCGCCCTTCGCCCGACAGCACCACGGCCCGCAGCCCAACCAGCGCCGCCAGCCGCGCGGGCGCCCCGGCCAGCGCCTCCAGCATCGGCATGTCCAGCGCGTTCAGCTTGTCAGGACGGCTCAGGCGAACGTCGGCGACGCCGTCCTTGAAATCGATGCTCAGGCGCTCGGTCATGGCTTTCTCCCTCGACTTTGGGAGCAGTGTTAGCGGGCTGACCGAACGGAAGGGAAGGGAAGGGAAGGGAAGGGAAGGGAAGGGAAGGGAAGGGAAGGGAAGGCGCGAGGGGCAGGGGCCCTTCAGTCACGCCTCCGGATCGGGGCGATGACCTCGCCGTCTTCCTTGGTGAATGTCGTCACGGGGCGTTCCAGCAGATCAAGCACCGCTTCCGACGGGCGACAGAGCCTTGCGCCCCTCGGCGTCACCACGATGGGGCGGTTCACGATGATCGGATGCTGGATCATGGCGGCGAGGATTCGGTCCTCGGTGACGTCCGCGTCGAGCAGGCCCAGTTCACCGGCCGGAGTGCCTTTTTCCCGAACAAGAGCCCGCAGCGGCTGGCCGATCTGTGCGGCCAGCGACCGCAGCAGATCGGGCGACCAGCCGGTCTCCAGATACTCGACGACGACCGGTTCCTCGCCGGAGGCCCGGATCATGGCCAGCGTGTTGCGGGACGTGCCGCAACTCGGGTTGTGGTAGATGGTGACGGTCATCGAACGTTTTTCTGCTGGACGCGCCGCACAGCCGCGCCGGTTTCATACCAGGGCCTTGTCCGGTTCACGATGGCCACGACAGAGAGCATCACCGGCACCTCGATCAACACCCCCACGACCGTCGCCAGCGCGGCCCCGGACTGGATGCCGAACAGGCTGATCGCCGCCGCCACCGCCAGTTCAAAGAAGTTGCTGGCGCCGATCAGGGCGGACGGCCCGGCCACGCTGTGCTGCTCGCCCGACAACCGGTTCAGCAGATAGGCCAGCCCGGAGTTGAAATAGACCTGGATCAGGATCGGTATGGCCAAAAGACCGATGACCAGCGGCTGGGCCAGCAGCTTCTCCCCCTGGAAGCCGAAGAGCAGCACCAGGGTCGCCAGAAGGGCCACGATGGAGGCGGGTTGAAGAAACGCCAGAACACGCTCGAGCGCATCTCTCTCCCGCGTCAGGGTCAGGCACCGCATGATCTGGGCGATCATGACCGGCGCCACGATGTAGAGCAGCACCGACAGGGCCAGCGTGACCCAGGGCACGGTGATGGCCGACAGCCCGAGCAGCAGGCCGACGACCGGCGCGAACGCCACGATCATGATCGCGTCGTTCAGGGCCACCTGTGACAGGGTGAAGTTCGCGTCGCCCCGGGTCAGGTGGCTCCACACGAACACCATGGCCGTGCAGGGCGCCGCCGCCAGCAGGATCAGCCCGGCGATGTAGCTGTCGATCTCGGCCGCCGGCAGCCAGGGCCGGAACCAGACCGACAGGAACAGCCAGGCCAGCAAGGCCATCGAAAACGGCTTCACCGCCCAGTTCACGAAAAGGGTGACGCCGATCCCGCGCCAGTGCCGCCCGACTTGCGCCAAGGCGGAGAAGTCGACCTTCAGCAGTATCGGAATGATCATCAGCCAGACCAGCCCGGCGACCGGCAGGTTGATCGACGCCACTTCCATTGCGCCGAGCGCGGCGAAGGCGTCAGGCGCCAGCGCGCCGAGCGCGACGCCGACGATGATGCACAACAGCACCCACAGCGAGAGGTAGCGTTCAAACACCGACATCAGCCGACCACTGTGAGATGCATGAGCGTCGCGCTTGCGGGGCAGAGGTTCGCGAATTGGCGCGTCGTCCGCAGGGCTTGCGGAGCGTCATCGCGCGAGGCGCGCTCGAAGCCGCAGGAGGCGAAGAAATCGGCGGCGTCGGTCGTCAGCAGCCAGACCTGCGAGGCGTCGTTTTCGGCGGCTTGGTTGCACAGGGCCTCAACCATGCGGCGGCCTTCGCCCCGGCCCCGCAGGGACGTTGGCGCCACGAGGGAGCGCAGCATGGCGTGGGGTCCGCGAAGGGTGAAACCGCCGAAGACGCCCGCATCGCTGACAAAGAAGAACTGACCCTCATCGCTCAGATCATCGACAGGCAGACCCGCGTCTGTCAGGGCAGATAGAAACTTTGACCATGCCGGGTCGGCGGGGTTCAGGCGGTTTAGCGTCACACGCGCACCTGTGGCGGACAGCACATGGCCCTAGCGATCACGTCACCCAGCGGGGTGCAGATATTCGGCGACCCTTCGCAGCAATCCTCCAGCAGGAAGGCGAGCAGATCGGTCATCCGGCCATAGTCGGCGGTGTAGATGATCGAGCGACCGTCGCGGGTGGAGGTCGCCAGCCCGGCCCGCGTCAGGACGGTCAGATTGTTGGACAGCGTGCTGCCCGCCATGCTGACAGCCTGACCCAGCCTGCCGGCCGCCAGGCCGTCAGGCCCGGCGCGAACAAGGGTGCGGAAGATCGCCAGTCGCCCCTCGTGGGCAAGGGCGGCCAAGGCATCAATGGCTGACTTCGATTCCATACTTCACGAATAGACGAAATATGTGGCATGGGAAAGCCATGACCGATTTCCCCGCCCTTGCGCCCGAGTTTCTGGACCATCCGACGCTGGACCGGTTGGAGCCCATCGCCTTCGACCATCCGCCACGCTTCCTGCTACTCTACGGGTCGCTGCGCGAACGCTCCTACAGCCGGTTGCTGGTCGAGGAGGCGGACCGCCTCTTGCGGCGCTTCGGAGCCGAGACCCGCATCTTCGATCCGCGCGGCCTGCCGCAACCCGACGACGCCGACCCTGACCACCCCAAGGTTCAGGAACTGCGCGAGGCGTCGATCTGGTCAGAGGGCCACGTCTGGTGCAGCCCCGAACGCCACGGCGCCATGACGGGCATCTTCAAGTCGCAGATCGACTGGCTCCCCCTCGAAAGCGGAGGCGTCCGGCCGACGCAGGGCCGCACGCTCGCCGTTATGCAGGTGAACGCGGGGTCGCAGTCGTTCAACACCGTCAACCAGCTTCGCGTGCTGGGCCGGTGGATGCGGATGATCACGATCCCCAACCAGTCGTCGGTCGCCAAGGCCTATAACGAGTTCGACGACAACGGTCGGATGCTGCCCTCGTCCTACTACGACCGGCTCGTCGATGTGATGGAAGAGCTCTACAAATTCACCCTGCTGACCCGAGGCCGTGCCGATCACCTCGTTGACCGCTACAGCGAGAGGAAGGCGCGCGACGTTCCCGTGGCGGGGGCTGAGCCTCTGGCCTCCATTGCCGGGACACCGTCGCTCTGACCGTCCGCCCGGAGGCGTGAATGGAAAGCCACCTCAAGGCCGTCAGCCCATACGACCTTTTCTGACGCATCGGCCCCTTTTGCTTGCGGCCCATGGGCCGCGGCCGCCCAAGACCTGATCAAGCTGTTCCCTCGCAGGCCCGGTCCGGCGGTGCGCGAGCCGAGATTCTGACGTTGGAAAGTTTCTTTGTCTTGATGTAAAAGATGCTTGACGTCCTTCTGGCTGTGTTAGTAAAGCTTGCTTGTCAAAACGACGCGGGAGCTTGTCATGACTGATCACGGAACCGGCTGACAGGGTCCTCGCGACCTCACCCGAACATCTTGAAAAGGAAGACGATAATGAACCTCCAGATCGCTCTGGGGCGCGCCGCCTCACGCCTCGAAACCGCCGCCGCCGGTCTCCTGATCGGTTTGGCCGCCGGGACCGTCCTGCTCGCCGTCCCGGCCCATGCCGCCGAGGCTCCTAGTCAGGCTGCCCCGGCCCCCGTCGCCCGCGCGCCCGGCGATGGCCCCGCCCTTTGGGCGGTCCGCGACGCCGACTCCACCGTCTATCTGTTCGGAACCGTCCATATGCTGAAGCCCGGCACGGCCTGGGGCTCGGACAAGGTCGACGCCGCCTTCGACAGCGCCTCGGAGCTATGGCTCGAAGTCACCAACCCGGAGGACCAAAGCGAGATCGGTCCGCTGGTCCAGCAGTACGGCCTGTCGCCGGATCGCCCCCTGTCCAGCTGGCTGACCCCGGAGGAGAAGGCCCGGCTTGATTCGGCGGCGACCGCAGCTGGCGTGTCTCCGGCCCAGATCGACCCGGTGCGTCCGTGGCTCGCCGCCGTGATGATCTCCAGCGCCCCGCTGAGGGCGGCGGGTTTCGACCCGGGTCTGGCGGTCGAGCTGAACCTGCGCGGTCGCGCCGAGGCCGCGGGAAAGCCGGTGCGCGGGCTGGAAACCATAGGTCAGCAGATCGGCGGGTTGGCCCGGATGAGCGATGAGGGCCAGCGGGTCTATCTGCGCCACTATCTGGCGACATGGGACCGCTCCCCCGCCGATCTGGACCGCGCCGTCGCCGGCTGGGCGTCCGGGGATGTGTCCGTGATGGCCGACTTCGCCCGCGAGAATGGCCGGGCCATCTCCGAGGAGGCCCACCAGATCTTCCTCGTCCGCCGCAACGCCGACTGGGCGAGCCAGATCCAGACCCTGATGCAGGGTTCGGGCGTCAGCTTCATGGCCGTGGGCGCCGCACACCTGGCGGGCGACGACAACCTGCAGCAGATGCTGACGGCCCGAGGGCTGACGGTGACGCGGGAATAGGTCGCCGGGAAGGGGAGGGGGCGAACGCCGCCTCCCATCGGCTATCGTGAGACGAACCACGCCTCCATCCGCCTCAGCGCCTCCTCGACCTCCGCGGTCGATACGGCGAAGCTGACGCGCATGAAGCGGTTCCCGTGGACCGGGTCGAAGTCCACCCCAGGGGCGGTCGCCACCCCGGTGTCGCGCAGCAACTGCTCGCAGAAGGACAGGCTGTCGTCGGTCAGGTGGCCGATGTCGGCCCAGATGTAGAAGGCGCCGTCGGGAGGGGCGATGGAGCGCAGGCCCAGGGCGGGCAGGGCCGCCAACATCCGCTCGCGATTGCGGGCATAGGTGGCGACGTAGCCTTCCAGCACTTCGGTCTCATCCATCGCCGCCAGCCCCGCGTGCTGGGCCAGCGAGGGCGCGGTCAGGAACAGGTTGCCGATGCGGGCGCGACAGGCGGCGACACTGTCCTCCGGCGCCACCAGCCAGCCCAGCCGCCACCCCGCCATGCTCCAGTATTTGGAGAAGCTGTTGATCACAAAGGCGTCCGGGGCGAACGACAGCATCGACGGCGTCGGCCCGACGTAGCTGAGCCCGTGATAGATCTCGTCCGAGATGATCCGGATGCCCCGCTCAGCGCAGACGGCGGCGATGGCGGCCAGTTCATCCTTGGCGATGATGGTGCCGGTCGGATTGGCCGGGCTGGCGACGATCAGGCCCGCGGGCGCCGGATCGAGCGCCGCCACGGCCCCGGCGGTCAGCTGGAACCGCACCTCGGGGCCGCAGTCGATCTCGACCGGGACCATGTGCAGGGCCTTCAGGGTGTTCCGGTAGGCGACATAGCCGGGCCGGGCCAGGGCGATCCGGTCGCCGGGCGCGAACGCCGCGTTGAGGGCCAGCACGAGGGCGGGCGAGGCCCCGTTGGTGATCAGGACGTTATCCGGCTTGACCGTCGCCCCGTAACGCTCGTCGTACAGCCGGGCGATCCGCTCGCGCAGGGGCGTGCTCTCCCAGTACCCCATGGCGTCCGTGTCCAGCACCCGATGCGCCTCGGCGATGGCGGCGGGCGGCGCGCCGGTGGACGGCTGGCCGAACTCCATATGGATGATCGACCGTCCCTCGGCCTTCAGGGTGTGGGCCAGACGGCTGATGCCGATGGCGCGGAACGGGTCAATGTCGGCGGTCACGTCAGGTCCGCTTGCGTCGCATCAGGGGCGCGCCGCCGTCCGTCGGAGCTGTCGGCTGCGCCTGTCCGGCGAAGGCGCGGGCCAGTCGCAGGAAGCCTTCAAGGCTGATCACCTCGGCCCGGTCTTCCGGCGAAATCCCGGCGGCCTCGCACAGCTCCGCGCCGCCCAGCTGCTTCAGGCTGGAGCGCAGCATCTTGCGGCGCTGGCCGAAGGCGGCGGCGGTGACCCGCTCCAGCGCCTTCAGCAGGGCCTTGCCCGGCCGATCCTCGCGCGGGACCAGATGCACCACGGCGCTGGCCACCTTCGGCGGCGGGGTGAAGGCAGCGGCGGGCAGATGCATCACCAGCCTGGCCTCGGCCACCGCCTGCGAGATCACGGCCAGACGGCCATAGGCGTCCTCGCCCGGCTTGGCCACGATCCGCTCGGCCACCTCCTTCTGGAACATCAGCGTCAGGGAGGCGGGCGTCCACGGTCCGGTCAGCCACTTGATCAGCAGCGGCGTGCCGACGTTGTAGGGCAGGTTGGACACCAGATGCGCCGGTCCCTCGACCAACTGGTCCTCACGCACGTTCAGCGCATCGGCCTCAACCACGGTCAGCCGTCCGGCGCCGTCGTCGAGTTCATTGAGCAGGGGAATGAAACGCGGGTCCTTCTCGACCAGCACCACCTTGCCCGCGTCGCTCTCCAGCAGCGCCCGCGTCAGGCCGCCGGGACCGGGACCGACCTCGATCACCGGACGCCCCTCGAACGGTCCGGCGAAGCGCACGATCTTCCGGGTGACGTTCAGGTCCAGCAGGAAGTGCTGACCGAAGCTCTTCTTGGCGGCGAGCCCGTGGGCGTCGAGATGTTCGCGGAGGGTGAGGTCAGTGGTCACAGACGCTGACTAGCGCACCGCGCGCGCCGCCGCCATCACCCCGGCCAGCCGGATCGCCGCGATCAGGCTGTCCGGGCGGGCGAGGTTCTTGCCGGCGATCTCGAAACCCGTGCCGTGGTCCGGCGATGTGCGCACCACCGGTAGGCCCAGCGTCGCATTGACCCCGCCCCAGAAGTCCAGCGTCTTCACCGGGATCAGGGCTTGGTCGTGATACAGGCAGATGGCGGCGTCATAGGTGGCGCGCGCCTCTTCGTGGAACATGGTGTCGGCGGGCAGGGGGCCGGCGATGATCAGGCCTTCCTCGCGCAGGGCCTCCAGCGCGGGGGCGATGATCTCGATCTCCTCCAGCCCCAAGGCCCCGCCTTCGCCCGCGTGTGGGTTCAGGCCCGCGACGGCCAACCGGGGGCGGGCGATGCCGAAGTCGCGTTTCATCGACTCGTGGACCACGCGGGCGGCGCGCTGGATGCGCTCGGCGGTGACCAGTTCGGGAACCTCGGCCAGCGGCGAATGGATGGTTACCAGACAGGCGCGCAGGTCGCGCGCCGTCAGCATCATGACCGGCCCCCGTGTGCCGCCGAACGGGACGTCGGCGGTCAGTTCTGCGATGAACTCGGTATGGCCCGGAAAGCGGAAGCCGGCGGCATAGAGCGGCGCCTTGGCGATCGGGGCGGTGACGACGCCCGAGGCTCCGCCGGACAGGACCAGATTGACAGCCTGTTCGATCCAGTCGGCGACCGGCCCGGCGTTGATCGGGCTCGGAGCGCCGGGCGTCACCGGACCGGGCAGAGGCTGGTCCAGCACCGGAATGGCGCGGGCGAACACGCCGGGCGCTTCGCTGATGTCGGGAATGGACTGGACCGGTTGGCCTTGCGCACGCAGCAGGGCGGCGTCGCCGATCACGGCGAAGACCGGGCCGTCGGCTTTCAGGGCGGCCCACGCCTTGGCGATGATCTCCGGCCCGACGCCCGCCGGCTCCCCCATCGAGAGCGCCAGCGGGGCGGACGGAGGCGTCATCAGTTCTTGTACTCGATCAGGGCGTCGTCACGCAGGTCGCGCATATAACGGCGGCCCAGGGTGGCGATGTTCTGACGGAACAGCTGGTTTTCGACGGTGCGGGCGTCCGGAACTTCGGTTCCGCCGACCCGACGACCGCACACGGCCAGCAGGTGAATGCCCAGCGGCGTGCGAACCGGCGAACTGATCGAGCCGATCTCGGCCGAGCGGGCGACTTGTTGGAACTGCGGGGCCAGGTTCTGGACGTCGGTTTCGCCCAGATCAGCGCCAAGCAGGCCCTGCTCGGAGCGGGCGCGGGTCAGGATGTTGTCGCAGGTCAGCTGGCCACGAATGGCCTCCAGACGTTGCGTGGCGGCCGTCACCTCGGCTTCGGTGGCGGTCTCCGGCAGTTCGACCATCACCTGTCTCATCGACACCAGGCTGGCCGAAGCGCCGTCACGCTTGTCGCGCATGTAAACGATATAGACACCGCCTTCGACCGGGATCGGACGCGACAGCTGTCCGGGCGCCAGTTGATCCAGCGCGGTCTGGAGGTTGGGCTGGACGGTGCCTTCGACGACCCAGCCGGCGTCACCCCCGCGGGTAGCCGACGGCGCGGCGGAGAACTGCTGGGCGACCGCCTGGAAGGGCGCGCCCTGCACCATCTGGGACACCAGCTGGTTGGCGCCGTTGAGCGCCGCCTGCTGCCCGCCGACGCGGCTGGCTTCGATGTAGATCTCGCCGATCAGATACTGCTTCTTGGTCGCGGCTTCGTTGATCTGGCGAAGAGCGGCGTCGACCGCCGCCCGGCTGACGCGGGCGCGGCTCTGGAAGCGCCCGCCGACCAGTTGCGACCAGCCGATCTGGGTGCGCAGTTGTTCGCGGAAGGTCTGGGGACGGATGCCGCCCTGCGCGAGGTACTGGAGGTAGTTCTCGCCGCTGGTGCCGACCTCCTGCGCCATGGACGCGATTTCGCGATCAACTTCTTCATCGCTGACGACGAGTTCTTCGTACTTGGCGAGCTCCTGACTCTGCAGGCGTTCGTCAATCAACGCGTTCATCGCCTGCTGCTGGATCGCCGGGATGTTTTCGGGCGTCGGCTGGACCTGCGTCATGGCGATGAGCAGCAGCATGCGCTGGCGCAGGTCATAGCCCGTGATGACGCTGTCATTGACAGTGGCCAGAATGCCATCGGCCATCTGGAACTGCGGCGCTGCCGCCGGAGCGGCCGGCGGGGCTTGTCCGGCGGCGGGGTTCAGCGTGCCCGCGGCGGCGGGAGCTTGTCCCGGAGCGGTCTGGGCTACGGCCGACCCGGCCAGCAGGGCGGCCATGGCCACGCCCGTCAAATAACGCTGCAAACGCATTTCAGTCCTGGTTCCTCATGCGGCGCCGCCGGTTCGACCGCGGGGATTGCACGCATCGCGCAGCCCGAGTCGCGCGTCGGTCAGCGCCCGTCGCCCTGTCCTTACCCTGTACCGCCGAAAGTGGCGAGGTTTAGGCGGATATAGATACCCTCCGAAGGACCACTGGGGCGGACCTGTGTGTTGTCTCTGCGCCACCCCAGCTCGAAGCGGAAGCAATCGTCGTCGAACAGGAGGCCGACTTCCGAGCGGGTGATCAGGTTCCGTTCCATGTCGGCGATGCCTGAAGCGGCGATGCCCCAGTTGCCGTAGATGAACTGCTGACCGGCGAGCTGAACGAATTCGTAGTTACGGCTGTCGGCGCTCGCGAGCGGATTGGAGCGGTCCACCACATAGCTGAGGGTCGCCAGATTGCGACGGCCCCAGCGGCCATCGACGGCGACTTCAGCACGGCGGACGTCGCCGGATGAGTCGATCGTCGCGTGCGCCCAGCCGCGGATACGGTCTGACGGGGAGAAGCTGCCCTGAACCACCCAGTCGGAGGTATCGGCTGACAGGCCGCTGGGATCATACAGCTGTCCGGGCGCTCCGCCGGGAACGGGGGTGAGGAAGGCGGTGTCGGCTTCTTCACGGAAGCTGCGGCCCACGAACAGGCTGGCCTGACGACCGTCGCCCCAGCGGAGGGTCGCCCGACCGCCGGTGGTGAAGCGCATTCCGCCTTCCAGCTGGTCATAGCCGGGGAAGCGATCGACGCGGAACAGCGAGCTCTCGTCGAGCTCCAGCGCGGGGCTGTCCTCGTTCGGGATGCGGGAGTCATAGTCCGGATCGGTCGAGATCGACAGCTGGGCCATCGGTTCGAGAATCAGGTCGGCCCCGGCGCCGATGCGGCGGATCAGAGGGAAGGAGACGTCCACGCCCGCGGTTGCCCGGCTGCGGGTGATCGTGCCGCCTTCAACCCCCATCATCGGCGGCAGGTCGCTGATCGAATAGAGGTCGGCGCGCAGGTCGATAAACGGCTCGAACCGGAGTCCCGCCGAGGTGATCATCGTCCGACGCCATTCGGCCTGACCGGTCACGCGGCGTGTATCCACGCCGGGATAGCCGATCGTCGGGACAGCGGGGATGATCTCGGGCCGCAAAACGGGGCTGCCGATATAGTCGTCACGCGACAATGCCACGGCCGAACCCCGCAAACGCAGACGACCGCCGAAGACCGGGCCATCCGGTTCCCAGCGCGCGTCGATCAGCGGGGCGACGAGCGGAAGCTCTCCGTCGCTCTCAAAGATGTTCAGGGCCGGATTGGCGAAGTCGAATTCCTTCACCCGAAGGCTCTGGATGCTGAACGCCGCGACCGACAGGTAGGATCGTTCGGTCTGGCGCTCGGCGTAAAGCTGCGAGATCAGCCGGCGCTGGTCGCCGTAATACAGACCATTGTCCTGATACGGATCACGCACATCGTAACGGTCGAACAGCGTCTTGTCGGAGGTGCGCTCGGCTGTGAAGCCCCAGCGCCAGGGACCCTCGGGATCGAAGTCACCGTGCCCGAGGAAGTAACTGCGGTTCGTCCGGTCGCCGAAGGGCTCATCGCCGAAGTTGCGCTCATAGGTGTAGCCGCCGCGCAGGACGATCGTCCCGTCACTGAACCGGCGACGCCATTGCAGATTCAGGAAGGGGGCTACGTCAGTGTTGAACTGCGGGCTGATCAGCCAGTCCTCGGACGGCGAGATCACCTGAAGATAGGGCACCTCGAGGCTGTAGCCGCGACCTTCATCGTAGCTGGGCACAGGAACCAGGAAGCCTGAGGCGCGGTCGACGGTCGGGTCCGGGTGCGAGAAGACCGGCATATAGAAGACCGGCACGCCGCCGATGCGGAACACCGCGTTCCGGTACAGGATGGCGCGCAGGCTCTCGTCCTGTACGACTTTTTCCGCCTGGATGGAGATGCTGGGCTGCTTCGGCGACCCGTCCGTGTCGCAGATCGGGCACGGCGTGAAGATCGCGTAGTTGAGCTCGTTCAGGTTCTCGCCGCGACGCACCGCCGTGGCGGCCATCAGGCTGGCGCCGTTCCGGAATCGGGTCGCGAAATCGACCGCGACACCCGCCCGCAGCTCGGAATCCAGCTGGAGTTGGCTGGCGAAGACCTGATTGCCCGCATCGTCGGTGAACTCGACCCGGTCACGCGCGCTGGCCACGCCGAGGTTCAGGTCGTACCTGAATTCACCGGCCCGCAGGGTCGTGTTGCGGAAACGGGCCAGCACGCGTTCCTCGCCGTTGCTGGTCGCGGTCAGGGTGTCGCCTGTCCGGATGGTCGAATCGGCCTCCAGATAGACCGCGTCGGGAGCCAGTCCGTCAGGACCGGGCTGGGCGGGCGCGGAAGACGCTTGCTGGGCGTAGGCCGCGCCGCCCGAGGCGACCAGCGCCACTGCTCCGACACCGGCGAGAAGCCGGCGGCGCAGGGCTGCGGTACGAAGCCGGCGGCGGTCAGGCAGCATGCAAGCTCACTCAGAAGGGTTGGCGAAGGCGAGGCGACGGATCGCTTAGCCGTCCTCGGTATAGAACAGCAATGTGAAGGCGGCGAGCGCCGTGAGCAAAGGCGGCAGCCATGCCGCCAGCCAGGCCGGAATCACTTCCGCGGACCCGAAGGCCGAAGCCGCCTGATTCACGAAGAAGAACGCGAAGCCCAGCACAACGGCCGCCGCGCTCATCCGTGCCAGGTCTCCCAGACGCATCAGACGCAGGGAGAATGCTGCCGCGAGGATCGACATCGCCGCGAACATCAGTGGAGTCGCCAGCAGTTGCTGCAGACGCAGGGCATAGGCGGTGGAGGAGAAGCCGGCGTTCTCGATTCGGGCGATCTGGGCAGGCAGGGACCAGAAAGACGTCGCCTGCGGTCGGGCGAACCGCTCGAAAGCCTCTTCGTCCGCAAGGCTGGAGGGCAGGTCGAGGGTGGCGTAGCGCACGGCCCGTTGCCCGATCTGGGCGCCGACCGCGTCTACCAGACGCCAGCGGCCGGCGCTGAGCGAGGCCGAGGCGGCGTCGATCCGTTCGGAGAAGGTGCGCAGTCCTTCACCGTCGTTGACATAGATGAAGAAGGTCACGCCCAGCAGGCGGCCGCCGGACCGATCCTGACGGTCGGCGCGGATGACCATCTGACGGGTGTCATCGCCCTCACGGACCCAGACCGCCTGAGTGCTGTCGCTTCCGGCGACGGATCCGGACAGTCGCGATCGCTCGCGCTGGAACAGGCCGTCGGCGGCGGAGGCGGCGGGGCCCAGCGCTGTGACGGTGAGAATGCCGAACAGGAAGGCGAAGCCCGCGGCGGGCAGGACGAATCTCCAGGCCGAGACACCCGCGGCCCGCATGGCGATCAGTTCGCTGCGCCGGTTCAGGCCGACGAAGGCCGCAAGAGTGCCAAACAGGAAGACGAATGGCAGCAGCTGGATAATCACCTGCGGTGATTTCAGCAGCATCAGGCCGAGGATGCGCAGGGCCGAAAGGTCCACATCCGAGCCCACGCCACGCGAAATCTCGACAAAGTCGATCAGCATGATCAGCGCCGAGATGACGCCCAGTGCGATCATCAGAGAGCGGGCCTGCTGCACCAGAATGTAGCGTTCGATCCGGCCCAGACGTAGCCAGGGCGCCTTCAGGGAGGTGCGGCTGCTCATGCGAACCTCGCTTTCAGACGTGCAAGCATCGGCGCGAGCCGGCTCCGGCGCGGCTTGAGCGAGCGGAACAGCACACGCAGGGCGATGGCTGTCGCGACGAGGGGCAGGACGTACTGGAGGATGTTCAGCCAGCTATTCCAGGCGCTGGCGGCCACAACGCCGTAGCCGAGGATACGGACGACGAGGAAGGCTCCGGCGGCCTTGGCGATACGCAGGCCATAGCCTGTCCGACTGAACGATCCACCCATCAGCGCGGCCAGCGCCATCGACATCGCCACCAGGGCATACAGCGGAGCGGACAGGCGCGAATGGCCCTCCGCCATCAGTTCACCGGCCGAGCCGACCTTCTCCAGATCGCGTGGCGAAGGATTGAACAACTGCGGAAGGTAAAGATCCGACGGCTTGTAGCGGACGGTGTCATTCACATCGACGTACTGCGAAAGCGGCAGATCCTGACGGCCGAAAGACAGATACTCCAGCACCCCGCGCGAGGAGTAGCGCTGCCATGAGCCGTTCAGAAGGGTCAGATATGGCTGCCCGTCGATCCGGCTGAAACGGGCCTCGGCCGCGTCCCAGGTCGTGGTCTTGTCGCCTTCCTGCACATAGACGAACAGGTTCTTGAGCAGGCCGTTCTGCTCGATCTGCTGGACGTAGACGGTCAGACCCTTCGGCCCCTGAACGAAATTGCCTTCCTCGACCAGCAGGGCCGCGAGGTCGGTGCGGACGGCGAAGGTCTCGTCGCGGGCCGCCCGCTGGGCCCAGGGCTGCGCGACCGTGGTGATGAACAGGGTCAGCAGTGTCGCGATAAGCGCCAGCTTCACCGCCGGACGTATAGCCTGCCAGCGGGTCACGCCGGACGCGAAGACCGCAGTCAGTTCCTGCTCCCGTTGCAGACGGGTCAGCGCGGTGAGCGCGCCGACGAACAGGCCGATGGGAATGATCACCGCCAGCAGCTGGGGCAGGGCCAGCAGGGTCAGCTTGACCATCACCCAGACGCTCTGGCCGCGTTCAACGATGAACTCCAGCTGGTCCAGGCTCTGGCTCAGAATCCCGATTCCGGCCAGCGCGGCGCACGCTGCCAACACAGGGCGGCCGATCTGCCGGAAAAGGTAGCCTTGAATCAAAGTCATAAAGGAACGGAAATCGCCCGTTGCAGCCAGCGGCGAGGGAGAGCATCTAATACACACCCGTTTGCGCCGGTGAAACCGCGCGAACAATCCCACTCGCACAAGACCGGGGCGTTACATCCCGGCGGGAGCAGTAAATGAAGATCGAATTCGTCGCCTCGGCCGCCGCTGCCGAGGTTCTGGCCGTTCTCGTACACGACGGCCGCGCCTTCGCCGGTGCGGGCTCGGCTGTGGACAACGCCGCCTCGGGCGCCCTGACCAAGGCCATGACGAACAGCCGCTTCACCGGCGGCTCGAACAGCACCCTGATCGTCGCCGCACCGGCGGGCGTGGACGCCGGAACCGTCGTGCTGACCGGCGCGGGCGCTCCCGACAAGTTCGACGACCTCGCGCTGGAGACCGCCGCCGGCGCCGCCTACCACGCTGTCAAGCTTTCGGGCGCGACGTCGATCACCATCGATGTCAGCCACCTGTCGGCCGATCAGGCCGCGCGGGCGGCCTTCGCGGCCCGTCTGGCCAGCTATCGCTTCCTGAAATACCGCACCACGCTGAAGCCCGAGAAGACGCCGTCCATCGAGACGATCAAGGTCGTCGCCGCCGACGTGCAGGCCGCCGAGGCCGCATACGTCAGCTATTCGGCCGTCGCCGAGGCCGTCGAGTTCTCGCGCGATCTGGTCGCCGAGCCCGCCAATATCCTTTACCCGGAAGAGTACGCCAAGCGCGTCAAGGCTCTGGAAAAGCTGGGCCTTGAGGTCGAAATTTTGGGCGAGAAGGAACTCGAAAAGCTGGGCTTCCGCACCCTTCTGGCCGTGGGTCAGGGCAGCGTGCGCGACAGCCAGGTCGTCATCATGAAGTGGAACGGCGGCGCCAAGGGTGAGCAGCCGATCGCCTTCGTCGGCAAGGGCGTGTGCTTCGACACCGGCGGCATCTCACTCAAGCCGGCTGACGGCATGGAAGAGATGAAGTGGGACATGGGCGGTTCGGCCGCGGTGGTCGGCCTGATGCACGCGCTGGCGGGCCGCAAGGCCAAGGTCAACGCCGTCGGGGTGATCGGTCTGGTCGAGAACATGCCGGACGGCAACGCCCAACGTCCAGGCGATGTCGTCGTCTCTCTGTCGGGCCAGACCGTTGAGGTGCTGAACACCGACGCGGAAGGCCGCCTCGTTCTGGCGGACTGCCTCTGGTACACCCAGGACCGCTTCAAGCCGAAATTCATGCTCGATCTCGCCACCCTGACCGGCGCCATGATCGTGGCGCTGGGTCTCGAGTACGCGGGTGTCTTCTCGAACTCGGACGAACTGGCGAACAACTTCCTGGCCGCCGGTCCGAAGGTCGGCGAGAACGCCTGGCGCATGCCGATCCCGGCCTTCTACGAGCGCCACATCGACACCCCGATCGCCGATGTGAAGAACACCGGCAACGGTCGCGCCGGTGGTTCGATCACCGCCGCCCTGTTCCTGCAGCGTTTCACCAACGGCACGCCATGGGCGCACATCGACATCGCCCCGACCGCATGGGTCAAGGACAGCCGCAACCCGACCGTGCCCGACGGCGCCGTGGGCTGGGGCGTCCGCACGCTGGACCGGATGGTGAAGGACTCCTACGAGTCCTGATCCCGGCGGACTTATTCTCCGCAAACTTTACGACCCCGTTCGCTGTCTCTGGATAAGCGGGCGGGGTTTCGTCATTCTGGGGTCATGGCGAACGGCCCCGAAATCTGGTTTTACCACCTTGAGCGCTCCACTCTCGGCCAGGTCCTGCCCGGGCTGCTTGAGAAGACCCGCGAGCGGGGGTGGAAGGCGATCATCCGGGCGACCGAAAGCCGAACCCTCGACGACATCGACGATCATCTCTGGACTTACCGGGACGACAGCTTCCTGGCGCATGGCCGGGTGTCGGAGCCCAATGCCGGACGCCAGCCGGTGCTTTTGACCGAAGGTCCTGAGAACCCGAACGCCGCTCAGGCGCTGTTCATCGTGGACGGGGCGGAGCTGGGCGATACGGAGAGACTGGAACGATGCTTCATCATCTTCGACGGACGCGACGAGGCGTCACTGCAAGGCGCGCGGGCCCGCTGGAAGACGCTGAAGGAGGCCGGGGCGAATCTGGCGTACTGGAAGCAATCGCCCGAGGGGCGCTGGGAAAAGGCGGCCTGATCGGTCTTATCGTTTTGGGCGCCTGTTCCTCGGCGGCGTCGGTCGCCGAAGCGCCGGCTCCACGTGCGATAGAGGAAGCCCGCCAGAACCAGCCGATCGGCACGCGCACGCCGCGCAACCCGGACGCCGACCTGTGTCGCGCCGGTGATCTGCAGTATCTTGTCGGTCGTCCGAAGACTGAAATCCCCGTGCCGGTGGATGTCGTTAACCGGCGCGTGACCTGCACCAGCTGCGCCGTCACCGAAGATTTTTCGCCGTACCGACTGAATATTTTCTTCAATTCGCAGACGAACCTTGTCGAACAGGTGCGCTGTGGCTGAGACAAACCAACAAGGGAGAGCACCGATGAGAGCCCTGATCCTGAGCCTGGCCGCCGCCGGATTGGTGGCGGGCTGCGCGCCGATGGCGTCTGACCCGGTCGCTGAACTGCCGTCCGATGGTCCTGCGGCCTGCAAGGCGGACCAGTATCAGCGCTACGTCGGTCGCAATCGTTCGGAACTGCCCGCGGCCCCGGCGGGGGAGACCTGGCGGGTGACCTGCACCACTTGTCCTGTGACGATGGATTACAACCCGCAACGTCTGAACATTGTCTATGATCAGGCCACGAGCGTGATCCGCGAGGTCAAATGCGGCTGATCGTCGGGACCGCGGTCGCACTGCTGGCCGGGGCCTGCGCTCCGGTCCAGCCCCCGGTTGAGCCGAGCGCGCCCATGGCTTGCGACGCCTCGGGCGCGCAACGACTGGTGGGCAGCCACGTCGGGGCCGTGGATTTCGCCGCAGGCGCCAACGTCCGCATCGTCTGCACCACCTGCCCGACTACGCGCGACTATCGTCCGGACCGTCTGAATATACGCTTCAACCAGTCGACGGGCATCATTGAGAGGGTGGACTGCGGCTGAGGCTTCAGGCTTGGCGAAGCCGATCCGACCCGCCACAGTGGCTCCGGGTGAGGGGAGGCGACGATGAAGCGCGTTTTGATGGCCGGGGTCACGCTGGGCGCGATCCTGATCGGGCCGATGGCCGTTGCTGACGCGACGACGGACAGGGCGGCGCGTGATCTGATCGAACGACCACAGGTCTGTGGCCGGGTCGAGTCGGCGATGTCCGACACCTCGGTGGCCGACATGGTCATGGTGGACGGTTTCGGGACCGGCGGGTTCCAGATCGACACCGCCAACCCGGAGGCGCAGGCGTGGTTCGATCACGGCGTCCGTCTGCGCTGGGCGTTCGAGCACAAGGAATCGGTGAGGGCCTTCCGCAAGGCGCGCCTGCTGGATTCGGCCTGCGCCATGTGCGCCTGGGGCGAGGCCTGGGCGCTGGGCCCGAACCTGAATGGGGGCGGCAACGACGAGGAGAGCCGTGTCACGGCGCTGAAGGCGGCCCGGGATGCTCGCCGGATAGCGCGCCGAGCGACCCCGATGCAGCGCCAGATGATCGACGCCCTCATCCAGCGCTATTCCGGTCGGGAAGACAGCCGCGCCCGTCGCTTCGCCGAAACCATGGATCGCATCGCCAGGCGCAACCCGCAGGACGTGACCGTGGCCGCCGTCGCCGCCGACGCATGGATGCTGAAGGCGGACAAGTGGTGGGATGACGACGGCAAGGCCGCTGATCCGGGCATTACGCGGGCCATGGAGATTCTGGAACAGACGCTGGCGCATGCCCCGAATGATCCGGGCGCCATCCATCTCTATATCCACCTGACCGAATGGTCGGACGATCCGCACAAGGCGATCCCCTACGGCGAGCGACTGGCCCTGCTGGCGCCGGGCGCCAGCCATCTGGTGCACATGCCGTCCCACACCTTCTTCCGTGTGGGTCGCTACCGCGATGCGATGATATCGAACGTCAACGCCGTGGCTCTGGACCAGCGTTACGATGAGCTGGCGCGGCCGCCCGGCGGGGTGAAGGGCATGCCGCTGCATGGCCACAACATCCATTTCGGCATGGGCGGCGCCCTGATGTCCGGCGGAGCGGAGCAGGGGCTGATGCTGGCCAACCGCTTCCTGACGGTGCTGGGCGACGATCCGCGGATGAATTCACCCTGGCCGCAAGCGATGGCGAATAACGCCTATGCCATGTTCGGTCGTTATGGAACGCCGGATCAACTCGCGACGCTGACGGAACCGCCCGAGGGGCGCCCGGTCCAGCGGGCGGGGTGGCGATACGCGCGCGGAGAGGCTGCCGCCCGGGCCAACGACGCCGCCGCCGTTCGAGCCGAAGCCGCTGCCATCGCGGCCCTGCGGGAAGGCATGCCCACCGAGGGGCCGGCGGCGATGGGAAGCCGGTTCACCGAGGTCTTCCAGCGCGTTCTTGAAGGTCGCGCGGCCATGATCGAGGGCGACTGGAACGCGGCCGCCGAGGCCTACGGCGCCGCCGCCGCCATTCAGGGCCAGGGCGAGGAGGGTGGCGATCCGCCGATCATCTGGTTCCCGACGCGCCGCAGTCTGGCCGCCGCCCTGCTATTGAAGGGCGATGCGGCGGGGGCGAAGGCCAAGGTGCTGGAACTGCTCGAGGACTGGCCCAATGACCCCTACAGCTACTTCGTGCTGGCCGAGGCCGAAGCCGCGCTGGGCGATCCAGCCGCCGCGGCGGAGGCGCGCCGTAGGTCGCGGATCGAATGGATCGGCGGAGCGATGGACCTGAAGCTGGCCTGACCGGGGTGGGCGTCCTAGCGGGCGCGGGCCCTGGCCTCCCGTATCGCCGCCTCGAGCGCGTCCGGCTGGATGCTGGCGATGGCGCGGCCGTTGATGATGAAGGTCGGGGTCGCCTGCAGGCCCAGGGCCATCGCCGCCGTGTCCGTATCGACCAGATGACGGGTCATTTCCGGGCTGGCCATCGCCGCGCGAGCCGCGTCCAGCGTCACGCCATTCGCGGCCAGAATGGCGTTGATCGACTCCTCGTTAAGATCACCCTCGGCCATCAGGGCCCGGAAAACCGGCAGGTATTTGCCTTGATCATGGGCCGCCTGCGCCGCGCGGGCGGCGTAGTGCGACGGGCCGGACGGGTCGCCGCGGTCGAGGATCGGCCAGTCCTTGAAGACGAAACGCACATCCGGATTGGCCTGCATGATGCGCAGGATTTCCGGCGCGGTCGCCTTGCAGCCGGGGCATCGGAAATCGAAGAACTCCACAACCGTGACCTTGGCGTCTACCGGCCCGAAGGCGGCGTCGCGGGCGTCGGCGGCCAGAAGCGCGGGACTCAGCGCAGCGCGACGGGTAATCGAATCCGACAGTTCGGTGTTCTGCTTGATCTGCAGGGCCTGGCTCATCTCCTGCAGCATTTCGGGATGGTTCAGCAGGTAGTTGCGGATTTGGGCATCCGATCCGCCGGCGCCGAAATAGGGCGCGACCGCCAGAGCCAGCGCCGCCACGGACACCGCCAACGCCGCCAGACCGATGCCCGGCCCCTTGGTCAGGCGAGACAGGGCGGAGGTGGCGGGGGGCGGGGCGGGCGTCTCGTCGGTCATGCGGTTTTCCGGAAGGTCAGCTGGAGGCGGGCACAACAACCGGGCGATTGCGGCTGTTGCGGCGGTCGACGGCGTCCACGTCATCCTGGGTGGCGCCTGAAGCGAACACGATGTCCATCGCGCGGGTCCAGTCGGCCGATCCCGGCGTCAGCATGTCGCGGGCGCGCAGGGCGAACTGGGTGGCCTGGGTCTCGGCGCCCATGGCGAAATACATTTCAGCCGAAGCCAGACGGGCTTCGCCTTCCTTGCCTTGGGTCGCATAGGCCTGGGACAGCAGACGCCAGCCCATGGTGTTGTCCGGCTCCAGCGCGGTCGCGCGCTTGAGCTGGTCCACCGCGAGGGTGATTTGTTCGGCCTCGTGGGTTTCGATCATGGCGTGCGCCAGATTGATACGGAGCAGGGGGGCGTCGGGCTTCAGATCGACCGAGCGCTGGTGGGCGCCGATGGCCTCGGCCGGGCGACCTTCCTCGAACAGGATCTGACCTTTCAGCTCCCAGAAATAGGGGTTCACCGGCTGCTCGGCCAGCAGCACATCGACAGCGGTGAGGGCCCGCTCCGTCTGGCCATCCCGATACCAGGCGATGGCGCGAGCGTAACGGGCCGGAAGCGAGACGTCTGTTTCCGGATAGTCGCGCAGGGTGGCGTTCGGCGCGTCCATGAAGGCGTGGATCTTGGCCAGGATCAGCGCGTGCTGGGCCAGTCGCTCTGGGCTGTCCTGATGGCTGTAGTTCGACTGTTCCGCCACCAGACGGCGCAGGTTCTCGATCCGGTCCGAGGACAGCGGGTGGCTACGGAAGTAGGGGTAGCGGCGGGCGTCCGAGAAGACTTCCTGCGAACGGAAGTTTTCGAAGAAGGTCAGCAGGCCGCGCCCGGACTCGCCGGCTCGCTCCAGCGCGCGGGCGCCGGTGTTGTCGGCCTCGCCTTCTTGGTGGGTCATATAGCGCAACGCGCTGAGCGTGCCGAAATACTGGCTGTTGCCGATCAGGATGGCGCCGGCGTCCGGCGCTCCGGCGGCGATGGCCAGCGCGCCCAGCGCCATGGTCATCAGCAGGGGCTGCATGCCTGCTTGCTGCGCCCCGTCACGCAGGGTGTGGCGATTCTTTATGTGTCCCGCCTCGTGCGCGATGACGCCGAGCAGTTCGTTGGGATTTCGGGTCCGCAGGATCAGACCGGTGTTCAGCCCCATGATCCGCCCCCGCGTGGCGAAGGCGTTCAGATCGTTCTCGTTGATCAGCAGGATTTCGATCTCGGACGGTTCCAGCCCCATGGCCGTGAACACCGGATCGGACCATTCGTGGATGATCGCTTCGATCTCGGTGTCGCGAATGGCGCTCTGGGCCGAGGCGGGCGACGCCGTCGCCAGAATCACACTGGCGACGGCGGTTGCACCGATCAGACGGGCGGCGTTTCGAGACAGCCAGCTCATGTTGAACTCCTGTGGACCCGGACGCCCCCGTCCGTTGTGATGGTCACAACCTAATCGCGGCCTTTCAGCGGCGCCACCACCCACGTTTCGGCTTTTCGGGCGGAGCGGCGATCTGGTTCGGGTCTTCCGCGATCAGGGCGGCGACGTCGACCTCGGGCTTCGGCGGTTCGACGGCCTCCACGACCGCGGCCGGGATCGGCTCGGCGACGGTTTCCGCCACGGCTTCAGGCTCCGGCGTCACGACCTCGTTCAGGGCGACGTCCAGCAGGACGGGCTCGCCGACGGGCTCGATTTCGTTCGGCTCGACCGTCGAAAGCGGGGCTTCGTCAGAGGCCGGAGTCGCCGAGGCGGACACCTTGCGGCGCACCCGACGACGTTTGGGCTCTTCCGCGACGACCGGAGCGGTCTCGGCTTCGACAGCCTGAACCTCGGCGTCCGGGATGATCACGGCCGACGGGGTGTCGGGCGAACCGTCGGCGGGCATGCCTTCGCTGGTGGCGCGGGTCTCGACCTTGACCTCGTGGGTCAGGCCGCCCTCGGCGCCGCGATCCCGGCCGCGACCACGACCGCGCCGGCGACGGGACCGTCCGCTACGTTCGCCGCCGACTTCCCCCTCGGGGCGTTCGCCGACGACTTCTTCGACATCAGATGCGGTGGTTTCAGAAGCCTTCTCGGCGCGAGGGGCGCGTTCCGGATTGATCGGGTCGAACCAGACATAGGGATCGTCCAGCGACGGAGTGCGGCCACGGACCCAGAAGAAGGAGTCGCGCTCGGTCGATGCGCCTTCCTCCCGCATCCGGCGACCTCCACGGCGGCCACGGCGACGGCGGCGACCACCTTCGCCGTCGTCCTCATCGTCAGCCGACAGGGCCGGAGCGGACTCTTCCGTGCCTTCGGTCTCCTCGCGACGTCCGCCGCGGCGGCGCCGGCCGCGACCGCGACCACGTTCACCGTCGTGACGCTCGGCGCGTTCGCGGGGTTGGTCGTCGTCCTCGTCCTCACGCTCAAGGTCGGTTTCGTCCTCATCGTCCTCGATGACTTCGTCTTCGTCCTCGTCTTCGTCCTCGGCCCAGGCGCTGTCGTCGAAGTCATCATCCAGATCGACGAATGGCTCGGCGCTTTCCGGAGGGGTGAAGTCCTCGTTCGTCTCCGTCCGCTCGATCGTGCTTTCGCCCTGGCCGAGGGTGTCATCGATAAGAATGACCACGTTCAGGCCGCGCTGGACCAGCAGGCTCTGCAGATAGTCGCGCTTGTGGTTCAGAATGTAGAGGGCCACAGCCGTGCAGACGCGCAGGTTCACCGAACCCGCACCGTTCTTGCCGGCCTCGATATCGACCGCGCGCAGGGTGACGAGGGCGGCGCTTTCCGCGGAGCGGATACGACCGGCGCCCTGACAGTGAGGACAGATCTCGGTGGCGCCCTCGATCACGCCCAGACGACGGCGCTGGCGGCTGATTTCCATCAGGCCGAAGCCCGAGATGCGGCCCATCTGGATGCGGGCGCGGTCCTTGGCCAGCGCGTCCTTCAGCACCTTCTCGACGGCGCGGTTGTTCTTGCCTTCATCCATGTCGATGAAGTCGATGACGATCAGGCCGGCGAGGTCGCGCAGACGCAACTGGCGGGCGGCCTCGGCGGCCGCCTCCATATTGGTCTTGAAGGCCGTGGCCTCGACGTTGCGTTCCTTGGTGGCGCGGCCCGAGTTGACGTCGATGGCGACCAGCGCCTCGGTCTGGTTGATCACCAGATAGCCGCCGGACTTCAGGTTGACGATCGGCTGGTGGATCTGGGTCAGGGTCTCTTCAATGCCGTTCGAGGCGAACAGCGGGCGCGAACCCTGATAGAGGTGCACCTTCTTCGCCTGCGAGGGCATCAGCACCCGCATGAAATCGCGCGCCTCCTTGAAGCCCTGCACGCCCTCGACCTGGATGCCGTCGAAATCCTTGTCGAACATATCGCGCACGGCGCGGCGGACCAGGTTTTCTTCCTCGTAGATCAACGCCGGCGCGTTGGACGACAGGGTCGTCTCGCGGATCGTCTCCCACAGGCGCAGCAGGTATTCGTAGTCGCGCTTGATCTCGGCCTTGGTGCGCTTGGCCCCGGCGGTGCGAATGATCAGGCCCATGCCCTGCGGCACATGCAGGGCGGCCGCTGCGGCTTTCAGGCGCTTGCGGTCCGAAGTGTTGGTGATCTTGCGTGAGATGCCGCCGCCCTTGCCGGTGTTCGGCATCAGGACGCAGTAGCGACCGGCGAGCGAAAGCCAGGTGGTCAGGGCCGCGCCCTTGCCGCCGCGCTCGTCCTTGACGACCTGCACAAGCAGAATCTGACGGCGCTTGATGACGTCCTGGATCTTGTAGCGACGCATCAGGCGGCGCTTCAGGCGCTCCTCATCGGCCAGACCGCCTTCGTGATCGCCGTCGTCGCTGTCGCGGCCCAGGTCGTCGTGGTCGTCGTCGTCCGAGTGGGCCTCGGCCATGATCGCTTCACGGTCGGCGACCGGGATTTGATAATAGTCCGGATGGATTTCGTTGAAGGCCAGGAAGCCGTGGCGATTGCCGCCGTATTCGACGAACGCAGCCTGCAGGCTGGGCTCTACGCGGGTGACCTTGGCGAGATAGATGTTGCCGCGAAGCTGGCGCTTCGCGCGGGATTCAAAGTCGAATTCCTCGACCTGACGGCCCTCGACGATCGCGACGCGGGTTTCTTCCGCGTGCGCCGCATCGATCAACATGGTCTTTGACATCGGTAGTCTCTCTCTGGCGCGCTCGGGCCGGTCCTGTCAGCGCGTGGCTGAGGGACGCGGCGGCTCGCCGAATGGGTGTGGGGTTGGCGCGGGCCGTCGATGCCTCGTCGCCACGGCGAGCGCCGCGGGCGAAGTCGGTCACATCTGACCGGAGGTTGAGGCTGGCGTATGCGCCCATGGGTCGGTTCGGTCCTGGACCCTTCCGCGCCTCGGTAAGGCGGCGTTGCGGGCCCGGTTCGTCGGATCGTCGGCGTCTTTGACGGCCGGTCGATCTTCGGATCAGTGAAAGTAGCGCCGAGAGGAGGGCGCGTCCCGGACCCGGCAGAGCGGGTGGACGCGATCATTCGCGAGCGGACAAAGCATAGTCACTGGAAACGTGAATTAAAAGTCGCATCGGCCTTAACCCGTTGGCGACGACGTTCGTGCAGGATGGGAGCGATCAGAATGGTGGGTTGTCCGCGTCCATGAGCGCCTCGTTGCGTGTCAGGCTTTCGCATTGGGGCGTCCGTGAGTGGACGATGACGGCGCTCGCCTTCATCGTTTTCTGCGTCGCCGTGCTGATCGCCGGCCGTGGACTGGCGTCCGGCGCCATGGGCGAAGTCATTCGCGTGCGTTTCGGCGGCGATGCCGAGCGAACCCGTGTCGTGGTTGATCTGGATCGTAATTCTCGCGGGCAGGTGATCCAGCCGGGCGCCGACGGGCGTGTGGTCGTCGCCCTGTCCGGCGTCGCCGCGCCGCGCGGCATGTCCGGCAACGGTCTGGGACTGGTGCGCGGCTATCGGGTGGCGGGTTCCGGCGGCGCGTCGCGTGTCGAGCTGGATCTGGCCGTCAGCGCCGAGATCGAGCGCCGCTTCCTGCTGCCGCCGGGCGACGGCGTGAACCACTACCGCTATGTCATCGACCTGAAGGCGACCGGTCGGGCGCCGACCGCCTCGCGGAACGCGCCCCGCGCCGCGCCGCGTCCGGCCCAACGCCCTCTGATCTATATCGACGCCGGACACGGCGGCCGTGACCCGGGCGCCCAGGGCGCGCATGCGAGGGAAAGCGAAGTCACCCTGGCGGCCGCGCTCGTCCTGAAGCAGGAACTGGAGCGTTCGGGGCGTTATCGGGTCCGTCTGACGCGGGATAGCGACGTCTATGTCGGTCTGAATCGCCGTCCGGCCATCGCCCGTCAGGCAGGGGCGGACCTGTTTATCTCGCTGCACGCCGACGCCATCGCCGATCCGGCCACGCGCGGCGCCAGTGTCTACACCTTGTCGGAACAGGGCGCCGGCCGCGCTGTGCGTGAGATCACACGTGATGAAAACTGGCACCGAAGCCTCAATCTGCCGGGCCGGGACGCCTCGGTGGACCGTATTCTTCTGGATATGACCCAGCGTGCGACCCAGAACCGTTCGGCGGTGCTGGCGCGCAGCCTGTTGGGCGAGATCGAGCAGGCGGACCATCCGCTGCTGCGCCGCAGTCATCGGGATGCCGGTCTGGCGGTGCTGCTGTCGCCGGATGTGCCCGCCGTGCTCCTGGAGATGGGCTACATCACCAACCCCGAGGATGAGCGTCTGCTCACCGATCCGCGCGCGCGCCGTCGGCTCATGCGGGCCGTGGCTGCGGGCATCGACGGCTATTTCGCCGCCCCGACCGGCGCGCTTCAGATGGCCTCGACCGGAGACGGCGCCGGCCGCCCCTGAAGGATGCTGTCGCGTCCTGGACGTTGAGCGCCTATCTTTCCGCCCATGCGCCTGCGTGTCGTGGACCTGGAAACCACCGGTGGAGACCGGACCGCCGAGATTATCGAGGTCGGCATCGTGGATGTCGTGCCGGAAGGAGAGGGCTGGCGCGCTCTGCCGCCCGTGACGAAGCTGTTCCGGCCTCGGGGTGAGATTTCGGTGCATGCTATGGCGGTGCACCACATCACGCCCGATGATTTCGGCCCTGACGACGCGCACTGTGATGAATATGCGCTGCGCGAGATGTTCGCCGAGCCCGCGGATGTCATGGTGGCGCATGCCGCCAACTTTGAACGCGGCTTCATCGCGGACACCGCCCACGGCGGTTTGCCGTGGATTTGTACGGTTCGCTCGGCCAAGGCGGTCTGGCCGCAAGCGCCGGGGCATTCCAATCAGGTGCTGCGCTACTGGCGACAGCTGAGGCTGGACCCCGCGCTGGCCAATCCGGCTCATCGGGCGGGGCCGGACGCCTGGGTGACGGCTCACCTGCTGATGGATCTGCTGAAGGAAGCCACCGTCGAGCAGATGATCCAGTGGACCCGGGAGCCCCGTCGACTGGTCACAATTCCGTTCGGCAAACACCGGGGAAGCCGCTGGGCGGACGCTCCGGGGGACTATCTGCGATGGATGGCCGGGCAGTCGGACATGGACGCCGATGTCGTGGCCGCGGCGCGACAGGAGATCGAACGTCGCACCGCCACCGCAACGGCGCCTCTGGCGGGCGTCACCGACGCGGGCTAAACCGGCGTCATGCCGCAGCCGCGCCTTCCGAACATCAAGGGTCTCAAGATCGCCGAGCGTTGGTTCGTGCTCGCGGGCCTCGGCCTGCTGGGCGCGATCACCCTGGCGGGCCTGGTCGTCACAGTTTACGCTGCCTGGCTGTTCCACGATTTGCCGGATGCGTCCGAGTTGGCGGACTACCGCCCGGCCACGGCGACGCGGGTTTACGCGGGTGACGGCACCCTGATCGGCGAGTTCTCGGATGAGCGCCGAATCTATGTGCCCTATGAGCAAATTCCCCTGCCTGTGATTCAGGCCTTCCTGTCCGCCGAGGACAGTCGCTTCTTCGAGCACGGCGGCATCGACGTGTCCGGTCTGGGCCGTGCCATGTTCAAGAACGTCTTCAATGCGGCCACCGGTCGGCGTCTGGAAGGCGGCTCGACCATCACCCAGCAGGTCGCCAAGAACGTCCTGCTGACCAACGAATCCAGCCTGAACCGCAAGGTGAAGGAGGCGATCCTCGCCAACCGGCTTGAGGCGACGCTGTCCAAGCAGCAGATTCTGGAACTCTATCTGAACGAGATTTTCCTCGGCTATCGCTCCTACGGGGTGGCCGCGGCGGCGTTCAACTATTTCGGCAAGTCGCTGGATCAGCTGACGCCGGACGAGGCAGCCTTCCTCGCCTCCCTGCCCAAGGGACCAAACAATTATCATCCAAAGCGCCACCCGGGCGCGGCCAAGGGCCGTCGGGACTGGGTGCTGGGCGAGATGGGCGAGAACGGCTTCCTGACGCCGGAACAGGTCGCGACCGCGCGCGCGCGCCCTCTCGTCGCGCAGGATGCGCCCCGTCGGGCCGAGTACGCGGATGCAGACTTCTTCGTCGAGGAGGCGCGCCGTCAGGCCATCCGCCAGTTCGGCGCCGAAGAGGTGAACCGCGGCGGTTATTACATGCGCACGACGCTGGATCCGAAGCTGCAGTCCGCCGCGCGCGACGCCCTGATGAAAGGGCTGGAGAACTACGACCGCCGCCACGGTTGGCGCGGGGCATGGGGCACGACCGAGTTCGCTGAAGGCTGGCAGGAGGAAGCCCTGCGCGGCACCCGTCCGCCAGAGCGCCGGAGCTGGGAAGCCGCGGGTGTGGAGAACGTCGCGGGCAACAGCGTCCGTGTCCGAAGCGCCAAGGATGACCGCGTCGGCTATCTGATCACCGGGGACGCCGCATGGGCCAACGCCAACCGTCCGCTGAAGCGCGGCGATCTGATCTTTGTTGAACGCACCGGCGGTCAATACGCCTTGAAGCAGGTGCCGCGCGTGAACGGCGCGCTGGTGGCCATCGAGCCCCAATCGGGGCGGGTGCTCGCTATGGTCGGCGGCTATTCCTATGCGCTCAGCAGCTTCAACCGTGCGACGCAGGCTCGTCGCCAGCCGGGTTCGGCGTTCAAACCGTTTGTGTATGCGGCCGCGCTGGAGGGGGATTACACCCCGGCGTCGATCGTTCTGGACGCGCCGATCAGCTTCGCGGGCGGAGCTAACGGCACGCGCTGGAGCCCTGAGAACTACAGCCGCGAATACTACGGTCCGCAGACCCTGCGTCGCGGCCTGGAGCTGTCGCGCAACGTCATGACCGTTCGTCTGGCGCAGGATGTCGGCATGAAGAATGTCGTCTCGCTGGCGGACAAGATGGGTGTCGGCAAGATGGAGCCGAACCTGTCGGTGTCGCTGGGGGCCGGTGAAACCACGCCCTATCAGCTGACCGCAGCCTATGCCGCCTTCGTCAACGGCGGCCGCCGGGTGAATCCCTATCTGATCGAAATGGTGCAGGACCGGGATGGGGAGACCATCTTCCGCGCTGACCAGCGCCGTTGCCGCGATTGCGGCAGGGCGTTCAGCGGTCAGGAATCGCCCCGTCTCGATGCGCGCGGCGAGCAGGTGATCGACCCGATCACCGCCTATCAGGTCGCGTCGATGCTGGAAGGCGTGGTCCAGCGCGGCACCGCCGCCAGCGCTCGTGGCCTCGGCCGCTGGGTCGGCGGCAAGACCGGCACGACCAACGAGTATCGCTCGGCATGGTTCGTCGGCTTCTCGTCGGACATTGTCGTGGGGGTCTTTATCGGCTTTGACGACAACCGGCCGCTGGGCTCGGGCGAGACCGGCGCCACCGGCCCGGTGCCGGTGTTCAACGAGTTCATGCAGGTCGCCCTGCGTGAGCGTCCGGCGCGTCCCTTTGTCCGACCGAAAAACGCGGTCTTCCGCACCGTGAACGGCATCGAGGAAGCTTTCCGTCCCGGCACCGAGCGTCGCCAGCAGGAAGAGGCCCCGCGGCCGGAAGTCCCGACCGGACCGCAGAACTATACGGACATCATCCGTCGCGAGGAGGAGGAGGCCAGCGGCCAACCGACTCCGAACACCCCGCCGCCCACGACCCCACCGCCCCCCCGCAAGGAACCGGCAGCCGATCTGGACGGTCTGTACTAGGGCAGGGCGACCGGCCCTTCCCCTTTGCCGCGGCGCGCTTTATGTCCGCCGCTCACTTTGGATCGCAGGAGTTCGCGATGAGACCGGATGTCGAGGCCATGAAGGCCGACATCGAGCAGAGCATCGCTCTGCTCAGGAGGCGTCTTTGACTGGGATGTCGCACTTCGAAAGCTCGATGAGCTGAACGCGCGGGTCGAGGACCCGACGCTTTGGGACAATCCCGAACAGGCCCAGGCCGTCAGCCGTGATCGCTCGCGGCTCGAGGCCCAGGTCAACGCCGTCAAGGAAATGGAGCAGGGCCTCGAGGACGGGGTCATGCTGGCCGACATGGCCGATGAGGAAGGTGACGAGGCCGCTCTGGACGGTGCGCGCGCCGACCTGAAGGCTATCAAGGACCGCGCGGCCCGCGCCGAACTGGAGGCCCTGCTGTCTGGCGAGGCCGACGGCAATGACGCTTATCTGGAAGTGAATTCCGGCGCCGGCGGCACGGAGTCCAACGACTGGGCCGGCATGCTGCTGCGCATGTACAGCCGCTGGGCCCGCGCTCACGGCTATGAGGTCGAGATCGAGGCCGAGGAAGCGGGCGAACAGGCGGGCATCAAGTCCGCCACCATCCTGATCACCGGCCCCAACGCCTATGGCTGGCTGAAGTCGGAATCGGGTGTGCACCGTCTGGTCCGCATCAGTCCCTATGATGCCGCCGCCAAGCGTCACACCAGCTTCGCCTCCATCGGGGTGTCGCCGGTGGTCGATGACGCCATCGAGATCGATATCAACCCGTCCGACGTGCGCACCGACACCTACCGGGCATCGGGCGCGGGCGGTCAGCACATCAACAAGACAGACTCCGCCGTGCGTCTTACCCACGTGCCGACCAATACGGTCGTCGCCTGTCAGGCGGGTCGTTCGCAGCACCAGAACCGCGAACAGGCGTGGAAGATGCTGCGCGCCCGTCTGTACGAGCTGGAGCTGCAGAAGCGTGAGGCCGCCGCGCAGGCGCTGGCTGACGCCAAGACCGACATCGGCTGGGGCCACCAGATCCGTTCCTACGTCCTGCAGCCGTACCAGATGGTCAAAGACCTGCGGACCAACGTGGAAACCTCGGACACCCAGGGCGTCCTCGACGGCGATCTGGACGCCTTCATGGGCGCCGCGCTGGCCGCCCGGGTCGGCGAGACGCGCGGCTCGACGGTCGACTAGGTCCGTTCAGCCGCCAACATACAAAGCAAAAGGCCCCGGAGTGATCCGGGGCCTTTTCATTTGAGCCTTCAGTCGCCTCAGGCGGCGGGGGGCTTCATGTCGATGACTTGCGGAGCCGGTTCGACCGGGCGCGGCGCCGGAGCCGGGGTGGTCGGCGCCGGAGCTTCGCGGCGACCTTGCAGGACGCGGCCCTGGAAGTAGGCGCCGATGTCGATCGACAGCTGTTCGGCGGTGATGTCGCCGTCGACATAGGCGGTGGCGATCAGCTTGACCTGTTTGCCGGACACGCCGCCGACGACGCGGCCGCGGATTTCGACGTAATCCGCCGAGACATTGCCCTCAACCGCGCCGGTCTCGCCGACGATCAGACGGCCGACGCGGACGTCACCCTTCACCTGACCGTCGATCTGCAGATCGCCGGCGCCGGAGACGTTGCCTTCGAACTGTAGGTCCGACGACAGGGTCGAAAGACCGCGCGGGGCGACGGCAGGCGCAGCGGCGGCGCGCGGCGCGGCGGCCGGTGCGGGGACGCCGCCCGGGGCGGGCAGATCCGGCAGCGGCGGGATCGAGGAGCCGGAGTCAGAACGCGACTGGGGCTGCGGGGCGGGGGATTTAGTCTTGTTGAACAAGTTGGTCTCCGGCTCTGATAAAGCGGGCGGGGTTTTGCGGGCGGCCGTTCATCCACACCTCATAGTGCAGGTGAACGCCGGTGGAGCGTCCGGTCGTACCCATGGCGCCGACGCGTTGGCCAAGCGTGACACGCTGGCCCGCTCGCACGGCCATGGAGTTCAGATGGGCGAAACGGGTCTTGAAACCGCGTCCGTGGTCTATCTCAACGACGTTGCCATACCCTGAACGGACGCCGACAAAAGACACGATTCCGGGAGCCGTGGCGTAAATGGGCGTGTTCAGGGGCGCGGCGAAATCCTGTCCCTGATGTACGGCGGGGCGGCCGTTGAAGGGATCGAAGCGCACGCCGTAGCCGGAGGTGGTGCGCGCCGACGTCGGCCGCCGGAACGGCAAGCCCTCGGCGGCGTCGGCCAGCAGACGCATGTCGGTCAGATTGTCCGCCGCATGCTGGATGCGAACAGCGAAGGCCTCGTCCACGTCCAGAACGGCCCCGAGTGCGCGCGGATCGCGGGCTTCGATCAGCGGTCCGCCCAACGCGGCGTCGCGAGGCGCGTAGGCGGCGGGGTTCAATCCAGCCAGACGGAAGGCCAGACGCAGGCGTTCGGCCCGGCTGCTGGCTACGGTCTCGGCACGGGCGATCAGACGCTCCTGATCCATCCGCACGGCCACGACCCGTTGCAGTGGCGTGCTGCGGTCGGGATTCAGCGCCGGGGCCGGGGTCAGGGCCGCCTGAGCACCGTCGACGCCGTGGAACAGGGTCATGACCCGGGTCAGGGCGGCGTGGCGGCGCTCGACCATATGAGCCATTTCGTCGATGGAGCCCGAGCTGGTGCTCATCCGGATCACGGCGCTGTCCAGACGGGCCTGCAGGTCAGCGTTCAGGCGTTCTGCGGAGGCCCGGCTGCGCGCGACGTTCCGGTCGGCTTCGCTCTGGCGGACCATATCGAGGGCGAAGCCGCCCGACGCGATCAGAAACCAGCCGCTGAAAACGATCGCGCCGACAGCGCCCAGCATCTGCCGGCCGGGTGTCAGCGCCCAGGCCTTCACGTCATCACCGTTGCGAAGGTAGAGATAGCGCGTCGGGAACCAGCGCCCGATCAGCGACCGTCTGCCCTCGGTTTCGTGCTCAATCATACACAAACGCCCCCACGCCCGGCCCGTTATGAGCCACGACTGCGGGAAGACGACAAGTCTCTTCACGACTTGTTAACCACGCTGGATGGTCTTCACGCGAAGAACGTCGGTATTCGTTCCGGTTTTTCGCTTTTCAGGCGAGTGTCGTGGTCCTGTAACGCCAGTTACATCTGTCGGCGCGGCAGCTGATCCGGGCTCATAGGGATCGTGCGGCGTCGAGCACTTCGGCGGCGTGCCCCTTGACCGAGACCTTGCGCCAGATACCGCGGACCACGCCGTCGCCGTCGATCAGGAAGGTGGCCCGCTCCACGCCCATATACTCGCGGCCGTACAGCTTTTTCATCACCCAGACGCCCCAGGCTTCGGTGACGTCGCCGGGCTCGTCCGAGGCCAGAACGACCTTGAGATCATACTTGGCGCCGAAGCGGTCCAGCTTCTTCACGGGATCGCGCGAGACGCCGATGACCACGGCGTTCGCCGCGTCGAACTCAGCCGACAGGGCCGAGAAGTCCTGCCCCTCGCTGGTGCAGCCGGGCGTATCGGCCTTCGGATAGAAGTACAGCACCGCCGTCTTGCCCTTCAGGGCGTCCAGAGAAACCCGCCCGCCACCGGCGGTGGCCATGTCGAAGGCCGGGGCCTTCATGCCTTCCACGATCTCGGTCATCAGACGGGCCTCACCAGAACGATCTTCTTCTTGCCGGCTGCCAGCTTGAACACGCCGTCGGCGTTGACGTCGGCGTCCTCGATCAGACGGGCGCCGTCGGCGATGGCCTCATCGTTCAGACGCAGGCCCCCGCCTTGGGCCAGGCGACGGGCCTCGCCGTTGGAGGCGGTCAGGCCGGCCTTGGTCGCGACGGCGGCCAGCATGGCGCCGATGACTTCGTCACGAGCGATCTCGACCGTCGGCAGGTCGGCGGACAGCTGGCCCTTCTCGAAGGCGCTCTCGGACGCGGCTCGAGCGGTCGCGGCGGCTTCGGCGCCGTGCAGCATCGTTGTGGCGGCGTCTGCCAGCGCCTTCTTGGCATCATTGATCTGCGCGCCTTCGAGGGCTTCCAGCGCGGCGATCTCGTCCAGCGACAGGTCAGTGAACAGGCGCAGGAACTTGCCCACGTCGGCGTCATCGACGTTCCGCCAGAACTGCCAGTAGTCGTAGGGGCTCAGTTGCTCGGCGTTCAGCCAGATGGCGCCCTGCGCCGTCTTGCCCATCTTGCCGCCCGAAGCCGTAGTCAGCAGCGGGGTGGTCAGGCCGAAGGCGGCCTTCTGATCTACGCGGCGGACCAGATCGACGCCCGACGTGATGTTCCCCCACTGGTCCGAGCCGCCCATCTGCAGCGTCACGTTGCGGGCGCGGTTCAGCTCCAGGAAGTCCACCGACTGCATCAGCATGTAGTTGAACTCGAGGAAGGTCATCGGCTGCTCGCGCTCAAGGCGCAGCTTGACCGAGTCGAACGCCAGCATCCGGTTGATGGTGAAGTGGGCGCCGAAGTCGCGCAGGAACTGGATGTAGCCGAACTGCGAGAGCCATTCGTCATTGTTGACCATCACGGCGTCGGTCGGGCCGTCGCCGAAGGTGAGGAATTTGGCGAAGACCCGCTGGATGCCGTCGATGTTCGCCCGGATGGCTTCGTCGGTCAGTTGCGGGCGCGAAGCGTCCTTGCCGGTGGGGTCGCCGACCTTGGTGGTGCCGCCGCCCATCAGGACCACAGGCTTGTGCCCAGCCTGCTGGAGGCGGCGCAGCATCATGATCTGGATCAGGCTGCCGACGTGCAGGCTCGGCGCGGTGGCGTCGAAGCCGATGTAGGCCGACACCACGCCGTTCGAGGCCGCCTCGTCCAGTTCGACGGGGTGGGTGATCTGATGGATGTAGCCGCGCGCCTGAAGGGTGCGCAGGAAGTCGGACTTGAAGGTCGGTTCGCTCATGAGGGCTCCGTTAGCAGGGAAGCCGGCGAGCGTCTTGTGGGGATTGCGCCGGCTGTATGCGGCACAGGGGTTCGCGGGCCGCTCGATCAGATCGAGGGGCGGTAATACAGGCCGACATTGGTGGCGCGGGCGAACATGGGGGTCTGGGTAGCCGTAGCGGTTGACCGACGTCAAGGGCGGGGTATCGGTGAAGGATGCGCGCGACCCTTTTGCCTCATCCTTCCACGGCGGACGGACCGATCAACGCGGTCGAGGTCCAGCTTGAGCGAGACGGTGCTGTGCTGTGGCTGCGTTACGTAGTCGAGGGCGAGGTGGACGAGGTCGCTTGGCCCGCGCCGGAACCGCAGGCGCGGGCTGACGAACTCTGGCGGCACACCTGCATGGAGGTCTTCGTCCGGACCGACGATGGCTATCGGGAGTACAACCTGTCGCCTTCGGGGCGGTGGGCTTCCTATGCGTTCAGTGCGCCGCGAAGCGGGATGCGTGATGCGGACGAGGTCGCGACCGTCCTGGGGCTGGATGGCGCGAAGGACCTCGTTGGCCTGGAGGCCCGGGTGGAATTGCCGGTCGGCTTTACCGGCCAGGTAGGCTTGTCGGCCGTAATCAAGGACCGGCGAGGGCACATCTCCTATTGGGCGCTGGCCCATCCTTCGGATAAGCCGGACTTCCATCACCCCGCCTCCTTCGTTCTGGAACTCCCATGAAGTTCGGTCTCGACCGCCTGCTGTCCGATCCCGCCCTGAGCGCGCCGTTGAAGGGGCGCAGGGTCGCGCTGGTGGCGCATCCGGCGTCGACGACGCAGGACCTGACCCACGCCGTGGACGCCTTGGCGGCGCATCCGGACATCGAGCTGACCGCCGCCTTCGGCCCTCAGCACGGGATGAAGGGGGACCTGCAGGACAATATGATGGAGAGCCCGGACTATACTGATCCGGTGCACGGCATCCCCGTCTTCAGCCTGTACGGCGAGGTCCGGCGGCCGCAGGCGGACTGGATGGACACGTTCGACGTGGTCCTGATCGACCTGCAGGACGTTGGGTGTCGCATCTACACCTTCGTGACGACGCTGCTCTACATGCTGGAAGCCGCTGCGGAGCACGGCAAGGAGGTCTGGGTGCTGGATCGCCCGAACCCCGCCGGGCGACCGGTCGAGGGAACTACGCTGGTCGAGGGCTGGGAAAGCTTCGTCGGCGCCGGGCCGATGCCGATGCGGCACGGCATGACGCTGGGCGAGATGGGCCTGTGGTTCATCGACCACTTCAGGCTGGATGTGGCCTATCGCGTCATCGAGATGGAGGGCTGGCAGCCCGAGGCGGCGCCCGGCTACGGCTGGCCGCTGAATGAGCGCAGCTGGATCAACCCCAGCCCCAATGCGCCGAACGTCTCCATGACCCGCGCCTATGCGGGCACCGTCATGCTGGAGGGGGCGACCCTGTCGGAAGGGCGGGGCACGACCCGGCCGCTGGAGCTGTTCGGGGCTCCGGACATCGACGCCCGGGCCGTGATCGCCGAGATGAAGGCCTTCGCGCCCCAGTGGCTGAAGGGCTGTGTGCTGCGCGACATGTGGTTCGAGCCGACGTTCCACAAGCACGTCGGCAAGCTGTGCTCGGGCGTCCAGATCCACGTCGACGACCCGGCCTATGACCACGAGGCCTTCCAGCCGTGGCGGGTGCAGGCGCTGGGCTTCAAGGCTATCCGGCGGCTGTATCCCGACTACGATTTGTGGCGCGACTTCCCGTACGAATACGCCTTCGGCAAGCTGCCGATCGACGTGATCAACGGAGGCCCGTCGCTGCGGGAGTGGGTCGATAACCTGGCCTCGACGCCGGACGATCTGGACGCCGTCGCCACGCCGGATGAGCAGGCCTGGCTGACCAGCCGCGCACCCTTCCTTCTGTACTGACACGCTGTGCTGCAGCGCCGAAGGCGAGGTTCCCCGCAGGCATGCGCGCGGGCGCCAGGTGTGCTACGTCCCGGCGTCTTGGCGATTGGTGTTATTGCGGATTTTTGTATAAACGCAGTTTATTGTGCACCTGCAAATAAACGATTGGGCTGATGTGTTCGATTCGGATAGGAGAGGGGCCTCCAACCACTCCTGCCTCATGGATGCACCGCATGGCCCTCATCAACACCGCCCTCAAGCCGTTCACGGCCACCGCCTACAAGGAAGGCAAATTCGTCGAGATCTCGGACGCCGATGTGAAGGGCAAGTGGGGCATCTTCTTCTTCTACCCGGCTGACTTCACCTTCGTCTGCCCGACCGAGCTGGAAGACCTGGCCGGCATCTATCCGACCCTGCAGAAGCTGAACGTCGAGGTGTACTCGGTCTCGACCGACACCCACTTCAGCCACAAGGCCTGGCATGACTCGTCGCCGGCCATCGGCAAGATCAACTACTTCATGGTCGGCGATCAGTCGGGCACCATCACCAACAACTTCGACGTCATGCGTCCGGGCGTCGGCCTGGCGGACCGCGCGACCTTCCTGGTCGATCCCGAAGGGGTGATCCAGTTCATGGAAATCACTTCCGAAGGCGTCGGCCGCAACGCGACCGAGCTGCTGCGCAAGGTCAAGGCCGCCCAGTACGTCGCCGCTCACCCGGGCGAAGTCTGCCCTGCCAAGTGGGAAGAAGGCGAAGCCACCCTGGCGCCGTCGCTCGACCTCGTCGGCAAGATCTGAAGACCGCACCCATCGACCGGCGGCGGCGTGAGTAGCGTCGCCGGTCACAGGCGCCCGATCCGTCGGGCGTCCGCAGAGGCCGCGGGGTGAGTAGCGTTTCCGTCCCCGCGGCCTTTTTGCGTCCGGCTCTCGCCCGTAGCGGCTTGAGGGCGGCGCCCAACCCGTAGCCTTGTGAGGACCCCGATGCTCGACGCCAATCTGAAAACCCAGCTCGAGGGCTACCTCAAGAACATCGTCCACACCGTGGAGCTGGTCGCGTCGCTGGGCGCCGGACCCAAGTCGCAGGAGCTGAAGGCGCTGCTGGAAGAGATCGTCTCGGTCTCGCACGGTAAGGTCGAGATGGGCCGGGACTATGACGATGAGCGTCAGCCCAGCTTCCTGATCCGCCGCAAGGGCACCGACATCGGCGTGCGCTTCGCCGGTATCCCGCTGGGGCATGAGTTCACCTCGCTGGTGCTGGCCCTGCTGCACGTCGGCGGCCACCCGTCGAAGGCGGCGCAGGATGTGATTCAGCAGGTCAAGGACCTGGAGGGCGACTACCTCTTCGAGACCTACTTCTCCCTGTCCTGCCAGAATTGCCCGGACGTGGTGCAGGCGCTGAACCTGATGAGCGTGCTGAACCCGCGCATCAAGCACGTCGCCATCGAGGGCGGCCTGTTCAAGGACGAGGTCGATGAGCGCAAGGTCATGGCCGTGCCGACCGTCTTCCTGAACGGCGAGCTGTTCGGTCAGGGCCGGATGGAGCTGGAGCAGATCGTCGCCAGGATCGACAAGGGCGCCGAGAGCAAGGCGGCCGAGAAGATCAAGGCCAAGGACCCGTTCGACGTTCTGGTCATCGGCGGCGGTCCGGCCGGCGCGGCGGCCGCCATCTATGCGGCCCGCAAGGGCATCCGAACCGGCATCGCCGCAGAGCGGTTCGGCGGTCAGGTGCTGGACACCATGGCCATCGAGAACTTCATCTCGGTGCCGCACACCGAAGGGCCGAAGCTGGCCGCCCATCTGGAGCAGCATGTCCGCGAGTATGAGGTGGACATCATGAACCTGCAGAAGGCGACCAAACTGATCCCGGCCAAGGTCGCGGGCGGGCTGCATGAGGTGGTGCTGGAGAACGGCGCCAGCCTGAAGTCGCGAACTGTGGTCCTGTCGACCGGCGCACGCTGGCGCCAGATGAACGTGCCGGGCGAGGAGCAGTACAGGAACAAGGGCGTGGCCTATTGCCCGCATTGTGACGGACCGCTGTTCAAGGGCAAGCGCGTGGCGGTGATCGGCGGCGGCAACTCGGGCGTCGAGGCGGCGATCGATCTGGCGGGCATCGTGGCCCATGTGACCCTGATCGAATACGACAGCGAGCTGCGGGCCGATGCGGTGCTGCAGCGCAAGCTGGCCAGCCTGCCGAACGTGAAGATCATCACCTCGGCCCTGACCACCGAGGTCCATGGGGATGGCGAGAAGGTGACGGGTCTGTCGTACAAGGACCGCAACTCGGACGGCCACCACGACGTCGAGCTGGAAGGCATCTTCGTCCAGATCGGTCTGGTGCCGAACACCGAGTGGCTGCACGGGGCGGTGGCCCTGACGCCGCGCGGCGAGATCGAGATCGACCACCGGGCCGAGACGAGCCAGCCGGGCATCTTCGCGGCCGGTGATGCGACGACGGTGCCGTACAAGCAGATCGTCATCGCCATGGGCGAGGGCTCCAAGGCGGCGCTGTCTGCCTTTGACTACATGATCCGGACCGAACCTGCGGAGGCGGCGGTCGAGGTCGCCTGACCCCGTCCGGATCGAGCCGCTGAAGCCCCGGCGTTCGCGCGCCGGGGCTTTGTTCTGTCCGGTTGGCCGCGAGGCCGGAGCGGGGTAGGGCAGGGTCATGCAGGGCTTGAACACACGTCTGGTCGGGGTCGGGGTCGGCTGCGGCCTGGGGGCCGGGGCCATGTGGGGGCTGGTCTTCCTGGCGCCCAAGTTCGCGCCGGACGCCTCGCCCATGCTGATGAGCGCCGGGCGCTATCTGGCCTATGGCCTGTTGGCCGCCGCCTTGCTGGCGCCGCGCTGGATCAAGGTGGCGCCGCTGCTGGATGCGAAGGCTTGGCGCGCGCTGGCCTGGCTGAGTCTGGCGGGGAACATCGTCTACTACCTCTTCCTGGTGGTCGGGGTGCATTTCGCGGGCGTGGCCGCCTCGGCCCTGATCGTCGGCATGGTGCCGGTGCTGGTGGCGGTCTGGGGCCTGAAGGACAGGGATGCGCCGCCGCTGCGCAAGGTCGGGCCGCCGATCCTGCTGGCCGCGCTGGCGGTCGGGCTGATCGGCTGGGAGAGCCTGTCACGCGAAGCCTTGAACCGCGATGTCGGGCAGGTGCTGATCGGTCTGGGCTGCGCGCTGGCGGCGTTGGTCAGCTGGTCCGCCTACGCGATCGGGAACAGCCGCTGGATGGCGCGCCTGCCGCAGGTCAGCGCCCATGACTGCTTACAGGCGTGGTGACGGGCGGTTTCGCCGTGTTGCTGGCCGTCCCGGCGGTGGTCGAGGCCAGCGGCCAGAGCGGTGACCAGTGGGCCCGGCTGGCGGCGGCCAGCATGGGGGTGGCGATCCTGGCCTCCATCGTCGGCAACGCCTTCTGGAATCAGGCCAGCCGCCTGCTGCCGCTGTCTATGCTGGGGCAGATGATCGTGTTCGAGACCCTGTTCGCCTTCGCCTACGGCTATCTGTGGGAGGGGCGGGGGCCGACCGTGATCGAGATCGTCGCCATGGTGATGATGGTGGTCAGCGTCCTTTGGTGCGTGCGGGCGCACCGGACCTCCGCCGTTGCGGTAGTGGACGGCGACCACTGACCCGGCACACGGGAAAAAGTGCACTCAAGAAAAAATGGAGTGCACATCGTGCACTTTTTCGCGTGAAGCGGATGCGAGAGGTCATATTCAACCCTAAGGGGGCTTGGGCACGACGCCGGGGGGCGGCGAGTTCCGGTGCGGCGGGGCATAGGCCTGTGCTCAACCCCGGGGGGGCGTCACGCACCGCAATGTCAAAGACCGGATCACAGTCTGCCATGCGGATGCGTCAAATTTGGACGTAGGGTCGGGCCGGTCGCGGGACGAACGCAAATCCACCTGGCGCTTTGCGCCGCTGCCTTCCCCTTGATCGGGGAAGGGCCGGGGATCGGGGTGAGGGCTGGCTGTCGACGTGAAGAGCATCTTGCGGGAGATCGACTGCGCCTCGCGAGGTCAGTCTTCAAGCGCCTGCATCCACCCCCACCCCAACCCTCCCCCATCGAGGGGGAGGGCTTCTGAGCGGAGCGGCGGATAGCCCTATGCTACGTCACGGCTGCAATACCTGCACACACGGGCTGCAGCCTTGATGCTGGATTGGCAATGGACGCAGTTCTTGCGTGCGTAGGGTGCGAGGAGATTGCGTATCAGGCGGCCCACAATGAACCCCAGGTCCGCGACCAGCGGTTCGCCTTCATTCTTGCTCATCCAGCCAGAAGCCCCTTACGCCGGGTTTTCTTCCAGACGCTTGTCCAGATACGCGCCGACGCGGGTTTCGACGGCGGCCATGTGGTCCTGCCAGAAGTGGCTGGCGCCCTCTTCCAGTTCGTAGTCGATGACGATGCCCTTCTGGGTGCGCAGCTTGTTGACGACGCGCTCGACCTCGACAGGCGGGACGATGGTGTCAGCCGTGCCGTGCAGGAACAGGCCCGAGGCCGGGCAGGGCGCCAGGAAGGAGAAGTCGTACATGTTCGACGGCGGCGAGACCGAGATGAAGCCGTCCGTCTCGGGGCGGCGCATCAGAAGCTGCATGCCGATGTAGGCGCCGAACTGGTAGCCGGCGACCCAGGTCTGGGTGGCGGCGGGGTTGTTGGCCTGCAGCCAGTCGAGGGCGGTGGCGGCGTCGGCCAGTTCACCGATACCGGAGTCAAACTCGCCCTGCGACTTGCCCACGCCGCGGCTGTTGTAGCGCAGGGTGGCGAAGCCGCGCTTCACGAACAGCTGGTACAGGGTGACCGCGACCGGGTTGTTCATATGCCCGCCCGCCTTGGGGTGCGGGTGCAGGATCAGCGCGATCGGCGCGTTCGGACGCTTGCCCGGGGAATAGCGGCCTTCGATACGACCAGAGGCGCCGGGCAGGATGACTTCAGGCATGGGCGGAGCAAATTCCCGTGTTCAAACATCATTTCGCAGTCGCGTAATACTTGACCGCGCCAGTAGGACTTTCTAAGTCCACAGCGCGTGCAGACGCCTTTGCGAAGGCGCGGGTTCTAGCACAGGAGCCCCGAAAAGCGCGCGAATTTTGAAGGTGTGCGATGCGTCTGTCGACCAAGGGACGATACGCCGTGATGGCGATGGCCGATCTGGCCCGAAACGGACGCGACGCCGCCGGGCAGGCGCGGGCTGTTTCGCTGGCTGAAATCGCCACCCGGCAAGAGATTTCACTGAGCTATCTGGAGCAGTTGTTCGCCCGTCTGCGCAAAAGCGGACTGGTGTCGAGCGTGCGTGGTCCGGGCGGCGGCTATCGCCTGTCGCAGGGCGCGGACGTGACCATGGTGGCGGATATCGTACTGGCCGTGGACGAGCCGATACGCGCCACCCGCTGCGCCGCGCACGGGACGCCGCGCGGCTGCATGATGGGCGGCGAGCGCTGCATCACCCACGATCTGTGGGAAGACCTGGGCGCGGAAATCCACGCCTATCTGGCGGCGGTGTCGCTGGAGGACGTGGTGCTGCGCCGGACGGGGGCGAGGCGCCGGACGCTGGCTCCAGGCATGGAGGCGGCGGCATGAGCGGCGTCTATCTGGATTACAACGCCTCGGGTCTGGTGCGTCCGGAAGTGCAGGAGGCCATGGCGAAGGCCTTGGCCGACAACGGCAATCCGTCGGCGGTGCACGCCGCCGGTCGTCGGGCGCGGGCGCGTATAGAGACGGCGCGGGCGCAGGTGGCCGAGCTGATCGGCGCCGATCCGACCGCCATCACATTCTCTTCGGGCGGGACCGAGTCCAATGCGCAGGCCATCGTCAGCGCGCTGAAGGGCGGCTGCGAGCGGCTGATCGTCAGCGCGACGGAGCATCCGTGCGTGGCCGAGGCCGCGCTGGCGTCGGGCGCGCCGGTCGAGGTGCTGCCGGTCGATGCGAACGGCGTGGTCGATCTGGACTGGCTGGCCGAGGCGTTGGCGCGTCCGGGTGTGGCCGTGGTCGCCATCCATCATGCGAACAATGAAAGCGGCGTGATCCAGCCGATCGTCGAGGCGGCGAAGCTGGTGCGGGCCGCGGGCGGCTGGCTGCACGTCGATGCGATCCAGTCGGCGGGCAAGATCCCGGTCGACATGCGCACGCTGGACGCGGACAGCCTGACCCTGTCGGCGCACAAGCTGGGCGGACCACAGGGCGTCGGCGCGCTGGTGCTGAAGCCGGGCCGCGAGGCGGTGCGTATCCTGCACGGCGCCGGACAGGAACGCGGGATGCGCGCGGGCACCGAGAATGTGCCGGGTCTGACCGGCTTCGGCGTGTCGGCGGTGTGCGCGGCGCGCGACCTTGAGGACGCGATGGCCCATGTCGTCTGGCGCGACGCCGCCGAGGCGCGGGCGAAGGCGGCGGGCGCGACGATCATCGGCGGGGCCGTCGAGCGTCTGCCCAACACCCTGTTCATGGCGGTCGAGGGCTGGGACAGCCCGCAGCAGCTGATCACGCTGGATCTGGCCGGGGTCATGATCTCGGCGGGCAGCGCCTGTTCGTCGGGCAAGACCAAGCCGTCCAAGACCATCAGCGCCATGGGCCTGCACGATCTCGCCACGGGCGGGGTGCGGGTCTCGGGCGGCTGGGGCACCACCGAACAGGACTGGACCCGTTTCGCCGACGCCTGGGTGTCGGCCTACGAAAAGCATGTCGCGCGCGCAAATCAGCGCGTGAAGGAAGTCGCGTAAGTCATGGCCGCCGTTCAGGAAACAATCGACGCCGTCGCCGCTCTCGAGAAATACGAGCACGGCTTCACCTCGGACATCGAACAGGAGTTCGCGCCCAAGGGGCTGAACGCCGACATCGTGCGCTTCATCTCCGAGAAGAAGGGCGAGCCGGAGTGGATGCTGGAATGGCGGCTGGCCGCCTTCGAGCGCTGGCAGGCCATGGAGGAGCCGACCTGGGCCGCTGTGAAGTATGAGCCGGTCGACTATCAGGACCTGTATTATTACGCGGCGCCGGTGAAGAAGGAGGGGCCGAAGTCCCTCGACGAGGTCGATCCGGAACTGCTGGAAGTCTACGCCAAGCTGGGCATCCCGCTGAAGGAGCAGGAAGTGCTGGCAGGCGTGCAGGGCGCGCCCAGGGTGGCGGTGGACGCCGTGTTCGACAGCGTCTCGGTGGTCACGACCTTCAAGGCCGAGCTGGCCAAGGTCGGCGTCATCTTCATGCCGATTTCCGAGGCCTTGCGCGAACATCCTGAGCTGGTGCGTCAGTACCTGGGCTCGGTCGTGCCGGTGTCGGACAACTATTTCGCCGCGCTGAACAGCGCGGTCTTCAGCGACGGGTCGTTCGTTTACATCCCGCCGGGCGTGAAATGCCCGATGGAGCTGTCGACCTATTTCCGCATCAACGCCAGCCAGACCGGCCAGTTCGAGCGGACCCTGATCATCGCCGACAAGGGCAGCTACGTTTCCTATCTGGAAGGCTGCACGGCGCCGATGCGCGACGAGAACCAGCTGCATGCGGCGGTGGTCGAGATCGTGGCGCTGGACGACGCCGAGGTGAAATACTCGACAGTCCAGAACTGGTACCCGGGCGACGCCGAGGGCAAGGGCGGCATCTACAACTTCGTGACCAAGCGCGCGGACTGCCGCGGCGACCGGTCGAAGGTGTCGTGGACGCAGGTGGAGACCGGTTCGGCCGTCACCTGGAAATACCCGTCCTGCATCCTGAAGGGCGAGGAAAGCTCGGGCGAGTTCTACTCGATCGCCATCACCAACGGACATCAGCAGGCCGACACCGGCACCAAGATGATCCATCTGGGCAAGAACTCGAAGTCGCGGATCATCGCCAAGGCGGTGTCGGCCGGGAAGTCGGACTCGACCTATCGCGGACAGGTGTCGGTGCACGCCAAGGCGACGGGCGTGCGCAACTTCACCCAGTGCGACAGCCTGCTGATCGGCAAGGAGTGCGGCTCGCACACCATCCCCTACATCGAGGCCCGCAACGGCTCGGCCCAGCTGGAGCATGAGGCGACGACGACGCGGCTGAGCGACGACCAGATATTCTATGCCCAGCAGCGCGGGCTGTCGCAGGAAGAGGCGGTGGCCCTGCTGGTCAACGGCTTCGTGCGCGACGTGCTGCAGCAACTGCCGATGGAGTTCGCGGTGGAGGCTCAGAAGCTGGTGGCGATCAGTCTGGAAGGGAGCGTGGGCTAGTAGTTGTGGATTGCGGGCGAAGATCCCGAAACGCCGTTACCTCATCAGATATGATGCCCAGCGAACACCTTCCAACGGAGAATGACGATGGTTGACACGCCGACCAGCATTGAGAACGCATCGACCCAGATCAGGGAACTTGCGGCTCAATTTGCCCAAACTGTCTCCGGCATGACGGATGACATTTATTTTCGCGAGGCGGCGCTAAAGAGCGCCATCACGGCCATTGGATGGGAGCTCTATGACGCGTTCCCGCAGGATCGAGACACCATCCACGACGAGTTCGGCACCATGGGTACAGTTCTTCAGGAAGAGTACCATAAGGACCTGAAAGAAAAGAAGTAATGCTCTCCATCTCCAACCTCCACGTCACCGTCGGCGAGAAGCCGATCCTCAAGGGGCTGACGCTCGAAGTGCCGGCGGGCGAGGTGCACGCCGTCATGGGGCCGAACGGGGCGGGCAAGTCGACGCTGGGCTACGCCCTGTCGGGCCGGCCGGGTTATGAGGCGACCGAGGGCGCGGTCCAGTGGAACGGCGACGATCTGCTGGGACTCGACCCCGCCGAACGCGCGGCCAAGGGCGTCTTCCTGTCGTTCCAGTATCCGCTGGAGATCCCCGGCGTGCCGGCGATGACCTTCATCCGCACGGCCCTGAACGCCCAGAAGCGCGCGCGCGGCGAGGAGGAGGTCTCGGCCCCCGCCTTCCTGAAGCTGGTCAAGGCGGCGTCGCAGGCGCTGAAGATGGACTTCGAGATGCTCAAGAGGCCCTTGAACGTCGGCTTCTCGGGCGGTGAGAAGAAGCGGATGGAGATCCTGCAGATGGCCCTGCTGGAGCCGTCGCTGCTGATCCTCGACGAGACGGACTCGGGTCTGGACATCGACGCCCTGCGCATCGTGTCGGAGGGGGTGAACGCCCTGCGTTCGCCGGAGCGGTCGATGCTGGTGATCACCCACTACCAGCGCCTGCTGGACTACATCAAACCCGACCGGGTGCACGTGCTGGCCGCCGGCCGCATCGTCGCCTCGGGCGGCCCGGAGCTGGCGCTTCAGCTCGAGGCCGAAGGCTATGACAAATACGTGGCGGAAGCGGCGTGAACGCGCTTCCGCTCATTGATCTGAAGGACGCGTCCAGCTTCCCGTCGCGGCGGGTCGAGGCGTGGAAATACTCGGACCTTCGGAAATACCTGCGCGAGGCGCCCGCGCCGTCGCCGTCGGCGGCGCTGCCCGTCGCGGGCGGCGGACCGTTCGAGGCGCTGGGCGGCGACGCCGTGGTGTTCGTCAACGGTCGGGCCGTGGGCGTGGATACGCTGATGGCGGCGGGCCAGCAGACCCTGCGCCTGCGCTATGTGTCCAAGGCTGACAGCACCGGCCATGCGGCGACGGCGCGTATCTCGGCGCGGGCCGGGGCGAAGCTGCTGCTGCTGGAGACCCATGAGGGGACCGGCTCGGCCTATGTGGCGCACAACCGGCTGGAGCTGGACGTGGCGCGCGGGGCCGAGGTGATCCGGGTGGTGCTGATCGAGGAGCCGGCGGACGCCATTTCGGTGACCCAGGCCGAGGTGCGGGTCGAGGCGGGCGGCGTCTATCGCCAGACCGTGCTGACGACCGGATCGAAGCTGCAACGGATCGAGACCCAGCTGCTGCATTTCGCGCAGGGCGCCGACGTGCGTCTGGACGGCGCCTATGCTCTGTCGGGCGAGCGGCATGCGGACCTGACCACTGTGGTGGATCACGTCGCCGCCGACGGCCTGACCAGCCAGATGACCAAGGGCGTGGTGCGCGACACGGCGCGCGGCGTCTTCCAGGGCAAGATCATCGTCGAGCGCGGGGCCGACGGCACGGACGCCCGGATGCAGCATCATGCGCTGATCCTCGGCGAGCGCGGGGAGATCGACGCCAAGCCGGAGCTGATCATCTACGCCGACGACGTCCAGTGCGCGCACGGGAACACCGTCGGCAATCTGGACGAGGCGGCCCTGTTCTACATGCAGCAACGGGGCATTCCGGCCGATGAGGCCCGCGCCCTGCTGGTCGAGGCCTTCCTGATCGAGGTCGTGGACCGCATCGCGCACGAGGGCGCGAGAGAGGTGGCGAAGGCATGGCTGACGGATCGACTGTGAGAACCTTTGATCCCTACGCCGCGCGCGCGCAGTTCCCGATCCTGTCGCGGACGGTGAACGGCAAGCCGCTGGTCTATCTGGACTCGGCCGCCTCGGCGCAGAAGCCGCAGGCGGTGATCGACGCCCTGACGGCGGCGATGGAGGGCAGCTACGCCAACGTCCATCGCGGCCTGCACACGCTGGCGAATGAGACGACCGAAGCCTTTGAGGCGGCGCGCGAAAGCGTGGCGCGGTTCCTGAACGCCGAGAGCCCGGACAACATCGTCTGGACCAAGGGCGGGACCGAGGCGATCAATCTGGTCGCTAACGGCCTCGGCCTGTCTATCCAGCCGGGCGACGAGATCATCGTCACCCAGATGGAGCACCACTCCAACATCGTCCCCTGGCACCTGCTGCGCGAGCGGCGCGGGGCGGTGCTGAAGTGGATCCCGCTGCTGGACGACGGGTCGCTGGACATGGCGGCCTATGCAGACCTGCTGGGGCCGAAGACGAAGATCGTCGCGGTGACCCACATGTCGAACGTGCTGGGCACCATCAACCCGGTGGTCGAGATCACCCGCATGGCCCACGCGGTCGGCGCCAAGGTGCTGATCGACGGTTGTCAGGGGGCGGTGCACGGCCTGCCGGACGTTCAGGCCATCGGCTGCGACTTCTACGCCTTTACCGGCCACAAGCTGTATGGCCCGACCGGCATCGGCGTCCTGTACGGCACGACAGCCGCGCTGGACGCCCTGCCGCCCTATCAGGGTGGCGGCGAAATGATCGAGACGGTCGAGATGGAGCGCGTGACCTACGCGAAGCCGCCGCACCGGTTCGAGGCGGGCACGCCGCCGATCCTGGAGGCCATCGGTCTGGGCGCGGCCATCGAGTGGCTGAACCAGTACGACAAGGCCGCCATCGACGCCCATGAGCGCGCGCTGTACGCCCACGCCCGCGCGCGGCTGGACGGCGTGAACTGGCTGAAGGTCATCGGCGAGGCGGAGGGGAAGGGCGCGATCCTGACCTTCACCGTCGAGGGCGCCCACGCCCATGACATCGCCCAAGTGATGGACCGTTACGGCGTGGCCGTGCGGGCCGGACTGCACTGCGCGGAGCCGCTGGCCAAACGATTTGGCCTGACGTCGAGCGCGCGGGCCAGCTTCGCCCTATATAACACCCTTGAGGACGCCGACGCCTTCGCCGACGCCCTGATCAAGGCGCGTGAGTTCTTTGCATGACCGACCAGACGACCCCTGCTGAAGCCCCTGCCGTCGAACAGGACGATGACGGCGGTCGCGCGGCTGCTGTCGAGTCCGGCAAGATCAGCCAGCAGGAACTCGACCATCTGACCGACGGCATCATCGAGGCGCTGAAGTCGGTGTACGACCCGGAAATCCCGGTCGACATCTATGAGCTGGGCCTGATCTACAAGGTCGACCTGTCGGACGAGCGCGATGTGGCGGTCGAGATGACCCTGACCGCGCCGGGCTGTCCGGTGGCCGGGGAAATGCCGATCTGGGTCGAACAGGCGGTGATGAAGGTTGAGGGCATCCGTTCGGCCCGTGCCGAGATCGTGTTCGACCCGCCGTGGGACCCCTCCAAGATGAGCGACGAAGCCAAGCTCGCGCTCAATATGTTCTGAGGACCGGGATGAGCGAACTGCAAGCCACGCCCCGTCCGCGCCGCCCGCGCCCCGCGATCGTCACCCTGACGGACGCCGCCGCCGCGCGCGTGATTGAACTGACCGCCGACAAGCCGGTGAAGGGCCTGCGGGTCGGGATCAAGAACGGCGGCTGCGCCGGGCAGGAATACACCTTCGGCTTCGCCGAGGAGGTCGGCCCTCTGGATGAGGTGGTGACCGACAAGGGCGCGACCGTCGTGATCGAAGGCAAGGCGGTGCTGTACCTGATCGGGTCGGAGATCGATTTCGAGACGACCAAGCTGGCGTCGAAATTCGTGTTCCGGAATCCGAACCAGACGGACGCCTGTGGTTGTGGCGAGAGCGTCACCATCACCCCGCTGAAGGCCGACTGACATGATCCGCCTTGAAGGGGTGACCCGTCGCTATCGCAGCGCGGCGGGCGAGCGCGTGGCGCTGGACAGCGCGGATCTGGAGATCGCCAAGGGCGAGGTCTTCGGCGTGGTCGGCCGCTCGGGCGCCGGCAAGTCGACCCTGATCCGCACCATCAACCGTCTGGAGACGCCGGACGCCGGCAAGGTGTTCGTGGACGGGCAGGAGATCACCGCCCTGAACCCGGGCGAGCTGCGCGCCGCGCGCCGCCGGATCGGCATGATCTTCCAGCATTTCAACCTGCTGAACGCCAAGACCATCTTCGACAACGTGGCCTTCCCGCTGCGTCTGGAAGGACGACCCGAGGCCGAGGTGAAGGCCCGCGTGGTCGAGCTGCTGGAGCGGTTGGGCCTTTCGGAACACGCCAGCAAGCATCCGGCCCAACTGTCGGGCGGGCAGAAGCAGCGGGTGGGCATCGCCCGGGCGCTGGCCTGTGGGCCTTCGGTCCTGCTGTGCGACGAGGCGACCAGCGCGCTGGACCCGGAGACGACCGAGGACATTCTGACCCTGCTGGATCAGCTGAACCGGGAACTGGGGCTGACCATCGTTCTGATCACCCACCAGATGGAGGTGGTGCGTCGGGTCTGTGACCGCGTGGCCGTGCTGAAGGACGGCCGTATCGTGGAGCAGGGCGCGACGGCGGACGTCTTCCTGCATCCCCAGCACCCGGTGACGCAGGCCATGCTGGCCGAGGGCGAGGAGGCGTTCGACGCCTCTGTCGTGCCGGCGGGCGCGAAGCTGGCCAGGCTGACCTTCCGCGGCGCCTCGACCTATGAGCCCGAGCTGAGCCGCGTCGCGCGCTCGGTGGGCGTGGACTATTCGATCCTGTCGGGCCGGATCAGCCGTATCCGGGGCGAGCCCTACGGCCAGCTGGTCGTGGCCTTCACCGGCGGCGACGCCGGTGCCGCGATGGCGCAACTGACCGACCGTGGCGTCAGGGTGGAGGCCGCCTGATGTTCGACAATGTCGATTGGGGCGAGATCGCCCGCGCCGGTCTGGACACCCTGCTGATGCTGGGCGGATCGCTTGTGCTGACGGTGGTGCTGGGCGTGCCGTTGGGCGTGCTGCTGTATCTGTCGGGCAAGGGGCGGCTGGCGGCCAATCCGGTGCTGAACGCCGTGCTGTCGTTCGTCGTGAACGTGCTGCGCTCGGTGCCCTTCATCATCCTGCTGATCGTAATGCTGCCGGTGACGGTGCTGCTGGTCGGGACGTCGCTGGGCGTGGCCGGGGCCATCCCGCCGCTGGTCGTCGGCGCGGCGCCCTTCTATGCGCGACTGGTCGAGACGGCCCTGCGCGAGGTGGACAAGGGCGTTGTCGAGGCCACGCAGGCCATGGGCGGCTCCACCTTCCAGATCGTGACGCGCGCCCTGCTGCCCGAGGCGCTGCCGGGCGTCATCGCCGGTGCTACCGTCACCGCCATCGCCCTGGTCAGCTACACCGCCATGGCGGGGGTCGTCGGGGCCGGTGGTCTGGGCGACCTGGCCGTGCGTTTCGGCTATCAGCGCTTCCAGACGGACGTCATGGTCGTGACCGTCGTCCTGCTGCTGGTGCTGGTTCAAATCCTTCAGATGATCGGCGACCGTCTGGTCACCGCCGTCTCCCACCGCTGATCGCTCCCCCGGAAGGCTCAAGCCATGATCCGTCGTTCGCTCCTGCTCTCCGCCGCCGCCCTGCTGACGCTCGCTGCCTGTGGCGCGGGGGGTGAGAAACGCGGGGAGGGCGGCGCCCTGATCGTCGGCGCGACCGCCGTGCCGCACGCCGAAATCCTGGAGGTCGTGAAGCCGATCCTCGCCGCCGAGGGCGTGCCGATCGAGATCAAGGTGTTCAACGACTACGTTCAGCCGAACGTGCAGCTGGCCGAAAGCCGGCTGGACGTGAACTACTTCCAGACCAAGCCGTATCTGGACGAATTCAACGCCGCGCGCGGGACCAATCTGATCACGGTGGCGGGCGTGCACGTCGAGCCGCTGGGGCTGTATTCGAAGAAGCATAACGCGCTGGCGGCCCTGCCCAACGGCGCGCAGATCGTGCTGCCGAACGATGCGTCGAACACGGGGCGTTCGCTGCTGCTGCTTCAGGCGGCGGGGCTGATCACCCTGCGGGACGGCCAGAACCCGTTGCAGACGGTGCGCGACATCACCGGCAACCCCAAGGGCTTCGTGTTCCGCGAGGTTGAGGCGGCGACCATCCCGCGCATCCTGCCGCAGGTTGATGCGGCGGTGATCAACACCAACTACGCCCTCGACGCGGGCCTGAAGCCGCGCACCGACGCCCTGTCGCTGGAAGGCGCGGACAGTCCCTACATCAACTATCTGGTGGCCCGCCCTGACAACCAGAACGACCCGCGCGTGCAGGCGCTGGCCCGCGCCCTGCGCAGTCAGGCGGTGAAGGACTTCATCGCGCGGAAGTATGATGGGGCGGTGATTCCGGCGGCTTAGGAGGGATTAGGGACTGGGGATTAGGGATTAGGGATTAGGCGGTTCGACGGTCGCACCGACGGCTGACGTGCGCCCAGACAACCTAATCCCTAATCCCCAGTCCCTAATCCCTGACTTTCCGGGTTTTGTCCGGCGCTTCAACCTGCACCGCCGCTGTGACCGGTGCGCCCGTCGCCTCCGCGATCAGTTCTGCGGTGCGGCCTTCGACGGCGGCCTCCAGCCGGGCGAGGAACTCGTCCTTGGGCAGGCCGACGGGGATGGGGTCGAGGAACTCCAGCGTGGCTGTGCCCGCCGTCTTTTTGAACGCCTCCTGTGACCAGAACAGGCCCAGGTTGGTGGCCAGCGGCACGACCGGCATGTTGAAGTCGCGGTACATGTGCCAGACGCCCGAGCGATAGCGGTATTTCTCGCCGATCCTTGCCAGATGGCCCTCCGGGTAGATGAGGATCTTGCGGCCCTCGGCATGGGCGTCGGCGGCGCGGTGTTTCAGGGCGTCGCGGGCTTCACGGCCGCCGCAGCTGTTGACCACGATGGCGCCCAGCTTGCGCAGGACCGTGCCCAGCAGCGGAAACTTCTCCAGATGGTCGCCGGTGACGAAGGCGAGGTCGTGGAAGCGGTCGTAGGTGGCGAAGCCGTCGCCCCAGCTCTGATGCTTGGAGGCGATGATGAAGGCGCCCTGCGGCAGGCGGTCCTCGCCCCGGTAACGGATACGGATGCCGGCAAGCACACGCATGGCCCAGACCATGCGCCGGACGTAGCGGCGGATGATCCAGCCGGTCGCCTTGCGCCCCGGAGCCAGCGCCGCGACGCAGGCGGCGAGGGTGTAGAGGATGGACAGCGACCAGTAGGCGATCGCGAAGGCGAAGCTGCGCATGGATTTACTATGCCGCGATCTGGCGACGGGCCAAGCGATCAGGCTGCCTGCTCAAGAGCTTCGGCCGAGGTGACGCGGTTCCGGCCCGCCCGCTTGGAGGCGTACAGGGCGCTGTCGGCGCGTTCCAGCAGGCTGGTGTGAGTGTCGCCCGGCTGGCGCACGGCGAAGCCGGCGGAGATGGTCACGGCGCCCAGTTCGTCATTGGTCGAGCGACGACGCAGCGAGCGCGAGGCGATCTCCTTGCGGATAGCCTCCAGCGCGATGGTGACCTGGCGGGCATCCTCGCGCGGGAAGATCAGGGCGAACTCCTCGCCGCCGTAGCGGGCGGCGACGCGGGGCGCCTGACCGAAACGACCGATGACGCTGGCGACATAGCGCAGGACCTGATCGCCGGTCTGGTGGCCCCAGGTGTCGTTGAAGCGCTTGAAGTGATCGACATCGAGCACGGCCAGCACCAGCGGTTCGCCGGTGGCCTCGGCCTGTTCGCAGGCGGCGATCAGGTGCTCGTCGAAGGCCTTGCGGTTGGCCAGATTGGTCAGGGCGTCGGTCATCGCATCGCGACGGACCTGTTCCAGATGTTCGCGCAGACGGGCGACCTCGCGGGTGGAGGCGTCCAGCTTCTTCTCCAGCGTCTCGTTCTCGCGCTGGATGCGGCGGGTGGCGGTGGTCAGGCCGCCGACGATGGTCTTCAGGGCCGCGCCGTCACCGGCGGTCTCGATGCTGGTGGCGGCCTTGTCCAGCGTCTGGCCGTAGGCGGACTGGGACTTGTGGGCGCGCGAAATGGCGTCGGCGACGCTGGACAGCTCGCGGTCGAGCACGCGACCGGCGTCACGGATTTCCTCGGTCAGGCGGCCGCGCGGCAGGTACTCGGCGGCCAACATGTCGGCCACGGCCTCGGTGAAGGGCTCCCGGGCGCCCAGCATGCGCTGCATCTCGCGACCCAGAGCGCTATCCGGGTCGCCGAGATAGTGAAGCCAGAGCTCGAAATTGAGCGGGGTCGGCCAGACGCCCGCGGTCTCCATCTCGTCGATCACCCGACGCGACAGCCCGTAGGCTTCGGGACTCCGAAGCGTGGTTTCGACCGGCAAGGTCATGCGGAATTCTTCCCCGATGCGTATCGCTCCTGACGAGCGACGCGGGCGAAACGCTAGACCGAAGACAGGTAACGAGGGGTTAAGCGTAACCGCCGTTCGGCGGAAAAGCTCAGCCCCTGATCGTCACCGGACGGCGCAGGAAGGCGGGGATTTCGGCATCACCGAACGGGCGGCCATTGCCTGAGCGGGGCGCCTCCGGAGCGGCGGCTTCGCGCGATTCGGCGTTGCGCTCCCGGTCACGACCCCGGCCGCGTTCACGGCGCGGCTCGCGCGGGGCGGGCGACTCAACGGAGGCCTCGACCTCGACCGGATCGACGACGACGGTTTCGGCCACCGGAGCGGCTTCGACCGGAGTGTCCACGGCGGGCTTGGCGCCGCGACGGCTGCGCGTCCGGCGGGCGGGTGCGGCGGCCTCGTCGGCGACGGGCGCCGGAGCGACTTCGGTCGCGGGCTGTTCGCCGAGGGCCTCGGGCGCGGCATCCTCGTGACGGGGCGCGCGGGCCGGGCGGTCGCCACGGCTGCGGGCGCGCTTTTCGCCGCGACCGCCGTCGCGTCCGCTATCGCGACGCGGACCGTCCTTGATGGCGGCGAAGTCGATGCCGTCCAGGACCAGTTCTTCCGGGTCCTTCTTGATCAGCTTCAGCACCTTGTCCAACGCCTTGTCGTCGGCCGGGGTGACGATCATGAAAGCCTGCCCCAGCTTGCCGGCCCGACCGGTGCGGCCGATGCGGTGCACATAGTCGTCGGCGTGGTGCGAGACGTCGTAGTTGAAGACGTGGCTGACGTCCGGGATGTCGAGGCCGCGCGCGGCGACGTCGGAGGCGACCAGAATCTTCAGCGCGCCCGAACGGAAGTCCGCCAGGGTCTTCATGCGCAGCGACTGGTCCAGATCGCCGTGGATCGGAGCGGCGTCGAAGCCGTGGGTCTTCAGCGACTTGGCGACGATGTCGACTTCCGACTTGCGGTTACAGAAGACGATGCCGTTCTTCACGTCCTCGCGGCCCACCAGGGCGCGCAGGGCGGTGCGTTTGGCCTTGGGGTCCGAGGTCGGGATGCGGACGATATACTGGGTGATGGTGTCGGCGGTCATGGCCGGACGCGAGGCCTCGATCCGGGTCGGATCCTTGAGGAACTGCGTGGTCAGGCGGGTGATTTCCGGCGGCATGGTGGCCGAGAAGAACAGGGTCTGGCGCTTGGGCGGCGTCAGTTTGAAGATTTTCTCGATGTCCGGGATGAAGCCCATGTCCAGCATGCGGTCGGCTTCGTCGATGACCATCAGCTCCACGCCGGTCAGCAGCATCTTGCCGCGCTCGAACAGGTCGATCAGGCGGCCCGGGGTGGCGATCAGCACGTCCACGCCCTTGTTCAGGGCGGCGACCTGGTCGCCCATGGAGACGCCGCCGATCAGCAGCACCCAGTTCAGCTTGGTGCCCTTGGCGTATTTGGCGAAGCTTTCGGCGACCTGGTCCGCCAGTTCGCGGGTCGGGGCCAGCACCAGGGCGCGGGGCATGCGGGCGCGGGCGCGGCCCGACTGCAGCCGGTCGATCAGGGGCAGGGTGAAGGCGGCGGTCTTGCCGGTGCCGGTCTGGGCGATGCCGAGCACGTCGCGCCCGGCGAGGGCCACCGGAATGGCGGCGGCCTGAATGGGGGTGGCGGTCGTATAGCCGGTATCGGCGACCGCTTGCAGGGTCGTGGGCGAGAGGCCCAGTTGCGAAAATTCAGTCATGGGTCCTTGGGACTATGGAAGGACGTCCCGCGCATCGGGTCGTCGTGCGATGTCTCGGAACCGCCCTGTGCCGTGGGCGAGCGGGCGGCGCGAATTCGCCAGTCCTGTCCCGTAACGTTGGCCGCATATAGAAGCCCCTGCGCCATAGTCAACTATTCGTGTCGCGCGGATCGGGGGTTGGCATTGCGTTACAGGCTGTTAATAGTCCGCCCGGGAAGGGTCTTTGAGAGGGTATCCAGCATGCTTCGCACGCTTGCTGCAGCGACGATTGCTGTCGTGTGTCTGGCGGCTACGCCGGGCCAGGCCGACATGAACGCCGCATTCGGCAACACTGTGCTGTCCCGCTATGCGGACGGTGGTTGGGTCAAACATTACTTCGACGCCGACGGTTCCTACCGCTCGCGCTGGTCGGACGGTACGAACCTGACGGGCCGTTGGCGCGTGCAGGGCAGCCGCGTCTGCCTGAACAACATCCGTCCGCGCTTCCTGTGGATCGACAGCTTCTGCCAGGAGATGATCGACGCGGATGTGGGTGACACCTGGCACTCGCGCGACCCGCTGGGCCGCCGTGTCCAGAACGTGCTGGTCGCGGGCCGCCAGTAGGCTCGGCCGACAGTCAGGGCTGAAACATTGAAACGCGGACGTTGAAGGGCGTCCGCGTTTTTTGTTGTTCGCGGTCTCAGTACGGGTCATCTCCCATTGGTCCCGACCCAGATCGCGGACGCTGATCGGCACGCTGGAGCCGTGTGGGCTGTTCTGGAAGTCGTCGGCGCGGCGCGAGCAGGGCGCTTTCCCCTGAACAAGGCCGCGGGGCGCGGCCCGTAGGCTACCAGACACACAAATTCGCGTGGACGGCGAGTCGTGTTCACCAGACAGCTTTGGGGTTAAGTGTCTTTCCGGTGGCGAGGGGCGGGGCCGATCTCGTCTGAACCTTGGGAGTTTGCGTATGCTCGAAGAAGGTCAGGTGACGGAAGTTGCGGAGCCTGGAGCCCATCATGCTGCTTGAACTCGCCGCGATCACTTCTCTCAACTGGGGCGTCCCAACACCAGAATCCCAGGATGTATTCATCAGGGACGCCACGATCCGGCCGGTTGACTATGTTATGTTTCACCAAGAGATCGATGACGAGAACGTCGATCGCGTTGCCCGGCTGCTTCAGCGGCCGGGCACTATTCTGGATATGCAGAGCTTGGGTGGCGACTTTCGCGCATCCTTGCGGTTCGCTGAGGTCGTAAGGTCCAGCGGCGCACGGGTGCGGGTCACGGGGGAGTGTGCGTCCGGGTGCGCTTTGGTGTGGGTCATGGCTCCTGACCGGCTCGTCGACGGTTTTGCCGCGGTAACCTTCCATAGCAACCCGATCAGCGCCTGGGCGTGGATGGACGCCCACCGAAGTGAATTCACCGAAGAAGAAATGGCTTATGGCCAAGGTGAAGCTGAGGCCTTGTCAAGCGCGCTCGTCGCAGCCGGCATCCAGCCTTGGCTGTTTCAATGCGCCAACCGACTACAGAACCCCCGCCACACCGTAGTGCCGGACGAGCCGACACTGCGGCGTGTCATCACGACGGTCGATTACCACGCCGTCTGGTTCCCCCGCAGCGTGCTTGAACAGGCCGGCGTCCGGGGTTTGGACCGTTACGATGCTCCAAATGATCGTCAGAGAGAGGCGATTGAAACCCGGTTCGGCACAGCGTCTGCCCGACGCCCCATCTTCTGGGCTGGTGACGGCGCCTGTGCCCCGGAAATCGAGGCGGCCCGGTGATGCTGGTCAGCTTGATGGCAAACGTCCGGAAGCCTTTGTCGGTGTGATCACGCGGCTCTGGACAAGGTGGTCAACGGGCCGCCGGTAAGGCCGGATCATTCTGAACATCAGAACGCGGACGCCGGACGGTGTCCGCGTTTTTCTTTGTCCGGAGTTCAGTGCGGGCTCGCGGACTTCGGGAGGCAGGCCCGGAAACACAAACGGCCGCTCCCTGAGGAGCGGCCGTGTGGTCATCGTCAGAGACAATGGAGAGAAACGAGGTGCGCCACTTCCAAAGAAAGTGGCGCGAGTGACGGGGCTCGAACCCGCGACCTCCGGCGTGACAGGCCGGCACTCTAACCAACTGAGCTACACCCGCGTTTCCCGGCCGAAGCGCTGGTGCGCCGCGGCGAGGGGCGTCGTTTAGGCGGGCTCGCCGGGCGCGTCAACAGGTCGTTCGCGGAAAAATTCGGATCAGCGTTTTTCCACTCCCGGACCGGCGACGGCGGCGGCCTCCGGCGGGGCCGACGGACCCGTCAGACCGCCCTCCGCCGGGGTCTGGATCGCCACGGCGGGCGGGGGCGGCTCGTAATGCACGCCGACGCCCGGTCCCAGCGGCAGGTCCAGCGCCACCCAGGCGGCCACCATCAGCAGGCCCGCGACGAGGAAGGCCCCCGCGTAGGGCAGCATGGTCGACATCAGGGAGCCGAGCCCGAATCTGGGGTCCCAGCGCTGGGCGAAGGTCAGGATGAGCGGGAAGTAGCTCATCAGCGGCGTGGCGATGTTGGTGACGGAATCGCCCATCCGGTAGGCGGCGGTCGTCATCTCCGGGCTGATTCCCAGCAGCATGAACATCGGCACCACGATGGGCGCCAGCGCCGACCACTTGGCCGAGGCCGAGCCGATGAACAGGTCGAAGAAGCAGGAGACCAGAACGACGGTGATCAGCAGCAGAGGGGTGGGCAGGGCGATGTCCTGCAGGCCCGCCGCCGCGTTGACCGCCAGAATCGGTCCCAGACCCGACCAGTTGAACATCGCGACGAAGTGGGCGGCGAAGAAGGCCAGCACGATATAGGGCGCCAGCTGAGACAGGCCCTCGACCATCATGCGCACCATGTCGCGGTGCGACTTCACCGAGCCCGCGCCTGCCCCGAAGGCGCCGCCCGCGACGAAGAACGTGATGGCGAAGAAGGCGACGAGGGAGCGATAGAGGGGATTGTACTCCTGCCCCGGCTCGGCCTCGAGATCGACGAAGGGGGAGCCCGGAAGGAAGGTGACGAGGGTCCACAGGGCGATCATGCCCAGGACGGCGAGACCGGCCCAGGCCAGTCCGCGCTTCTCGGGGGCGGTGAGGGGCGTCTTCTCGTCGGCGGCCGGGGCGTCCCTGGCCGAGGCGGGTGTCCACTGGCCGAGACGCGGCTCGATGATCCGGTCTGTCAGGAACCAGACGATGGGGGTGAAGACGACCACGACGCCGACGATGAAGAACCAGTTGCCGGCGATGTTCACCGAATAGGACGGGTCGATCAGGCGCGCGGCGGGCTCGGTGATGCCCAGAATCAGGGCGTCCGAGGCGCCGGGGAAGAGATTGCCCGCATAACCACCCGAGACGGCGGCGAAGCCCGCGGCCAGACCGGCGAGGGGGTGGCGGCCCGCGGCGGCGAAGATGACGGCGGCGAGGGGAATGACGACCACATAGGAGGCGTCCGAGGCGTGGTGGGACATCATGCCGACGATCACGACCACGGGGGTCAGGATCATCTTCGGCGCATTCAGCAGCGCGCCGCGAATGGCGGTGGCGAACAGTCCGGACCGCTCGGCGACCGAGGCGCCGTAGATGATGGTGATCACGATGCCCAGCGGCGGGAACTCCGCCAGCGTCTTGGGCATCCCTATAATGAGCCGTTCGAGGTTCTCGGCGGACAGCAGGCTCTGGGCCGCGAGGGTGTCGCCGGTGACCGGATTGACCGCCGACCAGCCCAGACCGGAGCCGATCAGGCTGAGAACGATCAGGCCGAGGATCAGCCAGAGGAACAGAAAGACAGGGTCGGGAAGGCGATTCCCGATCTTTTCCACGGTGTTCAGAACCCGCGCGCCAATGGCCATTCGCGTCTCCCCTCGACGTTGAAGTTTACGTGGCGCGAGGGGACGCGACGGGGGCTGTCGGCGCAAGGGGAACGACGTGCGACCAACTGTCCGCAAAGCTGCGAACCATTCTCAAGAAAATCCTTTCACAGCATGGGTTTGAACCTCGGGCGATCCGGGTCTAGAAAGCGCCGAATCCGCCCCTCCCTCTGTGGCGGACGAGGTCCCTACGGATGAATGCATTCCTTCTCGAATATCTGCCGATCGTGATCTTTCTCGGGATCGCGGCGGTGATCGGTCTCGTCTTCATGCTGGCCGCCTGGATCATGGCGCCCACGAACCCCGACTCGGAGAAGCTTTCGGCTTACGAGTGCGGGTTCAACGCGTTCGACGACGCGCGCATGAAGTTCGACGTGCGGTTCTATCTGGTGTCGATCCTCTTCATCATCTTCGATCTTGAAGTGGCCTTCCTGTTCCCGTGGGCGGTGTCGATGTTCGACCTGTCGCAAGCGGGCATGGTGTTCGCCTTCTGGTCGATGATGGTCTTCCTCGGCGTTCTGACCGTCGGCTTCATCTACGAATGGAAGAAGGGCGCGCTCGAATGGGAGTGACCACCAACAACGTGCCGTTGATCGGCATGGGCAACTCCGGCGCGTCGCCGGTGGGCCCGGGCGCGTCGTCGCCCGTCGCCTACGGTCTGGGCGCCCGTTCGATGGTCGAGGGCTATGATCCCGCGATCCACGACAAATTCTTCGAGGCGGTGAACACCGAACTGGGTGAGCGCGGCTTCCTGACGACCTCGCTGGACGACGTGATCCAGTGGGCCCGGACCGGCTCGCTGATGTGGATGACGTTCGGTCTGGCCTGCTGCGCCGTCGAGATGATCCAGATGTCGATGCCGCGCTTCGACGTCGAGCGCTTCGGCATGGCCCCACGCGCCAGCCCGCGTCAGTCGGATCTGATGATCGTCGCCGGCACACTGACCAACAAGATGGCTCCGGCCCTGCGCAAGGTTTACGACCAGATGCCCGACCCGCGGTACGTGGTGTCGATGGGCAGCTGCGCGAACGGCGGCGGCTATTATCACTATAGCTACAGCGTGGTTCGCGGATGTGACCGGGTGGTTCCGGTGGACGTCTATGTGCCCGGGTGCCCGCCGACGGCGGAGGCGCTGCTGTACGGTCTGCTGCAACTGCAGAAGAAGATCCGTCGCACGGGGACCATCGAACGATGACCTCTCTGGTGAAGCAACAGGCGCTGGAAGCCGCCCTGACGCCGCTGGGCGCCGAGATGGTGGCCGAGCTGGGCGTGCAGGCGCAGCTGGCGTTCGGCGAACTGACGCTGGTGGCCGAGCGCGAGAAGATCGCCGAGGTGCTGTCGGTGCTGAAGGAGCGTTTCGGCTTCCAGCAGCTGATCGACCTGTGCGGCGTGGACTTCCCGGATCGCGTGGAGCGGTTCGAGGTGGTCTATCACCTGCTGTCGCTGACGCGGAACGCGCGCGTGCGGGTCAAGGTGACCACGGACGAGGTCCAGCCGGTGCCGAGCGCCGTGTCGGTCTATCCGAACGCCGACTGGTTCGAGCGCGAGGCGTTCGACATGTACGGCATGCTGTTCTCGGGCCACCCGGACCTGCGTCGCATCCTGACCGACTACGGTTTCCAGGGGCATCCGCTGCGCAAGGACTTCCCGATGACGGGTTATGTCGAGGTGCGGTACGACGAGGAGCAGAAGCGGGTCATCTACGAACCCGTCAAGCTGACCCAGGAGTTCCGCCAGTTCGACTTCCTGTCGCCCTGGGAAGGCGCTGAGTATCCCGCCCCGGTCCTGCCGGGCGACGAGAAGGTGAAGTGATGGCCGAAGGTTCGAGCATTCCGGCTCCGATCGGCGCCACCGACGTCTTCGACGACATGGAAGACGGCCGGACCGCGCACGCCCGCGAGATGGACGACCGCAAGTTCACGATCAATTTCGGCCCGCAACACCCGGCCGCGCACGGCGTGCTGCGTCTGGTGCTGGAGCTGGACGGCGAGATCGTCACTCGTGTCGATCCGCACATCGGCCTGCTGCATCGCGGCACCGAGAAGCTGATGGAGGCGCGGACCTATCTTCAGAACGTGCCGTATCTGGATCGCCTCGACTACGTCGCGCCGATGAACCAGGAACATGCGTTCTGCATGGCCATCGAGAAGCTGCTGGGCATCGAGGTGCCTTACCGGGCACAGCTGATCCGCGTGCTGTATTCGGAGATCGGCCGGATCGGGAACCACCTGCTGAACGCGACCATGCAGGCCATGGACGTCGGCGCCCTGACGCCTCCGCTGTGGGGCCATGAAGAGCGCGAGAAGCTGATGGTGTTCTACGAGCGCGCCTGCGGCGCCCGTCTGCACGCCAACTACTTCCGTCCGGGCGGGGTCCATCAGGACCTGCCCAACGCCCTGATCGACGACATCGGGCGCTGGTGCGCCGAGTTCCCGGCGGCCCTGAAGGACATCGAGAGCCTCGTCACCGAGAACCGCATCTTCAAACAGCGCAACGTCGACATCGGCGTGGTGTCCAAGCAGCAGGCCCTAGACTGGGGCTTCACCGGCGTGATGCTGCGCGGCTCGGACATTCCGTGGGACCTGCGCAAGGCCCAGCCGTATGAGTGCTATGCGGAACTCGAGTTCGACATCGCCGTCGGCAAGAACGGCGACTGCTGGGACCGCTACCTCTGCCGCGTCGAGGAGATGAAGCAGTCGGTGCGGATCATGGAGCAGTGCATCCACAAGCTGCGCAACTGCCCCGGCGAGCCGGTCATGCTGGAGGACAACAAGATTGTCCCGCCGCGCCGCGGTGAGATGAAGCGCTCGATGGAAGCGCTGATCCACCACTTCAAGCTCTACACCGAGGGCTTCCGGACGCCGGAGGGCGAAGCCTACGCCGCCGTCGAGGCGCCGAAGGGCGAGTTCGGCATCTATCTGGTGTCGGACGGCACGAACAAACCTTACCGGGTGAAGATCTCGGCGCCCGGCTTCCGTCACCTGCAGGCGATGGACTGGATGAACCGTAACCACCAGCTGGCTGACGTCTCGGCCATCCTGGGCTCGCTCGACATCGTTTTCGGAGAAGTGGACCGATGAGCGTTCGTCGTCTCGCCAAGGAACAGCCTGACTCGTTCGCCTTCTCGAAGGCGACGAAGGCCAAGGCTGAATGGTGGATCAGGAAGTATCCCGAGAACCGTCGCCAGTCGGCGGTGATCCCGGTGCTCTGGCTGGTCCAGAAGCAGGAAGGCTGGGTCTCGGAACCCGCCATCCGCGCCGTCGCCGAACTGCTGGGCATGCCCTTCATCCGGGTGCTGGAGGTCGCGACCTTCTACACCATGTTCATGCTGCAGCCGGTCGGCTCGGCGGCCCTGATCCAGGTGTGCGGCACGACGCCGTGCATGCTGCGCGGCGCCAATGATCTGATGGACGTCTGCAAGAAGAAGATCGGGCCGAAGCAGACGCTGAGCGCCGATGGTCGCTTCACCTGGGAAGAGGTCGAGTGCATGGGCGCCTGCGCCAATGCCCCGATGGCCGCGATCAACGACTACTATTTCGAAGACCTGACGCCGGAAAACATGGCCCAGATCATCGACGACTTCGCCGCCGGCAAGACGCCGAAGCCGGGCTCGCGCGTCGGCCGTCACACCTCGGAGCCCGAGGGCGGCGCGCGTACGCTGACCGATCCGAAGCTGTATGACGGCTCGGCCGCCAAGCCGATCAAGTCGCTGCCGAACAGCAAGCCGGTGACGGCATGAGCCTGCCTGACCTCGACACCGAAGAGGGCCGCGCGGCCTATCGCGCCGAGGTCAAGGCCGTGGGTCGTCCGCTCCGTCTGGGCGGTCTGGTGCTGATCCTGCTCGGCGCCGGCTATGTCATCGCCACGCGCTATGAGGCCCTGCCGGCGATCCAGCCGCTGATGCTCGTCGCCTACGGCTTCGTCGCCGCGGGCTGGGTGCTGTTCCTGGCCGCGACCTACCTGCGTACCCGCTACCACAAGCGCCGTCTGGCGGAAGGACTCTAGGAACCATGGTCGGTATCCTCGAAGACAAGGATCGCATCTTCACCAACCTCTATGGTCTCCAGGACTGGGGCCTTGAGGGCGCGAAGAAGCGCGGCGCGTGGAACGCGACGAAGGACATGCTCGACCTCGGTCGGGACTGGATCATCACGAACGTCAAGAACTCGGGCCTGCGCGGACGCGGCGGCGCCGGCTTCTCGACCGGCCTGAAGTGGTCGTTCATGCCCAAGGAAGTGAAGGATCGTCCTCACTACCTGGTCGTCAACGCCGACGAGTCCGAACCCGCGACCTGCAAGGATCGCGAGATCATGCGCCACGATCCGCAGCTGCTGATTGAAGGCTGCCTGATCGCCAGCTTCGCGATGCAGGCCCATGCCTGCTACATCTACCTGCGCGGCGAGTACGTGCTGGAGCGCGAGCGCATGGAGGCCGCGGTCAAGCAGGCCTATGAGGCGAAGCTGATCGGCAAGGACAACGTCCACGGCTGGGACTTTGACGTCTACATCCACCACGGCGCCGGCGCGTACATCTGCGGCGAAGAGACCGCCCTGCTGGAGTCGCTGGAAGGCAAGAAGGGCCAGCCGCGCCTGAAGCCGCCGTTCCCGGCGGGCGCCGGTCTGTATGGCTGCCCGACGACCGTGAACAACGTCGAGTCCATCGCCGTGGTCGGCACCATCCTGCGTCGCGGCGCGGACTGGTTCGCCAGCTTCGGTCGTCCGAACAACACCGGCACCAAGCTGATGTCGCTGGCCGGACACATCAACACGCCCTGCGTGGTCGAAGAGGCCATGTCGATCCCGCTGCGTCAGCTGATCGAGGATCACGGTGGCGGCGTTCGCGGCGGCTGGGGTAATCTGAAAGCCATCATCCCCGGCGGCGCGTCCTGCCCGGTGATCACCCGTGAGCAGGCCGAAGTCGCCCTGATGGACTTCGACTCGATGCGCGAGCTGCGCTCGTCGCTGGGCACCGCGGGCGTCACGGTGATGGACGAGTCCACGGACATCGTGAAGGCGATCGCCCGCATCAGTTACTTCTTCAAGCACGAGAGCTGCGGCCAGTGCACGCCGTGCCGCGAAGGCACCGGCTGGATGTGGCGCGTGCTGGAGCGGATGGCGGTCGGCGAGGCTGATCCGTCCGAAATCGACATGCTGCTGGAAGTCTCGACCCAGATCGAAGGTCATACGATCTGCGCCCTGGGCGACGCGGCGGCCTGGCCGGTTCAGGGCCTGATCCGTCACTTCCGCCATGAGATCGAGGACCGCATCTCCACCTACCGCAGCCGCCGCGCGAACTTCGCCGGCCATGCGATCGCCGCGGAGTAACGATGCGCCTGACCGCCGTTTCGATGCTGGCCCTTCTGACCCTCGCCGCCTGCGGCGAGCGGACGGACGCGCCTGCCTCGACCCCGGCGGACAAGGTCTCGGCCGAGGCTCCGGTCTCTGACGCGCAGGTCAGCGCGCCTGTCGCCCTGAACGCCGCCGATCTGCGCCGCGTCTGCCGCGCCGGTCTGGCGGCGATCCACGGTCAGGACGTTTCGGCCATGGAGGTCGACGGGCTTGAGGGCGAGGTGGTGAACCTGTCCTGGCGCGCTCCGGTCGACGGTGGACGCCGTCGGGGCCAATGCCGCGTGGACGGGGACATCGTCGTGTGGAAGCCGGTCGATGCGCCGACGGTGGAGTCCAATCGCTGGATGAACCAGTCCGGCGACCCGGTGTCCCGCTTCGTGCTGGACGGCGACGCCATCACCATCAATACGACCCTGCCGGACGGAACCTCCGCCTCGCAGACGGTCGAACTGGCCGCGGAGCGTTCGTAATGACCGTGGCGAAGACGTTTTCGGGGGGGCTGGCGACATCGCCGGTCCGTAGTTGTTCAACTGGGGAGTTTGACTATGCGCGGCAAGATTCTGAACTTTGACGAATACACCGGCTCGGGCCTGATCAGCGGCGACGACGGCGGCCGTTACACCTTCACGCGCGGCGGCCTGATGGGCGAGCCGGGCGCGTCGCTGGCCGGTTCGGACGTGGACTTCGAGGTCGCTGACGGCGTGGCCACCAACATCTATGTGACCTCGACCCAACGCGTCGCGTCGAGCAGCGACAAGAACAAGATCGTCGCCGCCCTGCTGGCCTTCTTCCTGGGCACGCTGGGTGTTCACAAATTCTATCTCGGCAAGACCACCGCCGGCATCATCATGCTGGTGTGCGGCACGGTCGGCTGGCTGCTGATCCTGCCGGGCCTGATCAATGCCGTCATCGCCTTCGTCGAATTCATCATCTACCTGATCAAGTCGGACGAGGACTTCCACCGCGACTACGTCGTCGGCAACAAGTCCTGGTTCTGATCCGGTCCGCTCAAGTACAAGAAACGCAGAGGTCGCGGGTAATGCCCATCGCGAAAGTCAACGGCGTAGAGACCGAGTTCGAGCCCGGTATGACCGTGCTCCAGGTCGCCGAGCGCGCCGGGCATGAGATCCCGCGCTTCTGCTATCACGAGCGCCTGTCCATCGCCGGCAACTGCCGGATGTGCCTTGTCGAGGTGAAGCCGGGACCGCCGAAGCCGCAAGCTTCGTGCGCGCTCCCGGCCGCCGAGGGCCAGGAAATCTTCACCGACACGCCGATGGTGAGGAAGGCCCGCGAAGGGGTGATGGAGTTCCTGCTCATCAACCACCCGCTGGACTGCCCGATCTGCGATCAGGGCGGCGAGTGCGACCTGCAGGACCAGGCTGTCGGCTATGGCCGTGACGGCTCGCGCTATGCCGAGAACAAGCGCGCGGTCGAAGAAAAGAACATGGGGCCGACGGTGAAGACCTTCATGACGCGGTGCATCCAGTGCACCCGTTGTGTCCGCTTCATCACCGAGGTGGCGGGTGTTCCCGACATCGGCATGATCTCGCGCGGCGAGGACGCCGAGATCACCACCTATCTGGAAAAGAACATCGACAGCGAGCTGTCGGGCAACGTCAACGACCTGTGCCCGGTGGGCGCCCTGACGCACCGCCCGTGGCAGTACCACTACCGTCCGTGGGAGCTGAAGAAGACCGAGACCATCGACGTCATGGACGCGCTGGGCTCGAACATCCGCGCCGACTTCAAGGGCTCGGAAGTGATGCGCGTGCTGCCGCGCGTGAACGAAGGCATCAACGAGGAGTGGCTGTCGGACGTCAGCCGCTATGCCGTCGACGGTCTGCAACGCCAGCGTCTGGACCGCCCGTATGTCCGTGAGAACGGCCGTCTGCGCGCCGCCTCGTGGGACGAGGCCCTGGGCGTCGTGGCCGCCAAGCTGAACGCGGCGTCGGCGGACCGCATCGGCGTGGTCGCCGGCGACCTGCAGGATGCGGAATCGATGAAGGCGGCGCTGGACCTGTTCCGCGCGCTGGGTTCGGCCAACACCGACTGCCGTCAGGACGGCGCCGCGCTGGGCTACGGTCCGCGTGAAGGCTGGCTGTTCAACAGCGGCCTGCAAGGTATTGAAAACGCTGACGCGATCCTGATCGTCGGCGCCAATCCGCGCACCGAGGCTCCGCTGCTGAACGCCCGCCTGCGCAAGGCCTGGCTGGCCGGCAAGACCGAGATCGGTCTGATCGGCGAACAGTCGGCCCTGACGTTCGACTACAACTGGCTGGGCGCCGGATCGAAGACGCTGGCCAAGCTGCCGAAGGCGGCCGTCGACTTCCTGACCAAGGCCGAGCGTCCGGCGATCATCGTCGGTTCCGGCGCCCTGACCGGCGAGACCGGCCCGGCCGTGCTGAACGCCTTGGGCGCGCTGGCCAGGAAGGTCGGCGTGGTCACCGAAGGCTGGAACGGCTTCAACGTCCTGCACACGGCCGCGTCGCGCGTGGCCGGTCTGGACATGGGCTTCGTCCCGGGCGAGGGCGGCAAGTCCGTCTTCGACATGATCAAGCCGGGCGCGCTGGACGTGCTGTTCCTGCTGGGCGCCGATGAGATCGAACTGGGCGGTTCGGACGCCTTCCGCGTCTACCTGGGCTCGCACGGCGACCGCGGCGCGCACGGCGCGGACGTGATCCTGCCGGGCTCGGCCTATACCGAGAAGTCGGGCCTGTATGTGAACACCGAGGGCCGGGTGCAGATGGCGGAACGCGTCGTCTTCCCGAAGGGACAGGCCAAGGAAGACTGGGCCATCCTGCGCGCCCTGTCGGCCCTGGTCGGGCAGACGCTGCCTTACGATACCCTGGACGCCCTGCGTTCGAAGCTGATGGCGGATCACCCGACCTTCGGCCGCATCGACTACCTGCCGACCCCCGCGTCGTTCGACGTGGCGTCGCTGGGCAGGAAGGGCGATCTGGGCGACGTCGCCTTCGCCTCGCTGGTGCGCGACCCCTATCTGAACAATCCGATCACGCGCGCCAGCGTGACCATGGCCGAGCTGTCCGCCCAGCGGATCGCCCCGGTCGCGATGGCGGCGGAGTAAGGCTCTATGGACTTCTGGACCACTCCTCTCGGCTGGACGCTCGCCACCATCGGCGCGATCCTGCTCGTCACGGTCGGCGTGCTGGTGGCCGTCGCCTTCCTGCTGCTGGCCGACCGCAAGGTCTGGGCCGCCATCCAGATGCGCAAGGGCCCGAACGTCGTCGGTCCCTTCGGCCTGCTTCAGTCCTTCGCGGACATGATCAAATTCGTGCTGAAGGAAATCGTCGTCCCCGCGGGCGCGGACAAGTCGATCTTCCTGCTGGCGCCGATCATCACCGTGATCACGGCCTTCATGGTCTGGGCGGTCATTCCGTTCGCGCCGGGCTGGGTCATTTCGGACCTGAACATCGGCATCCTGTACGTGCTCGCGATCAGCTCGCTGGGCGTCTACGGCATCATCATGGGCGGCTGGGCTTCGAACTCGAAGTACCCGTTCCTGGGCGCGCTGCGTTCGGCGGCGCAGATGGTGTCGTATGAAGTGTCCATCGGTCTGGTGATCATCAATGTGATCCTGCTGGCCGGGACGATGAACCTGTCGGGGATCGTCGACGCCCAGCAGGGCGCCATCTGGAACTGGTTCGTGTTCGGCGGCGGCGCCGGGACCTGGCCTACCGTCATCGTGCTGTTCCCGATGATGATCGTCTTCTTCATCTCGGCGCTGGCCGAGACCAACCGCCCGCCGTTCGACTTGCCGGAAGCCGAGTCGGAACTCGTGGCCGGTTATCAGGTGGAATACAGCTCGACCCCGTACCTGCTCTTCATGATGGGCGAGTACGTGAACATCGTCTTCATGTGCGCGATGATCTCGATCCTGTTCTTCGGCGGCTGGAACCCCGGCCTGCCGCAGGCGTGGCTCGACAGCCTGCCGGCGTGGATCGAGTACTCGATCTACCTGCTGACCTTCTTCGTGAAGATCGTCTTCTGGTTCATCATGTTCGCGCTCGTGAAGGGCTTCGTGCCCCGCTACCGCTATGACCAGCTGATGCGTCTGGGCTGGAAGATCTTCCTGCCGACCTCGCTGCTGGCGGTCATCGTGACCTCGGGCTGGCTGGTGGCCTCGCGCGTTTACGGGTGGGGCGGATGATCCGCGCGCTCGCCCTTTCCGGTCTGGTGTTGACGGCTTCGGTCGTCGGCGGCTGCACCTTCCGGCCGATCACGCCGGAAGTGGGCTCGCCCATGGGCGACATGGACCGGGCCGAGCGCGCGCGCGACCGCAATGACCGCAACCACCCGGCCTGCCGGGATGACCGCAGCGAACGCGACGATCAGCCGGACGGCTGTGATCGCGTGGTGAGGAGGGACCGATGATCCGCGTGACCCTGATCGCCCTCGCGGCTGTCACCCTCGGCGCCTGCGCCGGGGAACCCTACGAACCCATGCCGGTGTCGCCCTATCAGTGGCAGCAGCGGCAGGAACGCATCGAGCGTCAAGAGGCCGAGCGCCTTCAGCGTTGCGAGGCGATGGATAAACAGAGCGAGCGTTACGCCCGCGAGTGCCCGCGTACCGGAGGCGCGCAATAATGCTGAACCGTCTCGTCCAGGCTGCGAAGGGGGCGTTGCTGATCGACGTCGTCGGCGCGCTCGGCCTGTCGCTGAAATACATGGCCCGTCCGAAGATGACGGTGAACTATCCGTTCGAGCGGAACCCGCAGTCGCCGCGCTTCCGCGGTGAGCACGCGCTGCGCCGCTATGCGAACGGCGAGGAACGCTGCATCGCCTGCAAGCTGTGCGAGGCCATCTGTCCGGCGCAAGCCATCACCATCGAGGCCGAACCGCGCGCCGACGGCAGCCGCCGCACGACCCGGTACGACATCGACATGGTCAAATGCATCTACTGCGGCCTGTGCCAGGAGGCCTGCCCGGTGGACGCGATCGTCGAAGGTCCGAACTCGGAGTTCACGACCGAGACGCGCGAGGAACTACTGTACGACAAGGACCGGCTGCTCTCGAACGGGGATCGTTGGGAACGGCTGATCGCCAAGAATCTGGAACTCGACGCGCCTTACCGTTAAGGCGCAGACGCGAAACGGGGAGGCGATTCCGAACGGGGTCGCCGCCCATAACCGAAAGGGGCCGAGGCCTCCGATGTTGCAAGGCATAGCCTTCTATGTGCTGGCGGCGGTTGCCGTGGTGAGCGCCCTTCTGGTCGTCACCGCGAAGAACCCGGTGCACAGCGTTCTTTTCCTGATCCTGACGTTCTTCACGGCGGCGGGTCTGTTCGTCCTGCTCGGCGCGGAGTTCCTCGCCATGCTGCTGATCGTCGTCTACGTCGGCGCGGTCGCGGTGCTGTTCCTGTTCGTGGTGATGATGCTGGACGTCGACTTCCTGCGGCTGCGCGAAGGGTTCGCGCGGTATATGCCGCTGGCGGTGATCGTGGCGGGCATCCTGCTGGCCGAGATGGTCATGATCGCCCTGGCCACCGTCGTCGGCGGCGCGGCCGCCGACAAGACGGTCCCGGTGGCCTCGACCGCAGACGCCTCGAACGTCGAGACCATTGGTCGGGTGCTCTACACGGACTACGTCTACTTCTTCCAGGCGGCGGGCATCGTGCTGCTGATCGCGATGATCGGCGCCATCGTCCTGACCCTGCGTCACAAGCCCCACGTCAAACGCCAGAACGTCGCCGATCAGGTCGCGCGCGACGCCAAGAAGGCGCTGGAAGTGAAGTCGGTCGCCACCGGCGCGGGCGTCAACCCGGAGGACCTGGTCTGATGGTCGTCACCCTGCAGCACTATCTGGCGGTCGCCGCCATCCTGTTCACCATCGGGGTGTTCGGCATCTTCGTGAACCGCAAGAACGTCATCATCATCCTGATGTCGGTCGAGCTGATCCTGCTGGCCGTGAACATCAATTTCGTCGCCTTCTCGACCTACCTCAACGACGTGTCGGGGCAGATCATGGCCATGTTCGTGCTCACCGTCGCGGCCGCCGAGGCCGCCGTGGGTCTGGCTATTCTGGTGACCTTCTTCCGTAACCGCGGCGACATCGCCGTGGACGACGCCTCGGTCATGAAGGGCTGATCGTGAACCTCCAGCTCCTCGTCACTCTCGGGATTTTCGCGCCGCTTCTGGGCGCGACCATCGTCGGCCTGTCGGGTCGTCGACTGGGCAATGTCCTGTCGCAGTCCATCACCACGGGCCTGCTGTTCTTCGCCTGCGCCGTCTCCTGGACGGTCTTCGGTCAGTGGACGTGGGGGCATCTCGAGCCCTTCACCATCACGCTGGCGCCGTTCATCCACGTCGGCGACTTCGTGTCGAACTGGTCGATCCGGATCGACGCCCTGTCGGCCACCATGCTGGTGGTCGTGACCAGCGTCTCGTCGCTGGTTCACCTTTATTCCTGGGGCTATATGGCCGAGGACCCGGACAAGCCGCGGTTCTTCGCCTACCTGTCGCTGTTCACCTTCGCCATGCTGGCGCTGGTGACCGCCGCCGACTTCATGCAGTTGTTCTTCGGCTGGGAAGGCGTGGGTCTGGCCTCCTATCTGCTGATCGGCTTCTGGTACAAAAAGCCCTCGGCCAGCGCCGCCGCCATCAAGGCCTTCGTGGTCAACCGCGTCGGCGACTTCGGCTTCGCCCTGGGCATTTTCACCGTCTTCTGGATGTTCGGCACGATCCAGTTCGCTGAGCTGTTCCCGATGATCGCCGCCAGGGCGAACACGGGCTGGGAGTTCCTGGGCCACACCTGGTCGGCGCTCGATCTGGCCGCCTTCCTCCTGTTCATCGGCGCGATGGGCAAGTCGGCGCAGTTCTTCCTGCACACCTGGCTGCCGGACGCGATGGAAGGCCCGACCCCGGTGTCGGCCCTGATCCACGCGGCCACCATGGTGACCGCCGGCGTCTATATGGTCTGCCTGCTGTCGCCGCTGTTCGAGTACGCGCCGGGCGCCGCCTCGATCGTCGCCACCATCGGCGCGGTCACGGCCCTGTTCGCCGCGACGGTCGGGCTGGCCCAGAACGACATCAAGCGGGTCATCGCCTATTCGACCTGTTCGCAGCTCGGCTACATGTTCTTCGCCGCCGGCGTGGGCGCCTATGAGGCGGCCATGTTCCACCTGTTCACGCACGCCTTCTTCAAGGCCCTGCTGTTCCTGGGCGCCGGTTCGGTGATCCACGGCATGCACCACGAGCAGGACATGCGGAAGATGGGGGGGCTGTGGAAGCTGTTGCCCGTGACCTATGCGGTCATGACCATCGGCACCATCGCCATCACCGGTCTGGGCATCCCCGGCATCGGCGGTCTGGCGGGCTTCTACTCGAAGGACGCGATCATCGAGAGCGCCTTCGCCGCCGCGGCCTCGGGCCACTCGCCGATCGGCCTGTTCGCCTTCTTCATCGGCATCATCGCCGCCGGTCTGACCGCCTACTACTCGTGGCGTCTGGTGTTCATGACCTTCCACAACAAGCCTGTGTGGAAGGACGAGCATCACGATGATCATGCGCATGCGCACGACGATCATGCGTCGCACGCCCAGATCGAGACCCATGACGAGCCGCTGGCGGACGCGCATGACGATCACGCGCACGACGATCATGGCCACCATGGTCCGCTGAAGCCGCACGAGAGCCCGCCGGTGATGCTGGTCCCGCTGCTGGTCCTGTCGGTCGGCGCCATCTTCGCCGGTCTGGTCTTCGCGCCCTTCTTCATCGGGCACCACGAAGGCGAGTTCTGGAAGGCCGCCATCTTCTCGGGCCCGCACAACCACGTCCTTCATGAGGCGCACAACGTCCCGACCTGGGTGAAGTGGTCGCCGCTGGTGATGACCCTGATCGGCACCTTCGCCGCCTTCTGGCTCTACGTCCTGAAGGAGGGCATGGCCCGCCGGATGGCCGATCGCGGCAGCCCGGTGCACGCCTTCCTGGTCAACAAGTGGTACTTCGACGAGCTGTACCAGTTCGTGTTCGTCAAGGGCGCCAAGGCGCTGGGCGACCTGTTCTGGAAGGTCGGCGACGTGAAGATCATCGACGGGGGAGGGCCGAACGGCTTCGCCTGGTTGTCCCGTAAATTCGCCGGCGGACTGGCCCGCTTCCAGTCCGGTTATGTCTACTTCTATGCGTTCGTGATGCTGCTCGGCCTGTCCGGCTTCCTCGCCTTCGCCATCTATTGGTGGGGAGCCTGATCTTGCCCCAGATCCCCTTCATCCTGAGCGTCGTCACCTTCCTTCCTCTGGTGGGCGCGGCCCTGCTGCTGCTGACCCGTCTGGGCGGCAAGGGCTCGGACAGCGCCGCGCGCTGGATCGCCCTGGGCACGACCCTGGCGACCCTGGCCGTGTCGGTCGTGCTGGTGGCCAATTTCGACGCGTCGAGCGCGGCCTATCAGTTCGTCGAGAAGATCAGCTGGTTCAGCGGCGCGAGCTATCATCTGGGCGTGGACGGGATTTCGATCCTGTTCGTCCTGCTGACCGCCTTCCTGCTGCCGATCTGTATTCTGGCCAGCTGGAACTCGATCAAGGACCGCGTCGGCGACTACATGATCGCCTTCCTGGTGCTGGAGACGCTGGTCATCGGCGTCTTCACCTCGCTCGACATCTTCCTGTTCTACATCTTCTTCGAAGGCACCCTGGTCCCGATGTTCATCATCATCGGGGTGTGGGGCGGCCAGAACCGCATCTACGCGGCGTACAAATTCTTCCTGTACACCTTGCTGGGATCGGTCCTGATGCTGCTGGCCATGCTGTGGATGGCGCATACCGCCGGCACCACCAGCATCCCGGAGCTGAAGGAGTTCGCCTTCTCGCCCGCCGCCCAGCCCTTGCTGTGGTTCGCCTTCTTCGCCTCGTTCGCGGTGAAGATGCCGATGTGGCCGGTGCATACCTGGCTTCCGGACGCCCACGTTCAGGCGCCGACGGCGGGGTCGGTCATTCTGGCCGGCATCCTGCTGAAGCTCGGCGGCTACGGCTTCATCCTGTTCAACCTTCCGATGTTCCCGCTGGCGTCGCAGATGTTCGCGCCGCTGGTGTGGACCCTGTCGGCCATCGCCATCGTCTACACCTCGCTGGTCGCCTTCCGTCAGACCGACATCAAGAAGCTGATCGCCTATTCGTCTGTCGCGCACATGGGCTTCGTGACCATGGGCATCTTCGCCGGCAACGATCAGGGCGTGCAGGGCGCGATCTTCCAGATGCTGAGCCACGGCCTGATCTCGGGCGCGCTCTTCCTCTGCGTCGGCGTGGTCTATGACCGGATGCACACCCGCGAGATCGCCTTCTACGGCGGTCTGACCAGCCGCATGCCGTGGTTCGCCGCCATCTTCCTGATGTTCACCATGGCCAACGTCGGCCTGCCGGGCACCTCGGGCTTCATCGGCGAAATCCTGACCATGACCGGCATCTATCAGGTGTCGACCTGGACGGCGTTCGTCGCGGCCTCGGGCGTGATCTTCTCGGCGGTCTATGCCCTGACGCTGTACCGCAACGTCATGTTCGGCGAGATCACCAACCCGGCGCTGAAGACCATCTCGGACATCGACAAGCGCGAGCTGCTGATCTTCGTCCCGCTGATCCTCGGCACCCTGTGGCTGGGCGTGCAGCCCGGTCTGGTGCTGGACTACACCAACGCCGCCGTCGCCGGCCTGACGTCCGCCTATCAACTCGCGATCGGTGGCTGAGACCATGATGCCTGATCTGATTTCCGCCCTTCACCTTTCGGCTCCCGAGATCACGCTCGCGGTCGGCGGCCTTGTGCTGCTGATGGTCGGCGCCTTCTCGGGCGAGCGCAGCGCAGGGCTGGTGTCCTGGCTGTCGGTCCTGCTGCTGATCGCCGCCACGGTCGTGACGGTGACCGGTCCGCTCGGCCAGGCCTTCAACGGCGCCTATGTGGCCGATCCGCTGGCCGTCTACGGCAAGGCCGTGATCTTCCTGTCCAGCGCCGCGGCCATCGTGCTGGGCAACGGCTGGATGCACCGCAAGAAGATCGCCAAGTTCGAGTTCCCGATCCTGATCGTGCTGGCCTCGGCCGGTATGGGCATGATGGCCTCGTCGGGCGACCTGATCTCGCTCTACGTCGGCATCGAGCTGCATTCGCTGGCGCTCTATGTGCTGGCCGCCTTCCACCGCGACGACCTGAAGGCGTCGGAAGCGGGTCTGAAGTATTTCGTGCTGGGCGCGCTGTCGTCGGGCCTGCTGCTGTACGGCGCCAGCCTGATCTACGGCTTCACCGGCTCGATGCGCTTTGAGGACATCGCCGCCTACGCCGCCGCCAACCAGTCGACCGGCCTGATCTTTGGTCTGGTGTTCCTGATCTCGGGTCTGGCGTTCAAGGTCTCGGCCGCGCCGTTCCACATGTGGACCCCGGACGTGTACGAGGGCGCCCCGACCCCGGTCGTGGCCCTGTTCGCCACCGCCCCCAAGGTCGCGGCCATGGTGCTGATCGCCCGCACACTGGAAGGCGCCTTCGCCAACTCCTACGCCCAGTGGGCGCAGGTGCTGATCCTGATCTCGCTGATCAGCTTCGCCGTCGGCGCGTTCGGCGGTCTGGTTCAGAAGGACCTGCAACGCCTGCTGGCCTATTCGTCGATCGCCAACATCGGTTACGCCCTGCTGGGCATCGCCGCGGGGACGACCTTCGGCGTTCAGGCCATGCTGCTGTTCATGACCCTGTACGTGATCGACCAGTTCGGCTTCTTCGGCATTCTGCTGTCGCTGAGCCGCAATGGACGTCCGATCCGCAAGATCAGCGATCTCGCGGGGCTGCGTAAGGAGCGACCCCTGATGACGATCGCGCTGACGATCCTGTCGCTGTCGGTGCTGGGCATGCCGCCGCTGTCGGGCTTCTGGGCCAAGTACTATGTGTTCGGCGCCGCCGCAGAGGCCGGCTACTGGCTGGTCGGCGCCGCCGGTCTGGTCGCGTCGGTCGTGGCCGGCTTCTACTACCTGCGCATCCTGAAGGTGATGTGGTTCGATCCGGCTCCGGAAGGCGCCGTGGCGACAGACGCCGCGCCGGTCGAGGCCAGGACCATCGCCCTGACCGCCGCCGCCTTCAGCTTCCCGGTCGTGCTCGTCGCCCTGCCGTGGCTGGTGCCGCTGGCCGCGCGCGCCGCGTCGGGCTTCGGAGGCGGCTAGGCTTGGCGACCGCTCCGGTCCTGCTGCTCGATCAGATCGATTCCACCAACGCCGAGGCCCGTCGCCGGGCCGAGGCGGGAGAGACGGGACCACTGTGGATCGCCGCCCGCCGCCAGACCGCCGGGCGCGGTCGGCGGGGCAGGGTGTGGGAAGCCAGCACGGGCAACCTGTTCAGCACCCTGTTGGCCACCACCCGCAAGTCGCCCGCCGAGGCGGCGCAGGTGACCTTCATCGCGGCTCTGGCCGTGACGGACCTGCTGGACCGCTATGCGCCGCCGTCGCTGGTGACGATCAAATGGCCCAATGACGTGATGCTGGCGGGCGTGAAGGCTTGCGGCATCCTGGTCGAGTCCGGCGCCCATGCGGACGGCGGGCTGTGGTTGGCGGTCGGGATCGGGGTTAATCTGGCCGAGGCGCCGCAGGGGACGGAGCGTCCCGCCACCGCCCTGTCGCACCATCTGTCCGCCGCCCACATCGCCCCCCCGAAGGTGGAGCGCGCGGTCGAGGAACTGGCCGGGACGTTCGGCGTCTGGCTGGAGCGTTGGGAGACGCTGGGCTTTTCGCCCATCCTCGACGCCTGGGCGGCGCGGACGCGGGGGCTGGACGGCCCTGCCGTGGCCCGGCTGGGGCATGAGACCGTCGAGGGCCGCGCCGAGGGCGTCGCGCCGGACGGGGCGTTGAAACTGAGACTGGCGGATGGTTCGCTGCGGCTGATTTCCGCGGGCGATGTGTTCTTCGGGGAGGCCCACTGATGCTGCTGGCGATCGAGCAGGGCAATACGAACACGCTGTTCGCCGTCCATGACGGGCGCGAATGGATCGCCCAGTGGCGCGCGTCCACGGACTCGCAACGCACGGCGGATGAGTATGCGGTCTGGCTGGCCCAGCTGCTGACCACGCGCGGGCTGACGCTGGCGGACCTGACGGGCTGCATCATCTCGTCCGTGGTGCCGCAGTCGATCTTCAACCTGCGCAACCTGTCGCGCCGCTATCTGTCGAGTGAGCCGCTGGTGATCGGCGACAATGTCGATCTGGGCATTCCGGTGCGCATCCTGAAGCCGAGCGAGGCGGGGGCGGACCGGCTGGTCAACGCCATCGGGGCGCATCTGCTGTATCCGGGCGATCTGATTGTCATCGACAGCGGCACGGCCACGACCTTCGACGTCATCGCCGCCGACGGCGCCTTCGAGGGCGGGATTATCGCCCCGGGCGTGAACCTAAGCCTGCAGGCCCTGCACGAGGCCGCCGCAATGTTGCCCCGCATCGCCATCCAGAAGCCGGACAAGGTGATCGGCAAGGACACCGTCTCGAACATGCAATCCGGCGTGTTCTGGGGATACATCGCCCTGATCGAGGGGCTGGTCGCCCGCATCAAGGCCGAGTGGGGCAAGCCCATGACCGTCATCGGCACGGGGGGCGTGGTCTCCCTGTTCGAAGGCGCGACCAACAGCATTGACCGGTTTGATCCGGACCTGACCATCCGCGGCCTGCTGGAAATCTGGCGGCGGAACACCCACCTCAAGGACATATGAAAAAACGAACTGACGACGAACTCGTCTTCCTGCCGCTGGGCGGATCGGGCGAGATCGGGATGAACCTGAATCTGTATGGCTACGGCCCCGAGCGTGATCGCCAATGGCTGATCGTGGACGTGGGCGTGACCTTCGGCGATTTGTCGACGCCCGGCGTGGACGTGATCGTGCCGGACCCCGCCTTCCTCGAAGGCGAGAAAATCCGCGGCATCGTGCTGACCCACGCGCACGAGGACCATATCGGCGCTCTCGGCTGGCTGTGGACGCGCATGAAGGCGCCGCTCTACGCCACGCCGTTCACCGCCTATCTTATCCGCGAGAAGCTGCGCGAGGCCGGCATTCTGGATCAGGTGGAGCTGATCGAGGTGCCGCTGGGCGGGACGATCGATCTGGGGCCGTTCCAGGTGACCATGGTCACCATGACCCACTCCATCGCCGAGCCGAACGGTCTGGCGATCAAGACGCCGCTGGGCACGATCCTGCACACCGGCGACTGGAAAATCGATGATGATCCGGTCATCGGCGGCGTCACCGACGCCGACGCCATCACCCGTCTGGGCGACGAGGGCGTGCTGGCGATGGTGTGCGATTCCACCAACGTCTTCGTCGAAGGCTCGGCGGGGTCCGAGGGCGGCGTGCGGGAGGCCCTGTCGGAACTGATCAGCGGCCTGAAGGGGCGGATCGCGGTCGGCTGCTTCGCCTCCAACGTCGCGCGCATGGACAGCGTGATCCGCGCCGCCGAGGCCGCGGGCCGTCGCGTGTCGCTGGCGGGTCGGTCGATGCACCGCATCACGGCCGCCGCCAAGCACGTCGGCATGCTGCATGACATCAAGCCGTTCCTGAGCGAGCAGGAAGCCCGCGTCTGGCCGGCTGACGAGATCCTGTACCTCTGCACCGGCAGCCAAGGCGAGGTGCGCGCGGCGCTGTCACGCGTGGCCGAAGGCACCCACCCCTATGTGAAGCTGTCGAACGGCGATCACTGCATCTTCTCGTCGCGGGTCATTCCGGGCAACGAGCTGTCGGTTGGGCGGCTGCAGGACAAGCTCGCCGACCGGGGCGTGCGCCTCTACACCGAGAAGGATCACCGCGGCATCCACGTCTCGGGCCACCCGTGCCGGGACGAACTGCGCCAGATGTACGAATGGGCGCGGCCGAAGATCGCCGTGCCCACCCACGGCATGCGCCGCCATCTGGTCGAGCACGCCAACCTGGCCCGGGACGTCGGCGTTCCGGAATCGATCACGCCGCGCAACGGCGACATGGTTCGTCTGGCCCCCGGTCCGGCGGCGATTATCGACGAGGTTCCGAGCGGCCGTCTATACGTTGACGGCGGGCGTCTGGTCACCGAACAGGGTGAGGCGCTGCACGAGCGTCGTCACGCCTCGACCAACGGCGTGCTGATCGTCAGCTTCGCGATGGACAAGCGCGGCAAGATCGTCAGCGACATCGACGTGCGCGGCATCGGCCTGCCCGGCGACGAGGAAGCGCCGCTGGGCGACGCTCTGGATGATCTGGCGGAACGGGTCGAGCAGGTGGTCGGCAAGCTGAAAGGCGAGGCGCTGGAAGACGAAATGGTCATCGAACAGGCCATCTCACGAGCGCTGAAGAAGGCCAGTCAACAAATCTGGGACCGCAGGCCGATCGTCGAGACGATCATCCTGCGTCTTTAGGATCAGGGCTTTGAAGCGGGCGATGAGGTTCCTATAAGGAGCCGATTCCCCCGCCCAAGGTCTGCCCCCATGCCCGACGTCCCGTCCGAGTTCCGCTACAAACGCGTCCTGCTGAAGGTCTCGGGCGAGGTGCTGATGGGCGACCAGGGCTACGGCATCGACATGAAGACCGTGGCCGACGTGGCGGCGGCCATCGCCGAAGTCTCCCGCGAGGGCGTCGAGATCTGTCTGGTGATCGGCGGCGGGAACATCTTCCGCGGCCTGTCGAAGGCGGCTGGCGACATGGATCGCGCCTCGGCCGATTACATGGGCATGCTGGCGACGGTGATGAACGCCCTGGCCATGCAGGCCGCGCTTGAGAAGCACGGCGTCCAGACCCGGGTGCAGAGCGCCCTGACCATGAACGCCGTGGCCGAGCCCTATGTGCGCCGTCGCGCCCTGCGTCACCTGGAGAAGGGCCGCGTGGTTATCTTCGCCGCCGGCGTCGGCGCGCCCTTCTTTACGACCGACTCGGGCGCCGCCCTGCGCGCCGCTGAAATGGGCTGCGACGCCCTGCTGAAGGGCACCAGCGTGGACGGCGTTTACACCGCCGACCCCAAGAAGGACGCCACGGCGACCCGCTACGACACCCTGACCTATCACGACGTGCTGGCGCGCGACCTGAAGGTGATGGACGCCTCGGCCGTGGCCCTGATGCGTGACTCGGGCATCCCTATCGTGGTCTTCTCGATCCGTGAGGACGGTTCGTTCCGCAACGCCCTGACGGGCAAGGGTCCCTTCACCGTCATCAGCGCGGACGGCAAGGCCGCCTGACAAACCTATAAGAAGCCGAGAGAAACGATCATGGCCAAGCCCGATCTCAAGACCTACCGCGACCGCATGGACAAGGCGGTCACCGCCCTGAAGGAAGAATTCTCCGGCCTGCGCACCGGCCGGGCCAACGCGGGCCTGCTGGACCCCGTGCAGGTCGAGGCCTACGGCTCGACCTCGCCGCTGAACGCCGTGGCCGCCATCAGCGTACCGGAGCCGCGCCTGATCTCGGTCAGCGTCTGGGACAAGGGCATGGTGGTTTCGGTCGAGAAGGCCATCCGCGCCGCCGGTCTGGGCCTGAACCCGATCGTCGACGGCCAGACCCTGCGTATTCCGATCCCGCCGCTGACCGAAGAACGCCGCAAGGAATATGTGAAGCTGGCCGGCAAATACGCCGAGCAGCAGAAGATCGCCGTCCGCAACGTTCGTCGCGACGCCAACGATGATCTGAAGAAGGCCGAAAAGGCTTCGGACATCAGCCAGGACGAGCAGAAGAAGATGGAGGCCGAGGTCCAGAAGGACACGGACGCGGCCATCAAGCGCATCGACGAGACCTTGAAGGCCAAGGAAGTTGAGATCATGCAGGTCTGAGGTCTCAGACCTGTTCCAGGAACCCGCCGACGCATGAGCGCCGAACCCGCCAGTCAGACGCCCGAAGGTCCCACCTCTCCCGGGCCGCGCCATGTCGCGTTGATCATGGACGGCAACGGCCGCTGGGCCGAGGCGCGTGGTCTGCCGCGCGCCGTCGGGCACCGGGAGGGCGTTCAGGCGCTCAAACGGACGATCCAGGTCGCGCCCAAGCTGGGCATCCAGTGCCTGACCGTGTTCGGCTTTTCGACCGAGAACTGGCAGCGTCCGGCCGACGAGGTGTCCGACCTGATGGGGCTTGTGCGCACCTATGTCGGCAGCGATCTGAAGCGGCTGGAGAAGGCGGGGGTCCGTCTGCGCGTTCTCGGCCGCCGCGAGGGGCTGCCGGCCGACATCGCCAAGATCGTGGACAAGGCCGAGGCCGAGACCGCGCACAATGACAAATTCATCCTGCAGGTCGCCTTCAACTACGGCGGTCGGGCGGACATCGTCGATGCCGCCCGCCGCTATGTCGAACGGGTGAAGGCGGGCGAGACGGTCGAGCCGCTGGATGAGGCCTCGCTGGGCGCCGGACTGTCCACCGCAGGCGGGCCGCCGGTGGATGTGATCGTGCGCACATCGGGAGAATATCGCCTTTCGAACTTCCTGCTGTGGGAAGCCGCCTACGCCGAGCTGGTCTATCAGGACATTCTCTGGCCCGACTACGGTGAGGCCGCGCTGGCCGAGGTGGTCGAACAGTTCCGGAGCCGTGACCGCCGCTACGGCGGGCGCCCCGCCGCCAGGGCGGCCGTCTGATGGCGATGAAGCCGCGGGAAGTCGGGCTGAGGTTCGCATCAGGCATCGTGCTGTCCGCCGGGGCGGGGCTGGTCATCTGGGCCGGCGGTGTCTGGTTCCTGGGGCTGATGCTGATCGCCTGCGCCCTGCTGGCCGTCGAATGGGCCCGGATGAGCGCGGCCAGGGCCTGGCCTCTGGTGGCCGGCGCGGTCGGCCTGGGGCTGTTCGCCGCCGTGATTTCCGCCCACGTGGGCCAGCTTTCACTGGCGCTGGTCATGCTGGTGTTCTGCGCTGCGGCCGCGGCCCTGTTCGCCCGGAGCCGGGGGCAGGAGGCGCTGGATGCGGCCTATGGCGTGCTCTACCTCGGCTGGCCCGCGATCCTGCTGGTCTGGCTGCGCGCCGGCGACACCGAGACGGCTCCCTATATGGGCGTGTACTGGACAGTCTTCGCCTTCATGGTCACCTGGAGCGCCGACAGCATCGCCTATCTGGCCGGATCCTCGATCGGCGGGCCCAAGCTGTGGCCGCGCTACTCGCCCAACAAGACCTGGTCCGGGTTCATCGGCGGCCTGATCGGCGGCGCGGTGTGCGGCGCCTTGCTGGGCGCCTATCTGGATATGGGGATCGGACTGTGGGGCGGGCTTCTGGGTCTGCTCGCCGCGACCGCCACCATGGCGGGCGACCTTTGGGAATCCGCGTTGAAGCGCCGGTACGGGGTCAAGGATGCGGGCAAGCTGATCCCCGGTCATGGCGGGCTGCTGGATCGGGTGGACGGTCTGATGTTCGCCGTCGTGATCGTCGCCTGCGGGAAGTTGATCATGCTCGGTCTGCACGGAGGCGGCGCGTGATCCGCCGTCGCGTGACCGTGCTGGGCTCGACCGGGTCGGTCGGCTGTTCGACGCTGGACCTCATGGCGCAGGCCGAGGCGAGCGGGGCAGGGGCGTTCGAGGTCGAGGTTCTGACCGGGGGCGCCAACATCGCCCGACTGGCCGAGCAGGCCCGACGCTGGAAGCCGAAGCTGGCCATCACCGCCGATCCGGCCCGATTGACCGACCTGCGCGAGGCCCTTTCGGGAACCGGCGTCGAGGCGGCGGCGGGCGAGGCGGCGATCACCGAGGCGGCGACGCGGCCTGTGGACTGGGTGATGGCCTCCATAGTCGGCGCGGCGGGCCTGCGGTCCGCCTGGGCGGCGGCGGGGACGGGGGCGACGCTGGCGCTGGCCAATAAGGAAAGCCTGGTCTGCTGTGGTCCGGCCCTGATCGAACGGGTCAAGGCGTCGGGCGGGCGGCTGATCCCGGTGGACTCGGAGCATTCGGCGATCTTCCAGGTCTTCCCGCATGAGGCGCCGGAGCAGGTGTCGAAGCTGGTCCTGACCGCGTCCGGCGGCCCGTTCCGGACCACGCCGGTCGGCGATATGGCGGGAATCACTCCCGAGCAGGCCGTGGCCCATCCCAATTGGAGCATGGGGGCCAAGATTTCGGTCGACAGCGCCAGCATGGCCAACAAGGGGCTGGAGATGATCGAGGCGGCCTATCTGTTCGATACGCCGGCCGGGCGGATCGATGTGGTGGTGCACCCTGAATCGATCATTCACAGTCTGGTGGAGTACGTCGACGGCTCGACGCTGGCCCAGATGGGGCCGCCGGACATGAAGACGCCGATCGCCTGCGCCCTGGCCTGGCCTGACCGGATCGGCTGGGCCGCGCCCCGGCTGGACCTCGCCGCGCTGGGCCGCCTGACCTTCGAGGCCCCGGATGAGACCCGGTTTCCGATGCTGAAACTGGCCCGTCAGGCGCTGCAGGCGGGGGGCGTGGCCCCGATCGTCTTCAACGCCGCGAACGAGGTGGCGGCCCTGGCTTTCCTTGACCGCCGACTGGGCTTTCTAAATATTGCCGCAGTCGTCGCCGACACCTTGTCGCGCGTGACGGCTTCGGGGGTGGATTCCGGTTCCCAAAACGCCTGCGACGCGGCTCTTGCCGTGGACGCGCAGGCGCGGCGGGTGGCGGAGTTGACCGTTCGGGGTCTCGCAGCAGCGGCCTGACGGCGGAGGATTCTTTTCGGCATGACAGGCTTTATCGGCCAAGCGCTGATCTACATCGTGCCGTTCCTGCTGTTGCTGACGTTCATCGTCACCATCCACGAACTGGGCCACTTCCTTGTCGCGCGCGCCTTCGGCGTGAAGGTCGACCGGTTTTCCATCGGCTTCGGGCGCGCCCTGCTGAGCCGGACCGACAGGAACGGCATCGAATGGCGGCTCGGGTGGATTCCGCTGGGCGGCTATGTGAAATTTTCGGGCGATCTGGACGCCTCCAGCGTGCCGGACCAGGCGGGACTGGATGAGCTGAAGTCCCGCGTGGTCGCCGAGCACGGCCCGGCGGCGGTGAAAGAGTATTTCCATTTCAAGCCGGTGTGGCAGCGCGCGCTGATCGTGGCGGCCGGGCCGCTGTCGAACTTCGCGCTCGCTCTGGTGCTGCTGACCCTGCTGTTCAGCGTGATCGGCGAGCGGATCGAGGCCCCCCGCGTGGCCCGGGTCGCCGAGGGCAGCCCCGCGGCCGCCGCGGGCTTCCAGCCGCGCGATCTGATCACCGCCATCAACGGTCGTCCGGTCACCGAGGGCGTTGAGGTCACCCGGACCATCCTCCTGTCGGCCAATGATCCCCTGACCTTCACCGTTCAACGCGGAGGACAGGTGGTGTCGCTGGTGGCCACCCCGGTCCGTCAACTTGAGGAAGACGAGGTCGCCGGACGCACCAAGGTTGCGCGGGTGGGCCTGTATCTGGGCGCGATGCAGCAATCGGACTTCAGCTATCGCCGCCTGAATCCCTTCGAGGCCGTGGGCAAGGGCGCGGACACCATGGTGTCGGTCGTCACCACCACCTTCACCTACCTTGGCCGCATTTTCGTCGGCAAGGAGTCCGGGGATTTGCTGAACGGTCCGCTGGGCATCGCCAAGGCCGCGGGCGGCGTGACCAAGCAGGCCGTGGCCTATGAAGCGCCGCCCTCGGTCCTGATCCTGAACCTTGTTCTGACCTATCTGCAGTTCGCCGCCATAGTTTCGATCGGAATGGGTATTGTAAATCTGCTGCCGATTCCCGTGCTGGATGGGGGCCACCTGATGTTCTACGGCTATGAGGCTGTGGCGCGCAGGCCAGTTCCCGCCCGTGTTCAGGAGGTCGGTTACAGGGTCGGTCTTGCTTTGCTGGCGGGATTGATGTTGTTCGCAACCTGGAACGATCTCCAGAAACTGAGTTTGTTCAAATTCCTCGGCGGGCTCGCATGATGAGCCGACGCCAGCCCCCGATGGTTTCCCGTATGATCCGAAAAGACGCGTCCGCCCTTCGTTTCGCCCGCGCCGCGAGCCCAAGCCTTCTGGCTCTGGTCGTCGCCGCCGGCCTCGCCGGACCGGCGTTGGCGCAAAGCGCGCCCGCGCCCGCCGTACAGACCGGCGAGCCGATCACGACCGCTCCGCAGGAGCAGGCCGCGCCGCCGGAGCGTCCGGAGCGCGTGCAGATCGCCCGCATTCTGGTGCGCGGCAACCAGCGCATCGACCAGACCACGGTCCTGTCCTATCTGCCGATCCAGCCGGGTGACGTCGTCGACGCCGCGGTGCTGGACGTCGCGGTCCGCACCCTGACCCGCACCCAGCTGTTCGCCGACGTCCAGCTGGGCGTGCAGCCGAACGGCGATCTGGTCGTCGAAATCGTTGAAAACCCGATCATCAACCAGGTGGTCTTCGAGGGTAACAGCGCGATCGGCGAAGAAAAGCTGACCGAGGAAGTCACCCTGAAGCCGCGCGGCATCTACACCCGCGCCCGTATTCAGGAAGACGTGGGCAAGATCGTCGAGCTGTATCGCCTGTCGGGCCGTATCGGCGCGACGGTGACGCCGAAGATCGTCCAGCTTGAACAGAACCGCGTCGACGTGGTGTTCGAGATCAACGAGGGCGCCGAGACGGGCGTTCGCGCCATCACCTTCCTGGGCAACCAGGCGTTTTCGGACGCCGATCTGCGCGATGTGATGGTCACCAAGCAGTCGCAGTGGTGGCGGCTGTTCACGACCAACGACAACTACGACCCGAACCGTCTGGACTACGACCGCGAGCAGCTGCGGAAATTCTATACGAACCGCGGCTACTATGACTTCCGCGTCCTGTCGGCGGTCAGCGAGCTGGCGCCGGACGACTCGAGCTTCGGCATCACCCTGACGGTGGATGAGGGCGATCGGTACAATTTCGGCACGGTCAATATCGTCACCGAAAGCGAGCGGCTGAACCCGGACTTCCTGAAGCGCCTGCTTCCGATCCGTGAGGGCGACCTCTACGAGAGCGACAAGATCGAAACCGCCGTGGACGCCCTGACGTTCGCCGCCGGTTCGGCCGGTTACGCCTTCGTCGAGATCGAGCCCGAGTACCGCGCGAACCCGGAGACGAATGTCGTCGACGTGACGTTCAATGTTCGCGAAGGCCAGCGCGTCTACGTCGACCGGATCAACGTGGTCGGCAACACCCGCACGCTGGACAACGTCATCCGCCGCGAAATGATGCTGAGCGAAGGCGACGCGTTCAACCGCACCCTGCTGGAGCGGTCGCGTAACAATCTGCGCGCCCTGGGCTTCTTCAAGGACGTCACCGTCGAGGAATCGCGCGGCTCCGCCCCCGACCGGTCGGTGGTCAATGTGACGGTCACCGAACAGCCCACCGGCGAACTGTCGGTCGGTGCGGGCTTCAGCTCGGTCGACTCCTTCGTGCTGAACCTGGGCATCACCGAGCGGAACTTCCGCGGTCGTGGCCAGAACGTCGTGGCCCGACTGGAGTGGGGCTCGCTGCGTCAGCAGATCGACTTCCGCTTCACCGAGCCGAAATTCCTCGGCCGTGACCTGCGCGCGGGCTTTGACGCCTTCCACTCGCGCTATGACCTCAGCGAATATTCGTCCTACGACTACCGGTCGACCGGCGGCGGCTTGCGTCTGTCCTATCCGCTGAACGGCTATACCCTGCTCAGCACCCGCTACTTCCTGAAGAGCGATGAGATCATCGTGCCTTCGGGCTATTGCTCGGCGAGCGGCGCCGGCTCGAACGCCCTGTGCGATCAGGTCGGTTCGTTCCTGAACTCGTCGGCGGGCTACACCCTGCTGGTCGACCGCCGGAACGATCCGGTTCGCCCGACCCGCGGCTGGACCGGCACCCTGCGTCAGGACTTCGCCGGCATCGGTGGCGACGTGAACTACATCAAGACCGAAGCCGAGGTGGAAGCCTATTGGGGCATCACCCCCCAGTGGGTCGTCACGGCCAAGGCCCAGACCGGCTATGTCGCAGGCTGGGGCGGGGACCCGGTGCGGATCAACGACCGTTTCTTCAAGGGCGGCAACAGCTTCCGCGGTTTCGAAACCGCGGGTATCGGTCCGCGGGACCTGACCACGACCGACGCCCTCGGCGGCAACTTCTATGCCGTCGGAACGCTGGAACTGACGGTCCCGAACTATCTGCCGGAAGAGTACGGCATCCGCACATCGCTGTTCACCGACGTCGGCACCCTGGGCGTTCTGGACGACCGCTATACGGTCAACTCCTCGGGCCTGCCGGACAGCAACATCGTTGATGATCTGGAGCTGCGGGCCTCCGCGGGCGTCAGCATTCACTGGCGTTCGCCCATGGGTCCGATCCGCTTCGACATCAGTAAGGTTCTCGGCAAGGAAGAGTACGACAAGACCGAGTCCTTCCGCTTCTCGACGTCTACCCAATTCTAACCGTGGGACGCAGTCCCGCTCCAAAGGCCTGACCATGAAACTGATCGCTATCGGCGCCTTCGCCCTCGCTACCCTGACCGCCGGCGCCGCCGCGGCCCAGACCCCGGCCCAGACCCCGGCCCCGCTGACGCATGGCCCGGCCATCACGGGCGTCTGCATCTACAGCCCGCAAGCCCTGCTGCAGAACAGCACCGCCGGCCAGTCGCTGGCCGCCGGCCTGCAACGTTTGGGCGAGGAAGTTCGCGGCGAGCTGGCTCCTTACGGCGCCTCGCTGGAAAGCGAAGCCACCGCCCTGCAACAAGGTGGCCAGGCCGCGGATCCGGACGGTTCGCGCGCCCGCGCCTGGCAGACCCGTCTGCAGGAAGCCCAACAACTGGAGCAGACCCGCGCCAACGAGCTGCGCTACACCGAGCGTCTGCAGACCCAGACCATCGTGAGCGCCGCCCGTCCGGTCGTCGCCGCCCTGTATCAGGAGCGTGGCTGCAGCCTGTTGCTGGACGGCAGCTCGATCCTCGCCGGCAACCCGGCCATGGACATCACCCCGGCCGCCATCCAGCGCCTGAATCAGGCGCTGCCGGCTCTGCCGACGTTCCAGCGCAGCGCGGTTCCGGCCGAGCTGCAGCAGTAAGCCAAGGCCCGGAATGCCTGACCCGCGATTTTTCGAAAGCCTGACGACGCTCGACGTCGCCGGGCTGGCCGAAAGGATCGGGGCCGAAGTGTCGCGCGGCGGAGACCGAAAGGTCTCCGCCGTTGCGCCTTTGGGGACCGCCTCATCGACCGACGTCGCCTTCATGGGCGTAAGCAAGTTCGCTGAACAGCTCAGGGCCACCGGGGCCGGTTGCGTGATCGTGCCCGCCGCGGCGGTGGAGCTGGCGCCGGAAGGCGCGGCGGTTCTGGTATCCGGAACGCCCCAGGCCGCCTGGGCGGCGGCGTCCCTGCTGTTCCATGCGCCCCGCAGCCTCACCGTGGCGGCGGAGCGGGCCTCGGTCGTCGAGGACGACAGCGTGGTGCTGGAGCCCGGAGTGGTGCTGGGCGAGGGCGCCCGTATCGGCCGCGGCACGCGGATCGGCGCCAACACCGTCATCGGGCCCGGGGTCCAGATCGGCCGGGATTGCCACATCGGCCCGAACGTCAGTGTCGGCTTCGCCCTGATCGGCGACAGGGTGAAGCTGTACGCGGGCGTGCGGATCGGCGAGCCGGGGTTCGGCGCCGCCGGATCGGCTACGGGCGCGGTGGACGTGCCGCAGCTCGGCCGCGTCATCCTGCAGGACAATGTCACGGTCGGCGCCAACACCTGCATCGACCGCGGCGCCTATGACGACACGGTCATCGGCGAGAACACCAAGATCGATAATCTGGTCATGATCGCCCACAACTGCGTCATCGGTCGCAACTGCCTGATCGCGGCGCACACCGGGATTTCCGGCTCGGTCGTGGTCGGCGACGGCGTGATCTTCGGCGGACAGGCCGGCGTCGGCGATCACCTGAAAATCCACGACGGCGCGCGTATCGCCGGCGGCGCCGGTATTCTGGCCGACGTGCCGGCGGGTGAAACCTGGTCGGGTTATCCCGCGAAACCCATTCGGCAATTCTTGCGCGAGACCGTCTGGGTGTCCAAACAGGCGCGGGGCAAGGCCCGCGGGAAGACAGAGCAATGAGCGAAGACGTCAATATTGATTACGCCGAGGTGATGCGGCGACTGCCGCACCGCTACCCCTTCCTGCTGGTCGACAAGGCCGAAGCCTTCGTGCCCGCGACCTCGATCACCGGCATCAAGAACGTCACCCACAACGAGCCGTTCTTCCCGGGCCACTTCCCGATCGATCCGGTCATGCCGGGCGTGCTGATCGTCGAGGCCATGGCCCAGACGGGCGCCCTGTTGATGTCCAAGACGCTGGACGTCGCGGTGGCCGACAAGGTCATCATGTTCATGTCCATCGACGGCGTGCGCTTCCGCAAGCCGGCGCGGCCGGGCGACCAGCTGCGCATGGAGGTCAAGGTGATCAAGGCCCGGGGCGACGCCTACAAGTTCCGCGGCGAGACCTTCATCGACGGAAAACTGGCGGCCGAGGCCGAGTTCATGGCCATGGTCGTCAAGGTGGACCAGCCGGCGACCTGATGGCGATCCATCCCACAGCCGTCATCGACGCGAAGGCCGAGATCGCCGCCGGGGCCGAGATCGGACCGTGGTGCACGGTCGGGCCGCGCGTGGTCCTGTCCGAGGGCGTGCGTCTGGTCAGCCATGTAGTTGTCCAGCAGGACACGACGGTCGGCGAGCGGACGATCATTCATCCCTTCGCCGTCATCGGCGGTGATCCCCAGCACACCGGCTACAAGGGCGAGACCGTCCGGCTGGAGGTCGGCGCGGACAACGTCATCCGTGAACACTGCACCTTCAATCGCGGCACGCCGCAGGGCAGCGGCGTCACGGTGATCGGTTCGAACAGCCTGTTCATGACCGGCGCCCACGTCGGGCATGACTGTGTGGTTGGAAGCAACGTCACCTTCGCCAACAACGCGACCCTGGGCGGCCACGCCCGGATCGGCGACCGGGTCTTCCTGGGCGGTCTGGCGGCGGTGCACCAGTTCGGCCGGATCGGTCAGGGCGCCATCGTCGGCGGCCTGTCAGCGGTGACGCGCGATGTGATCCCCTACGGCTCGGCCTGGGGCAACCATGTGAAGCTGCATGGACTGAACCTGATCGGGCTGAAGCGGAAGGGGTACGACAAGGACGCGGTGCGTCGCCTGCTGGCCGCCTATCGCGACATTTTCGAGGGCGATGGCCTGTTCGCGGACCGCCTGACCGCCGCAGCTGAAACCTATGCGGACCTGCCGGAAATCCAGGAGATCATCGCCTTCATCCGCGAGGACACCCGGCGTCCGGTGGCGCTGCCGGAACGATGAGCGGCAAGCTGGCCCTGATCGCCGGAGGCGGGGCCCTGCCCGTGTCCGTCGCCGCGCGCTGCGAGGCCGAGGGGCGTCCGGTGTTCGTCATCCGTCTGGCCGGGTTCGCCGATCCGCACCTGGCCCACTACCCGGGCATTGACGCGGGCATGGCCGAGATCGGCAAGATCATGTCGGCGATGAAGAAGGCGGACTGCAAGGCGGTCTGTCTGGCCGGGACGGTCAACCGCCCGGATTTCAAGACTCTGAAGCCCGATCTGAAGGGCGCTATGGTCCTGCCGGGCATTATCGCCGCGGCGACCAAGGGCGACGACGCCCTGCTGCGCAAAATCCTGTCGCTGTTCGAGGCCGAGGGGTACGCGGTCGAGGGCGCCGACGACATTCTGGGCGGCGAGACCCTGCCGTCCGGGGCGCTGGGCAAGGTTCAGCCGACCGACGAACAGCTGGCCGACCTTCGCAAGGCGCTGTTCGTGGCGGGCAAGACCGGCGAACTCGACATCGGGCAGGGCGCGGTCGTCTGTGACGGGCTGGTGCTGGCCGTGGAGGCCCAGGAGGGCACCGACGCCATGCTGATGCGGGTCGCGGGTCTGCCCGGCGACCTGCGCGGCTCGGCGACGGCCCGCAAGGGCGCGCTGGGCAAGGCGCCCAAGCCGATCCAGGACTTGCGGGTCGACATGCCGGTCATGGGCGCGCGCACCATTGAAATGGCCGCCGCCGCCGGTCTGGCGGGCGTGGGCGGGGTGACGGGCAGGCTGATCGTCATGGACCGCCCGTCGCTGATCGAGGCCGCCGACCGGCTGGGCCTCTATGTCTGGGGCGAGGATCAGTGAGCCGACAGTTGAAGATCATGCTGGTCGCGGCCGAAGCGTCCGGCGATGCGCTGGGCGCCGGTCTGGCGCAGGCCCTGCGACAGCGGCTGGGGGCGGATGTGATCTTCGTCGGCGTCGGTGGACCGAAGATGGCGGGTGAAGGCGTCGTCAGTCCGTTCGACATCGCCGAACTGTCCATTCTCGGCTGGATCGAGGGGCTGAAGGCCTACGGTCTGGTCAAGCAGCGGGTGGCCGATACGGTCGCCCACGCGGTGGCGGAAAAGCCGGACGCGGTCGTGCTGATCGACAGCTGGGGCTTCACCATCCGGGTCGCCAAGGCGCTTAAAGAGGCGCTGCCGGGCGTGCCGCTGATCAAATATGTCGGGCCGCAGGTCTGGGCCTCGCGTCCCGGCCGCGCGAAGACGTTGGCGCAGTCGGTGGACCATCTGCTGGCCCTCTACGCCTTCGACGCGCCGTGGTTCGAGCGGGAGGGACTGGAGACCACGGTTGTCGGCTCGCAGGCCCTGCACGTGGACATGAGCGCGGCCGACCCCGCCGCCTTCCGCGCCCGCCGGGGCATCGCGCCGGACGCTGATCTGTTGCTGGTTCTGCCGGGTAGTCGCCCGTCTGAAATCCGCCTGATGACCCCCGTCTATGAGGGCGCGGTGGCGAAGCTGAAGCGGGACAATCCGGCGCTGGAAGTGGCTGTGGTCGCCGCAGGCACGGTTGCGGAAGACGTCGCCGGTCGCATCGCGGCCTGGCCGTTCCGCGTGCATCTGGTCTCTGAATCCGAGAAGTATGATGCGATGAAGGCCGCGACGGTGGCGCTGGCGACCAGCGGTACGGTCTCGACCGAACTGGCGTTGGCCGGGGCGCCGATCGTGATCGGCTACCGCTTCCAGCCGCTCAGCTATGCGATCATGAAGCCCTTCTTCACGGGCAAGTACGCGACCCTGTTCAACCACGCCGCCGATGAAGAGATCGCGCGTGAGCTGATCCAGAAGGACGCCACGCCCGAGAGCGTCGCCGCCGAGGTTGGCCGTCTTCTGGCCGATCCGGAGGCCCGGCGCGCGCAGGCGGAACGTCAGACGGCGGCGCTGGACCTGATGGGCCGCAATGCGCCTGATCCGTCCAGTCTGGCGGCGGATGCGGTGCTGCGGGTCATCGCGGCGAAGGCGGGCGTCTGAGATCGTGACCACGCCGGTGTTGATCCTCATCCCCGGCCTTCTGAACGACGCGGACCTGTGGCGGAACCGGGACGGGGCGCCGGCCTGCCGGACGGGGCGGTTCTGAAATGGCGCGCGCGCTGAGCCCGCGCCGCGCGGCCGAGGTGCGGGCGGCCCTGCAGATCGCGGTGGGCGCGGTCGTGGCCTTCTATCTGGCGACCGCCCTGCGGCTCCCGCATCCCTACTGGAGCGTGATCTCCGCCATCGTCGTAATCCAGACCAGCGTGGGCGGCAGTGTGCTGACGGTGGCGCGGGATCGCAGCATCGGAACCCTGGTCGGGGCGGTCGTGGGGGGCGTGGTCGCCTTCGCACGACCCGAGGGCGTGAACTGGATGATGGCGGGGCTCGCCGCGTCCGTGGCCGGTCTGGCCTTCTTCGGAACCGGCCGGCCCTGGCTTAAGGTGGCGCCGGTCACGGCGGCCATCGTCATCGCCGGCGCCGCGGGGCCGGAAGGGCCGGCGCAACTGGCGCTGGACCGGGTGATGGAGATCCTCGTCGGCAGTGGCGTGGGCGTCGTCGCCATCCTGCTGCTGTTCCCGCATCACGCTCGCCAGACCTTCAAGCTGCAGGCGCGAGAGGCGGCCGGAAAGGCGGCGGCCCTGCTGGAACTGGTGATGAGGGGGGAAGAAGCGGATCAGGGGGAATTGGCGCGCAGGCATGCCGATCTGAAGAAGCGTCTGGACGGGCTGGGGCAGGCGGCGACCAGTGTGATCGACCTGCCCGGCGCGCAGAAGGAGACGGCGGACCGGGCGGCGCTGGTGCGGACCTTCTGGCGGGTGCGCAGCGACATCGTCATTCTGGGGCGAGGATTTCAGGTCAGCGGCGCGCTGGAGCGGCTGGAGCCCTGGGCGCTGGCGGGTTCAACCGCCGTGGACCGCATGGAGGCGCTGTCGCGTGGCGCCGCGGTCGAGCCGCTGGATGACCCCGACGCCACATTGAAGTTGGGCGGCGCGGAACCGGACGGCGATCTGGCGCGCGGGGCGGCGGCTATCGGCCTGACGCACATGCACCGGGACCTGAACGACCTGATTGGTCGCTTCCGCGATCTGCACCTGATCTAGACGCGGCGACGTCTCGGCTTCATCTTCGTACGCGGATCGGGCTGTGCCGTGATCCGTCGGAGATCAGACCATGACCAGCCCCAAGGCGCCCAAAAAGAGCGAAACCATCGAGGTCCGCGTGCCCTACGGCGCCAAGACCGCCTTCGCCACGCGCTGCCGTGAGAACGGCGTGACCGTCAGCGAGGCGGTGCGGGCCTTCATGGAGCGCGAGGTCGGAGGGGCGCCGCGTGCGCGGCCCCGGCTGTGGTATGCGGCGGCGGCGCTGGCGGCGGGACTGGCCTTGGGCGCCGTGGCCGCGCCTTCGCTGGCCCAGACACAGGATCACAAACAGGAGCCGCATCGCTCACGCGCGGCCTTTGATCGGCTGGACGCCAACCGCGACGGCGTTCTGAGCTATGACGAGTTCCGGCCCTAGAGGACGGCCTAATCGATCGGCTTGAAGAACCGGCCCGACTGGAGATTGAACCAGGTCCAGGGCTTGAACAGGCCCGCGCCGGGCTTCCACGAGGCGACGATGATCTCGGCCTTGCCGACGATGTTTTCGGCCGGCAGCAGGCCCACGCCGACGTCGGCGGGCCACCGACTATCCAGCGAGTTGTCGCGGTTGTCGCCCATCATGAAATACTGGCCCTCGGGCACGACATAGACGCCCGTGTCATCGCCCTGCTGACCCGAACCGCCGTCGTAGGTCAGGTAGGGCGTGCCGTCGGGTTTGGTCTCGCGCACCTGCAGCACCTGACGCTCGGGGGCGTCATGGTCCTGAACGATATCGAGCGGGGTCCGCCGGATCGGACGACCGTTGATGAAGACCGTGCCTCCCATGACCTGAACCCGGTCGCCCGGCAGGCCGATGATCCGCTTCACCCAGGTCTGGTCCGGCGCGCTGGGGCGGCGGAACACCACGACGTCGCCGCGTTCGGCCTGTTTTCCGAACAGCCGGCCCGAGGGCAGGGGCGGGTTGAAGGGCAGGGACGCCCGGCTCCAGCCGTAGGCGAATTTGGACACCACCACATAGTCGCCGGTCACCAGTCCGGGCTCCATCGAGGACGACGGGATGGTGAAGGGCTGGAACAGGCTGGTCTGGATGGCGGTGGCCGCCAGCAGGCCGATCCCGATGACCTTGGCGGTCTCGAGCAGTTCGTGGACGGGGCCGGGAGAAGGTTTGGCGTCTTCGGTCATGGGGTCAGCAAAGAGGGTCTGGCGGGCGGCTTCAACCGCCGGGGTGTCCGGACGCCCGAAAAACGTGTCCGGACATGAAAAACGCCGGAGCTTTCGCCCCGGCGTTCTTGTGGTCCTGCCTCGAAACGAGGCTTAGCCGCGCTTCTCGATCGGCACGTAGTCGCGCTCGGTCGGGCCGGTGTACAGCTGACGCGGGCGGCCGATCTTCTGGCCCGGGTCGGCCATCATTTCCTGCCACTGGGCGATCCAGCCCACGGTGCGGGCCAGGGCGAACAGCACGGTGAACATGCTGGTCGGGAAGCCCATCGCCGACAGGGTGATGCCCGAGTAGAAGTCGACGTTCGGGAACAGCTTGCGCGAGGTGAAGTACTCGTCCTGCAGGGCGACCTTCTCCAGCTCCTTGGCGACCAGGAACAGCGGGTCGTTCTGGCGGCCGGTCGCTTCGAGCACTTCGTAGGCCGACTGCTGCATGACCTTCGCGCGCGGATCGTAGTTCTTGTACACGCGGTGGCCGAAGCCCATCAGCTTGTACTTGCGGTCCTTCACGCCCTGGATGAACTCCGGGATCTTGTCCGGGGTGCCGATCTCCTTGAGCATGTTCAGCGCCTCTTCGTTGGCGCCGCCGTGCGACGGGCCCCACAGGCAGGCGATGCCGGCGGCGATACAGGCGAACGGATTGGCGCCCGACGAACCGGCCAGACGGACGGTCGAGGTCGAGGCGTTCTGCTCGTGATCGGCGTGCAGGGTGAAGATGCGGTCCATGGCGCGGACCAGACGCGGATCAACCTGATAGTCCTCGGCCGGAACGGCGAAGCACATGCGCAGGAAGTTCTCAGCGTAGGACAGATCGTTGCGCGGCGAAACGAAGGGCTGGCCGATATGGTATTTGTAGGCGCGGGCCGCGATGGTCGGCATCTTCGCGATCAGGCGGATGGCCGAGATGTTGCGCTGGACCGGATCATGGATGTCCAGGCTGTCGTGATAGAAGGCCGACAGGGCGCCGACGGTGCCGACCATGATCGACATCGGGTGGGCGTCGCGCCGGAAGCCCTCGAAGAAGCGGTCGAACTGGCTGTGCAGCATCGTATGCATGGTGATGCTGTTCTTGAACTCTTCGTACTGCGCCGCGGTCGGCAGTTCGCCGTGCAGCAGCAGGTGGCAGACCTCGATGAAGTTCGACTGCGAGGCCAGCTGGTCGATCGGGTAGCCGCGGTGCAGCAGAACACCGGCGTCGCCGTCGATGAAGGTCAGGCCGGACTCGCACGAGGCGGTCGAGGTGAATCCCGGGTCGAAAGTGAAGGCGTCGGTGCCCGCGTACAGCTTGCGGATGTCGATGACGTCCGGGCCGGTGGAACCCGACAGCACCGGAAGGTCAATCGACTTTCCGGCGTAGTTGAGGGTCGCCGTACCGGCGGGTTTGGCTTGGTCGGTCATTTCAGCCCCTTTGTCAGAACGGTCTCGCGCGGGGAGGCGACGGACCGCGTTTCATTTGTGAACGTCACTTAGTCTGTTGCAGCGCATCATCCAAGCGCCCGAGGCTTTCTTCTCGCCCCAGAGCCGCCAAAGTTTTCGCGATGTCGGGCGAAGCGGCCCCTCCGGTCAGGGCCGCGCGGGTCGCCGGGCCGATTTTCCCGAAGCCCACGCCTTCCTCTTCGGCGAAGGCCTTGAGCTCGGCTTCAAGGGCGAAAACATCCCAGCTGCCGAACAATTTCAGCCGATCCCGCAGGCGGCCGATGCGCTCGCCGGACTCGCCGGACAGCAGGCCAAGTCCCTTTTCATCGATGGAAAGCGGACGGGGCTTCAGGACGAAGGCGGTCTGGTCTGCCAGTTCCAGCGTGGTTTTGGCGCGGTCCTTCACGAACGGCATGGCGCGCAGCAAGCGGGTCTCGTCGTCAGGGGCCAGCGCATGGCCGCGCGACAGGTGAACGTCGAGGGTCAGCTTGGCCAGCCGGTCGTCCTGCGCGAGCCGGATCCAGTGGCTGTTGACGTGGGCCAACTTGTCGAAGTCCAGCCGCGACGGCGCCTTGCCGATGCCGCCCAGATCGAACCACTCCTGCGCCTGCGCGTCGGAGAACAGCTCGTCGTCGCCGTGGGCCCAGCCGAGTCGGGCCAGATAGTTGCGCATCGCCTCGGGCAGGTAGCCCATCTCGGCGTACTCATGCACCGCCTGCGCTCCATGCCGCTTGGACAGCTTGGCGCCGTCCGGACCGTGGATCAGGGGGATGTGGGCGAAGGTCGGGCGGGGCCAGCCCAGGGCGTCATAGATCAGGCTCTGGCGGGCGGCGTTGTTCAGGTGGTCGTCGCCACGGATGACGTGGGTGACCCCCATGTCGTGGTCATCGACGACCACGGCGAGGTTGTAGGTCGGGGCGCCGTCCGAACGCACGATGACCAGATCGTCCAGCGCCGACGACTCCCAGCGCACCGTGCCCTGCACGGCGTCGTCCACGACCACGGGCGCGTCGGCCGGGCGGCGGAAGCGGATGGTGTGCGGCTTCAGCAGGTCATCCACGCTTGGCTCACGGTCGCGCCAGGGCGACTCGAAAGTCTTGCCGTCCGCCTTGGCCTGATCCCGCAGGGCGCCGGTCTCTTCGGCGGTCAGGAAGTCGCGATAGGCGTGGCCGCTCTCGAGCAACTGGTTCGCCACCTCGCGGTGGCGGTCGGCGCGCGAGAACTGGAACACCGGCTCCTCGTCGGCGAACAGCTCGAGCCAGGCCATGCCGTCGAAAATGGCCTTCACGGCCTCTTCGGTCGACCGCTCGCGGTCGGTGTCCTCCACCCGGACAAGGAATTTGCCGCCGTGGCGACGGGCGAACAGGTAGTTGAACAGGGCGGTGCGGGCGCCGCCGATGTGCAGGAAACCGGTCGGCGAGGGGGCGAAGCGGGTAACGACGGGGAGGCTCATGCCGGGGTTATAGCGCCGCCCGAGCCTGAGCCTAGCCCTGTCGGCGCGGGAGCGTTTACCGACGCGTCCGGGAAGGTCTTTATCCATAGGTTGTGAAGATGGAGATTTTGTCGTCATGGTTCTTTCCGGCCATGCGGGTCGGGGGATTTGACGGGTGGCGGCGATCACGCGGGAGACGGTGACGGAGTGGCTAGGTGCGCAGGTCGCGGCCCAGAGCCTGCGCTGGCGTCTGTGGTCGCCGGTGGCGTTCGGCGGGGGATGCGCGACCTATTTCGCCTTCAGGAGCGAGCCGCCGTCATGGCCGCTGCTGCTGTTCGCCCTGACGGCCGCAGCAGGATGGTTGCTCGGGCGGCGGCTGCATCTGGCGCGGGCGTGGAGCCTGTGCCTGCTGATGCTGGCCTGTTTCGCGCTGGGACTGGCGGTCGCCAAGCTGAGGACCGATGCGGTGGCGGCGCCCATCGCGCCCGCGCTGGAAGAGCCGACGGTGATCGAGGGCTGGGTGGTCGATGTCGACATTCCCGGTTCGGCGGGGGCGCGGGTCATCGTCGCCCCGGTCCGCATCCGGGGGCTGGCGCCGGAGCAGACGCCGGTCCGCATCCGGGCCACGGTGAAAGAGGCGCTGCCGCCCGCCCCGGGGGAGCCGATCCGCCTGTTCGCCATCCTGAACCCGCCGCCCGCGCCGGCCAGCCCCGGGGCCTATGATTTCGGCCGCACGGCCTTCTTCCAGCGGATCGGCGGGGTGGCCTTCAGCCTGGGCGAGACCCGCTCCACGGTCTTGCCCGAGGCGCCCTGGCGATTGCGGCTGGTGATGAAGATCAACGCCTTCCGCTTTGATCTGGCGAAGCGGATCGTGGCGCGGCAGGGCGAGCGGGCGGGCGGCGTGGCGGCGGCCATGACCACGGGGCAGGAGGCCTGGCTGGACCCGGCGGAGGTCGATGTGATGCGGGACTCGGGGCTGGCGCACATCCTGTCGATCTCGGGCCTGCACATGGCGGTGGTCGGCGGGTTCGCCTTCTTTCTGGTGCGGCTGCTGGTCGCCCTGTGGCCGTGGCTGGCGCTGCGGGTGTCGGGCAAGAAGGTGGCGGCCTGGGCGGGATTGCTGGCGGTGGGCACCTATCTGGTGGTGTCGGGCGCGCCGCCCCCGGCCGAGCGGGCGGCCATCACCGCCGCCATCGCCTTCCTCGCCGTTCTGCTGGACCGGCAGGCGATCACCATGCACGCGCTGGCGGTGGCGGCCTTTGTGGTGCTGCTGCTTCAGCCCGAGGCGATTGTGACGCCGGGGTTCCAGATGTCGTTCGCGGCTACGGCGGCGCTGGTGGCGCTCGTTGAGGCCTGGCCCCGGCGACCGAAGGAGATTTCGGCCCCGCTGCCCATTCTCGCGGTGCAGAGGACGGGGGCGTGGATCGGGGCGGCGGTGCTGGCCAGTCTGGTGGCGGGCGCGGCGACCGGACCGTTCGCCATGCAGCATTTCAACCGCTCGGCCATGTACGGGCTGGCGGCGAACCTCGCGACAGCGCCGCTGTCAGACTTTCTGATCATGCCCGCGCTGGCGCTGGGTGCCTTGCTGGAGCCTATCGGTCTCGGCGCGCCCTTCCTGTGGCTCGCGGCGAAGGGGATCGAGGTGATGCTGGCCATCGGCGGGTGGACGGCGGGCCTGCCGGGCGCGGTCCGGACCATCGCCAGCGCGCCGGAGATCGTCCTGCCGCTGGCTTTCCTCGGCATCCTGTTCTGCTGCCTGTGGCGCGGGCCGCTGCGGTGGCTGGGCCTGCCGCTGGCCTGTGCGGTGCTGATCTGGCCCAGAACGCCGACGCCGGACCTCTGGATCGGCGACGGCGGCTTGCAGGCGGCGTGGATGCAGGATCGGCAGGCCGTGGTGGCGCGACCCGGCGTGCGGCAGTTCGCAGTCGATGTCTGGACCCGCAGGCGGGGGCTGGAGGCGGTGGAGCGTCCGACTGAGGGCTGGACCTGCGGCCGCTTCTCCTGCGCGCCGGAGACATCAGGACCGGTGGCGCTGTGGTGGGGCAGGCGCGCGCCGACGGCGGAACAGATGGACGGACTATGCCGATCCGCGCCGGTCGTCAGTATACGGACGGTCGTACGCGAACTGCCGCCGTCCTGCGGCAGAAGGCTGGTTCTCGACGGTCTCGACTACGCCCGGGGCGGCGCGGTGGAGCTGAAACGCGAAGGGCCCGCTGCGGCGAACCGCTGGCGAGCCCTGTGGGTGTCCGACGTGCGCGGGGAGCGGCCGTGGAGCCGCTACGGCGCCGCCGAGGGTCAGTGATAGCGGCGGATCAGGCCGACCAGCTTGCCCTGCACGGCCACCTGATCGGCGCCGTAAATCTTGGTCTCATAGTTGCGGTTGGCGGGCTCCAGGGCGATGGAGGCGCCCTTCTTGCGCAGGCGCTTCAGCGTCGCCTGTTCACCCTCGACCAGAGCGACGACGATCTCGCCCGAGGAGCAGTTCTCGGTCGATTTGATGATGACCATGTCGCCGTTGAGGATGCCGGCCTCGATCATCGAGTCGCCCTCGATCTCGAGCAGATAGTGCTCGCCAGAGCCGAGCATGGCCTCCGGCACCGGATAGCGGGCGGTCTCGTGCTCGATGGCGTCGATGGGGGTGCCCGCGGCGATCTTGCCCATCAGGGACAGTTCACGGGTGTCGTTGGCGGGCTCGGCGGCCTTGGGACGACCACCGCCCTCGATCACGCCGGGCTTGAAGCCGGCATGGCCGCGCGGCGCGCCCGCCGTGGCCTGTTCCGGCAGTTTGGTGACTTCCAGCGCGCGGGCGCGGTGGGCGAGGCGGCGGATGAAGCCGCGCTCCTCCAGCGCCGTGATCAGCCGGTGGATGCCCGACTTGGACGCCAGATCCAGCGCCTCCTTCATCTCGTCGAACGACGGAGACACACCAGTCTCCTGAATCCGTTCGTGGATGAACATGAGCAGTTCGTGCTGTTTGCGCGTGAGCATGCGGCCCTCGAGGCGAATCCGGTTTCCGGAACGCTAGCGGAACAAACCGCAAACGTCCACCAACTGTTCCTGTGGTGTTCCGGTTAAGGTCCGGTTACCGAGTTGGCGTTCGAGACTTGAGGCCGTCAGTCCAGCAAAGGACTGGGGTGGTTCGTCTGGTGCACAGGCAGCGTGCGGCGCGCATCGATATAGATCGTTCGCACGGCGGCGTCAGAAACAGGACCGGCGTAAACCGTCTCGCCATCGATGATCAGTTCCATCGCGCTCGATGCGCGAAGTGGATGCTCCAGATAGCGTGACAGCGCGGTGCTCCAGTCGTCCGTCTGGAGCGCGTTGTCGAGGACGAGAACACCATCAACGCGGAATTCTACTCTCTGGCCTGTGAAGTTGATGAAAGCGAACTTGCCAACCCAACACTCCGCAGTCTGGATGCAGCGCGAAGTCTCGCGTTCAACCGCCTGTGCTTGGGCTATTCCGCCGAGAGGAACCAAGCCTAACGAAGCCAAGGCGAGCCGGGCAGTCCACCTCACGAGAGCAACGCCCGCGTCGCCGCTTCCACGTCGTCCTGACGCATCAGGCTTTCGCCGACGAGGATGGCCTGGGCGTGCGCGTCGGAGACTTGCTGGACGTCGTCCGGGGTGAAGATGCCGCTTTCGGCCACCAGCAGCGCCCTCACCGGGCTCAGCATCGCGAGGCGTTCTGTGGTCTCCAGATCGACCTCGAAGGTCCGCAGGGAGCGGTTGTTGATGCCGACCAGATCGCCGCCGAGCTTGCAGGCGCGGGCCATCTCGGCCTCGTCGTGGGTCTCGATCAGGGCGTCCATACCGAAGCGCTCGGCCTCGGCCAGCAGTTCGGCGGCCAGCGTGTCGTCGATCATGGCCAGGATGATCAGGATGCAGTCGGCGCCCAGGGCGCGGCTCTCGGCCACCTGCCACGGGTCCACCAGGAAGTCCTTGCGCAGGCAGGGCAGCGAGACCGCGTCACGGGCGGCGGACAGATAGCTGTCGTCGCCCTGGAAGCTGGGCCCGTCGGTCAGGACGGACAGGCAGGAGGCGCCGCCGCGCTCGTAGGCCTGCGCCAGCGCGGGCGGATTGAAGTCGGCGCGGATCAGGCCCTTGGACGGGCTGGCTTTCTTGATCTCGGCGATCAGGGCCGGGCGGCCGGTGGCTTCGACGCGGGATTCCAGAGCGGCGCGGAAGCCGCGTGGGGCCGAGGCGAGGGCGGCGCGGGCCTCGACGGCGTCCTGCGACAGGGCGGCTTTCCGACCGGTGACGTCCTCGCGCTTGTAGGCGGCGATCCGTTCCAGCACGTCGGTCATGCCGTCTCCTCTTCCTCAATGGGCGTATTGGTGGCCTCGACCAGTTCGGCCAGGGCCTTGGCCGCGCGGCCGTCGTCGATGACGGCGGCGGCCTGAACCGCGCCCTCGGCCAGATCGGCGGCCTTGTCCGCCACCACCAGGGCGGCGGCGGCGTTCAGCAGGACGACGTCGCGATAGGCGCCGGTCGCCCCGTCCAGCAGGGCGCGCAGGGCCGTGGCGTTCTCCTCGGCGTCACCGCCACGGATGGCGCTGATGTCGTGGCGGGCCAGACCGGCGTCCTCGGGGGTGACGGTGAAACGACGCACGGCGCCGTCCTTCCACTCCGCCACCTCGGTCTCGCCGGTGACGGTCAACTCATCGAGACCCTGACCGTGGACGGTCCAGGCCCGGATCGCGCCCAGACGGCCCAGCACCTCGGCCAGCGGCTCCAGCAGGCGGGGATCATAGACGCCCATGACCTGCCGCTTCGCCTGCGCCGGATTGGACAGGGGGCCCAGCAGGTTGAACACGGTGCGGAAGCCGATCTCGGTCCGCACCGGGCCGACGTGGCGCATGGCCCCGTGGTAGGTGGGAGCGAACAGGAAGGCGATGCCGGCCTTGTCTAACGCGCGGAGCTGTTGGGCCTCGGTGGCCTGAAGGTTCACGCCCAGCACCGACAGGACGTCGGACGAGCCGGATTTGGAGCTGAGCGCCCGGTTGCCGTGCTTGGCGACCTTCAGTCCGGCGCCCGCAAGCACGAGGGCCGCGGCGGTGGAGATGTTGTAGGTGTGCTGGCCGTCACCGCCGGTGCCGCAGGTGTCGATCACCTCATACGGATGGTCGAGCGTCAGGGCCGCCTCGCGCATGGCGGTGGCGAAGGCCGCGATCTCGCCCACAGTCTCGCCCCGGATACGCAGGGCGGTGACGGCGGCGGCGACCTGGGCCGGCGTCGGCTCGCCGCGCAGGCAGGCGGCGAAGAAGGCATGCGCCTCCGCGTCCGACAGCACCTGACCGTCGACCAGCTTGGCCAGCAGGGACTTGACGTCAGCCACGTCAGACCATCGCCCGACGCTTGACGCCCGCGAGATCGAGGAAGTTGGCCAGCAGGTCGTGGCCGTGCTCGGTGGCGATCGATTCCGGGTGGAATTGGACGCCGTGGATCGGGCGGGTCTTGTGGGCCAGCCCCATGATTTCGCCGTCGGCGGTCCAGGCGGTGACCTCCAGCACGTCCGGCAGGGTTTCCCGCTTCACGGCCAGCGAATGGTAGCGGGTCGCGGTGAACGGCGAGGGCAGGCCGCGGAAGACGCTCTTGCCTTCGTGCAGGATGGGCGAGGTCTTGCCGTGCATCAGGGCCTTGGCGCGGATCACGTCGCCGCCGAAGGCCTGTCCCATCGCCTGATGGCCCAGACAGACGCCGAAGATCGGCATGTCCAGCGGCGCGGTGTCCAGCAGGGCGAGGCAGACGCCCGCCTCGTTGGGGGTGCACGGACCCGGCGACAGCAGCACGGCCTCGGGCTTCAGCGCCCAGGCCTCGGCGGCGGTCAGGTCGTCATTGCGCACGACCTTGGTCTCCGCGCCCAGCTCCGCGAGGTAGTGGACGAGGTTGTAGGTAAAACTGTCGTAGTTATCGACGACGAGGATCATGGCTCTGGTTCTAGGGACTGGAGGCCGTAAGGCCAAGCACCGAGGGTGCGGTAAGATGGCGTTAACCTTGTTGGATCGAATTGGGACTCTTCGACGGGGGAGGCTCGAATGGCCGATGACATCCAGAAGGCGCGGGCTCTGCTGATCGCTCCGATCACGGTTCACAGCCCTTGGGCGGCGCTCGGCGCGGCGGCTCTGGCGGCGACGGCGGCGGTCCTGATGGCCGGGGTGATGATCCTCGGGCCGGGCATCCGCTTCCAGGACGCCCCGCCGGTGTCTCAGGACCTGTTGCCGAACGGATAGCGCCACGCCTCGTCCGCGGCCCGCACGGGCGCGCGGGCCTTGGCCCGGGTCTCCGCATATTCCGCCGCCGGATCGCTGTCCGAGACGACGCCGGCGCCGGCCTGAACGTGGATCTGGCCGTCGGCGAACAGGGCGGTGCGCAGGACGATGCAGATGTCCGCCTCGCCGCCCGCCGAGATGTAGCCGACGCCGCCGCCGTAGCCGACGCCGCGCTTCACCTGTTCCAGCTCGTCGATGATCTCCATGGCCCGCACCTTGGGCGCGCCCGACAGGGTGCCCGCCGGAAGCGCGGCCAGCAGGGTGTCGACCGCGTCCAGCTTCGGATCGGCCACGCCCTGCACGTCGGAGACGATGTGCATGACCGAACTGTAGCGCTCGACCACGAAGCTCTCCGTCACCTCGACGGTGCCCGGCGCGGCGACGCGGCCCACGTCATTGCGGCCCAGATCGAGCAGCATCAGATGTTCCGCGCGTTCCTTGGGATCGGCCAGCAGTTCGGCCTCCAGCGCCTTGTCGGCTTCCGGCGTCTCGCCGCGGGGGCGGGTCCCGGCGAGCGGCCGGATCGTCACCCGACCGTCCTTGAGGCGGACGAGGATTTCCGGGCTCGAACCCGCCAGTTGGAAGTCGCCGAAGTCCAGGAAGAACAGGTAGGGCGACGGGTTCTGACGGCGCAGGGCGCGGTAGAAGGCCAGCGGGTCCGCATCCCAGGCCGCCGAGAAGCGGTGGCTGAGCACGACCTGGAAGATGTCACCGGCCCCGATGTAGTCCTTGGCGCGGGCCACCATCTCGCCAAAGGCGGCTTCGTCGACGGGCGAGACGAACTCGGGGCCGGGCGCATCGACCGGGACGGGCAGGGCGGGCAGGGGCGTGCGCAGGTCGGCTTCGAAGCGGTCCAGCCGGGCGACGGCGGCGTCGAAGGCCACGCGGGCGTCCAGTCCGCTGTCCGGATAGGCGGCCGAGACCAGAACGATCTCGTGCTTCACGGAATCGAAGATGCCGACGATGGCGGGGCGGGTCAGGACCGCGTCGGGCAGGTTCAGCGGATCGGGGTTGGGCTCGCCCAGCGGCTCGAGCAGCCGGACCATGTCATAGCCGAACACCCCGAATAGACCCGCGGCCATGGGCGGCAGGTCTTCGGGCAGGTCGAACCGCGAAGCGGCCATCAGCGCCCGCAGAGACGCCAGCGGATCGTCCCCGTCCGGGCTGTAGGTGTCGGCCGCGATGGCCGATTCCCCGCGCGCCAGCTCTGGCTTGCGATCCCGGCAACGCCAGACGACGTCCGGCTCGCGCGTGATGATCGAGTAGCGGCCGTTGACGGCGCCGCCCTCCACGGACTCCAGAAGGAAGGCGTGGGCCCGGCCGCGACCGACCTTCAGGAAGGCCGAAACCGGGGTCTCCAGATCATCCACCAGACGGCGGACGACCACCTGCGGCCGGTCCGAGGACCAGCCGTCCTGGAAGGCGGAGAAGACGGCGGAAGGTTCCGCCGCCGTCATTGCGCCGGAGCGGGCGTCGGAGCCCCCGGAACGGTCGGAACGACCGGCGGAAGGTCCAGGGCCTGACGTGCCAGCGCTTCGTCGAACGTGGCCTTCTCGCGAGCTGCGGCGGCCTTGATGGCTGTTTCGCCGAAGGCGTTCAGCAGATCGCCCGACAGACGGTCGCGGAACTGGACGGCGGCGCCGGCGGCGAGGGTCGCGTTCGGCGTGTTGATGCGGTCCGTGCGGCCGATGACATAGCTCTCCGCGTCCTGCTGTTGCGAGAAGATCTGGCCGGCGGGTGTGCTGAACAGGCCGCCGACGAGACCGCGACCGCGGCTCTGGTCCTGCGCGCTGATGCCGGCGCCGGTTTCGAGGGTCGCGCCGGCCGAGCGGGCGACGGCGGCGATGTCCTCGCCGCCGCGAACGCGGGCGGCCAGGGCGTTGGCCCGGGTGGTCAGCAGGCGGGCGTTCTCACGCGCGATCCAGTTGGCGGTCAGGCCGCTGCGGAACTGTGCGTTGTCCAGCGACGGCAGGGCAGGCGGGATGATCGCATCGACGCGGACAACGACGTATTCGCCTTCACCGATGGGCAGGGTCTCGCTTTCACCACGGACGCCGAGTTTCCACATGGCTTCGAGCAGTTGCGGCGGCGCGCGGAAGTTCGGTTGCTCGAGGCTGCGGCCGTCCTGGGTGACGGCCGGGATGGCCAGGGTGCGGGCGCCGACTTCAGCCACGGCGGCGTCCAGGGTTTTACCGTTCTGACGGGCCTTGTCGTAGGCCTCGACGCGGGCATAGACGGCCGCGCGCACGTCTTCGGCGCGCAGTTCGTCGATGATCTGGGCGCGGACGTCGTTCAGGGTCGCCGGACGGCCGGGCTTGATGCCGGTCAGCTTGGCGACGACGAAGCCGACGCGGGCCTGCACCGGGTCCGAAATCTGGTTCTCGGTCATGCCGAAGACGACGGTGGCGACCGCCGGATCGGTGACGGCGCTGCGCGGACGGTCGGTGAAGACGGTCGGCTGCAGGTTATTGGCTTGGGCGACGGCTTCCGGGGTCTGGCCCGAACGCAGGGCGGCGGCGATGCGGTCGGCCGTCGCCTTGTTCGGGGCGGTCAGGGACACGAACGAGCGGGTCTCCGGTTGCGACAGGGCGTCACGACGGAAGTTGAAGCGCTCTTCAATTCGGGCTTCGCTGACTTCGCCCTGACCATCGTTCGGCGCGTTGAACAGCACGACGGTCGCGCGGCGGAATTCCGGCAGGCGCAGTTCGGCTGCGTTCTGGTTGATGAAGGCGGTCAGTTGGGCGTCGGTCGGAGCCGACGCCGTTCCGGCCATCGCCTGGGTGACCGTGAACCAGCGGGCGTCCCGGGTCTGGGTCGCCTGATTGGCCATGACGGCCCCGTAGATGCGCGGCAGGCGCAGACCGGCGCCGACGGCCGAGCCGTAGTGGCTGGTCACGATGTTGTCGCGCATCTCCTGCTCGACCTGCTGCGGGGTGGTGTTGTTCTGCTGGAGGACCTGGACGTACTGCGCCTCGTCAAAGCGGCCGGTGACCGAATCGAAGAAGGCGGGGATCTGGCGAATCTGACGCAACACCAGCTCATTGCCGGGACGGATGCCGGCCTTCCACGCCCATGACATGAAGCCGAGCTTCTGGGCTTCCTGGCCCAGGTGGGCGGTCAGGGCGCCGTTGGCGACCAGTTCCTCGTAGCTCAGCTCCCGTCCGGCCTGCTGCTGGGCCTGATCGCGGCGGCGATCCAGATCAGCCCGGAAGGCGGGGGCGTCGATGCTGCGTTCGCCGGCCGACACCACATGCTTGCCGCCGAAGCCGCCGAAGACGTCGCCCATCTGCGAACCGCCGGTGATCAGCAGGCCGAGAGCCAGCACCACGAACAGACCGATGGCCCATTTGGATTTGGCGAAGTTGCGGAACGCGGTGAGCATGATCAGTCCTGACGGATGAGCGGCGAGAATGGCCGCATCGGCCTATAGGGCGTGAGGGGCCAGCACGGCAAGACGATGGCGCCGCTTCGCGTGTGGGGCATCTTGGCTTGTGCGTCAGGTCCGCCTAGACAGGCCGCATGAAACAATCCGTGAAGTTGGTTGCCGGCAACTGGAAAATGAACGGTCTCGGCGCAAGCCTGGGCGAGGTGGAGACCCTGAAGGCCGCGCTGGCCGAGGAGGCTTCGGCCTGTCGTGTGGCCCTGTGTCCGCCCGCGACGCTGGTTGAGCGCATGGCCGCGATCTGCGCCGGCGGCCCGGTTGAGGTCGGCGGGCAGGATTGCCGCGCGGAAGCTTCGGGGGCCTTTACCGGCGATATCGCGGCGTCGATGCTGAAGGACGCGGGCGCGACGCTGGTGATTCTCGGCCATTCCGAACGCCGTCAGGGCTATGGCGAGACCAATGCGCTTGTGCTTGCCAAGGCCGAGGCCGCGGTAGCCGCGGGTCTTTCGCCGATCATCTGCGTGGGGGAAACGCTGGCGCAGCGCGAGGCCGGACAGGCCGTCGAGGTGGTGCGTGAGCAGGTCATCCACTCCCTGCCGCTGGCGCTCGCCGGTCAGACCTTCGCGGTCGCCTATGAACCGGTCTGGGCCATCGGCACAGGCCTTACGCCGACGCTGGAACAGATCGAGGAGGTCCACCGGGCTGTCCGCGCGGCGATGATAGAACGTCTGGGTCTGGGCGGTGCGGAGCAGCTGATCCTGTATGGCGGTTCGGTCAAGCCGGATAACGCCCGTGACATCCTGTCCACCCCGGAGGTCGGCGGCGCTCTCGTGGGCGGCGCCTCGCTGAAGGCGGCGGACTTCCTGCAGATCATCCGGGCGGCGTAATCCCCGACGCCTATTCCCTAGTTCCCTGCTTGATGTTAGACGCCGCCGCTTGATCGGCGCGGGTCCGCGCCACACATATCGGCTGCCATGCTCCAGATCATTCTTCTCGTCGTCATGATCCTCGTCTCGATCGCGCTCGCCGCGGTGGTGCTGCTTCAGCGCTCCGAAGGCGGCGCGCTGGGCATGGGCGGCGGCCCTTCGGGCTTCATGACCGCGCGCGGCGCTGGCAACCTGCTGACCAAGACCACCTGGGTCCTGGCCGCGATGTTCTTCATCTGCGCCCTGTCGCTGACGATCCTGGGCAATGTCGAGCGGTCGAACCAGTCGATCGTGGATGCTGACGCCATCGGCGATCTGGCGACCCCGCCGCCGTCGGGCCAGCAGCAGGCTCCGGCCGATCAGCCCGCGGCCCCGGCGCAGCCGGCCGCCCCGTCGTTGCAGGACCTGGAATCCAGCCTGACGTCGGCCCCCGCGCCGGCTCCGGCCCAGCCCGCTCCGGCTCAATAAGGATGGGCGGGGACTTTATCCCCGCCTTCCTCTCCCGCCCTCAAAGTCTTCGCAGTTCACCGCTCGAATCAGCGGTAAGGTGACCCCCCATGGCCCGTTACGTGTTCATCACTGGCGGCGTGGTTTCCTCATTGGGAAAAGGCCTCGCTTCCGCCGCTCTCGGCGCGCTTCTGCAAGCGCGCGGCTACAAGGTTCGCCTTCGTAAGCTCGACCCCTATCTGAACGTCGATCCGGGCACGATGAGCCCGTATCAGCACGGCGAGGTCTTCGTGACCGACGACGGGGCCGAGACCGACCTCGATCTGGGCCACTACGAGCGCTTCACCGGCGTCTCGGCGGCGAAGTCGGACAACATCACGACCGGGCGCATCTATTCGACGATCCTCGAGAAGGAGCGTCGTGGCGACTATCTGGGGGCGACTGTGCAGGTGATCCCTCACGTCACCGACCAGATCAAATCCTTCTGCCTGAGCCAGGCCCTGACCGATGACGGCGAGGACGTGGACTTCGTGCTGGTGGAGATCGGCGGCACCGTCGGGGATATCGAGGGCCTGCCGTTCTTCGAAGCCATTCGCCAGCTGGGGCAGGACCTGCCACGCGGCCAGAGCTGCTTCGTCCATCTGACGCTGCTGCCGTTCATCAAGACGGCGGGGGAGATGAAGACCAAGCCGACCCAGCACTCGGTCAAGGAACTGCGCTCCATCGGGATCCAGCCGGACATCCTGCTGTGCCGTTGTGAGCAACCCATTCCGGCGGACGAGAAGCGCAAGATCGGCCTGTTCTGCAACGTGCGCGAAAGCGGCGTGATCCAGGCGATGGACTCGGCCGACATCTACGCCGTGCCGCTGGACTATCACCGCGAGGGGCTGGATACGGAGGTGCTGGCCCATTTCGGCATAACCGACGCGCCGGAACCGGATCTCTCACGCTGGACCGATATCGTTGACCGCCGTCTGAACCCGGACGGCGAGGTCACCGTGGCCGTGGTCGGCAAGTACACGGTCCTGAAGGATGCCTATAAATCCCTGATTGAGGCCCTGCACCACGGCGGCGTCGCCAATCGGGTGAAGGTCAATATCGACTGGGTCGAGGCCGGCACCTTCGAGGGCGACCGCGAGGCCTGCAACGCGCGCCTTCAGGACGCCCATGCCATTCTGGTGCCCGGCGGCTTCGGCGAGCGGGGTTCGGAAGGCAAGATCGAAGCAGCCCGCTTTGCTCGTGAGAACCGCATCCCGTACTTCGGCATCTGCTTCGGCATGCAGATGGCGGTGATCGAGGCGGCGCGGAACCTGGCGGGTTATCCCAAGGCCTCCTCGACCGAGTTCGGCCCGACCGATGAGCCGGTCGTGGGTCTGATGACCGAATGGACCCAGGGCAACCAGCGTGTCCTGCGTCAGCAGGGGGGCGATCTGGGCGGCACCATGCGTCTGGGCGCCTATGAATCGACGCTGAAGGCAGGATCGAAGATCGCGGAGATGTATGGCTCGACCACCATCAGCGAACGTCACCGCCACCGCTATGAGGTGAATATCAACTACCGTGAGGCGGTCGAGGAGAAAGGCGGGCTGATTTTCGCCGGTCTGTCACCGGACGGCGTCCTGCCGGAAACAGTCGAACGCGCGGACCATCCGTGGTTCATCGGCGTCCAGTACCACCCGGAACTGAAGAGCCGGCCCTTCGCGCCGCACCCGCTGTTCGCGGGCTTCATCGCCGCGGCGCTGGTTCAAAGCCGACTGGTCTGACGCGTCCCGAACGGCATTCACCGCGGCTGACCGTTCAACTCTGGATTTGATGGTGTCGCACGGTCTCAGGCCGAGCGGTGATCCGTGGATTCCCGCATGCCCTGTCCCCAGCGGGACACGGACTCACAGCTCATGATTGTACGGCTGACGAAAGGTACGGTGAGTCCCTCGAAGAGTTCTCGCTGTTTGCACCGGACGCAGACCTGTGTGCCCGGCGTACTGCGACTGTCGACGAAAAGGTGTCCCTTCCGGTAGCAGCGAAGCGACTTGAACATTAACGGCCCCCAATAGTGGGGGAACAATGTTCTTTTCGACTTGATTGCGCAAGAAAAACAAGAATTTCTAGGGTTTGTTCTCTTCCCCTGTTGCGAAAACTCAGATCGCCAAAGCCTCTGAACGGTGCATAATCGTTAACAGCGGAGGTGGCGCGCGGCGTTCGCCCAAGGGGAGCGGTCCGGACTGAAGTCGACCGAAGAGCATCATGCCAGCGCCGACATATGAGTATTCCTGGGACTTCTCGACCGGCCCCGGCGCCTGGACGTCCTGGTTCGCCCCGTCCGTGGTTCATGACCCCGGCGGGGCTGTCGCCGCCTTCACCCGGTTTCACGCACCGGGCAATGTGGACCCCAACCATATCGACGGGATCGGCTCGCTGTTCCTTCTGGCGCATCTGTCGATCCCGACGGCCGGATCGGCGGGTGTGCTGAACCTGGCCGACGCCGAGTTCGAGATCACCATCAAGGGCACGGACTTCGAGGCCAACGGCGGCAAGCTGATGGTCTGGGTCTGCCGCTACATCCCCGAGGAAGGCATCTTCCGGAACTACTATGTCGGCCTCCAGGTCACCAACTGGGCCAACACCGGCAACGACCTGGCGCCCCGGCTGACGGACGAGTGGCAGACGCTGACGGTCCAGCTCAGTGATGACCCCGCCGACTGGACCTATGCCGGAAATGCGGTGTCGACACAGGGCGACTGGGCGGATCGCTACCAGCCTTTCGATCTGGCCGGGACGCTGGGGACTGTGAACGCCACCCTGCATCTGGTCATGGTGGCGGACGAGGCGGATGAGGGGCCGAGCGGTTTTCTTGATATCGCCAACATCACCGTGCGGACCCAGACCCCGGCCGTGCCGATCGACGGCGCGTCGGCGGGCCACCAGATCTTCCATGGGCTGGAGGATCAGGACGCGACCGGCATGCTTGCGGGGGACGTCGGCGTTGATCCGGCGCTGGCCAGCTTCAGCCTGGTGGCGGGGTCCGCCCGGAACGGAACGGTGGTCATTGACCCGGCGACCGGGGCCTTCGCCTTCACTCCGAACGCGGACTTCTATGGTCCGACCGACTTCGTCGGCGCGGCGACCTTCCGCTACACCGTGACGGACGGGACCAACACCTCGGTCGAGAAGACGGTCATCGTCTTTGTGGGGCCGATCAACGACGCGCCGGTCGCCTCCATTATCGATGTGACCATGGATGTCACCTTTGATCGGCCCTTCAGCTACACCGTTTTCGGCGGAAACGATGTTGACGAGGAGCATCTGACCTACCGGATCGTGGACGGCTCCGCGCAGAACGGCACGGTGACGATTGACCCGGACAGCGGCCGCTACGTCTTCACGCCCACGGCCGGCTATGCGGGCTCGGCCAGCTTCCAGTACGTCGTCAGCGACGGCCAGTTGGACAGCGCGCCGGCGACGATCACCCTGAATGTGCGCGCGGAGGGCGATGATCCGGTCCTGCCGACCTTCCAGCAGGTGATCGACGACTATCTGCTGGCGGGCGATCCGCAGGGCTTCTACCGCTATGTCATCCTGCTGGCGGATGCCGGTGATCCCAATGCGGCCTATCACTACGGCTCATGGCTCCACACCGGTCTGCATGTGGCGCAGGATACAGCGCTGGCCGCCCAGTACCTGACCCTCGCCGCCGCGACGGTGGCGGATGCGGCCCTGCAGCTGGCGGATATGTATCTGTCGGGAGACGGCGTGCCGCGCGATCCGGCGATGGCGCGGATGATGCTGGACCTGCATCCGTCCAGTGCGAAAGCCGTCTACCATCTCGCGATCCTGGACGACCTCGGCTACGGCGCGCCGCAGGACCACGCCCGCGCTGTTGAGGGGTATCTCGAGGCGTCGAAGATGGGCGACGCGGACGCCATGTACACGCTGGGCCGTCGCTATCTGATGGGCGAGGGCGTCGCCTTCTCGGCGCAGGACGCCTACTTCTGGCTGGGCGTGGCGCTGAAGTACGACGGTGGGCCTACCTTCCCGGCGGGGGTCGACCAGTTCGACAATCTGCTGATCTTCAACCAGCAGCAGGCTGTGACCATGGCCGGGCTGACGCCGGCGCAGGTCGCCGCTCTGGACGCCCTGATCGCGGACTGGACCATTGGTCAGCCGTCCCCCGTCAACGATGCGCCGATGGCGGGGAGCCAGCGCGCCGCCGCCGGCGATGCGGGCGCGCCGCTGTCCGGAACCCTGGCGCAGGCCACGGACGCGGACGGCGATGCGCTGACCTATCTGCTGGTTCCGAACTCGGTCGAGCATGGCATGGTGGTCATCGACCCGGCGACCGGCGAATGGACCTTCACGCCTGAGGCCGACTACGACGGCCCCGCCTCGTTCCGCTATGTCGTGTCCGATGGTCAGGCGAACAGCGCTGAACGGACCTTCGAGATCGTCTTCGCGCCCGTCACCAATGCGGTGGATGACGCCGCTGCTCTGGACGAGACCGCGACCCTGACGGTCGAAGCCGCCGAGGGGCTTCTGGCCAATGATGCCGTCTCCGCCGCGGGAAACGCGATCTCCGTCACCGCCGTGGGCGGGCAGGGCGGCGCCGTCGGGCAGGCGGTCGCGGGAACCTACGGCGCCATCACTATCCATGCGGACGGCAGCTACACCTATGTCGCCGATCCCTCCACGGCGGCGCTGGCCCAGGGGCAGACCCGGACTGAGTCCTTCACCTATACGATCACCGACCAGAACGGGGTTTCGGACACCGCGACCCTGCTTCTGACACTCAACGGCGTGTCGGGCACGGTGATCCAGGGGGATGGAACCCTTCAGGGCACGGCCTTTGACGACGTGATCACCGGCGGCCCCGGGCATGACATCCTGCTGGGATTGGGCGGCGATGACCGGCTGATCGGCGGCGCGGGTGATCCGGACGAGCTGTTCGGCGGCGCGGGCGATGACATCTACGTCGTTTCTGGCGGCGGCGACACGATCGTGGAAAACCCGGACGATGGCGTCGATACGGTCGAGACGGACCTGTCGGCTTTCAGCCAGCGCAACAATGTCGAGAACCTGACCTATACCGGCTCGAGCGCCTTTATCGGCAGCGGCAACGGGCTGGATAACGTCATCCGGGGCGGTGTCGGGGCGGACACGCTGATCGGCAACGGGGGCAACGACACCCTGATCGGCGGAGCGGGGGCGGCGAACACCCTGATCGGCGGCGCGGGCGATGACACCTATGTCGTCTCCAATGCGGGCGACAGCTACATCGAGAACGCAGACGAGGGGACCGATGGGATCCTGACGGATGTCGCAGCCCTGACCCTGCGGGCGCATGTCGAGAACCTGACCTACACCGGGACGGGCGATTTCGCCGGCACGGGCAACGGGCTGGACAACGTCATCACCGGGGGCGACGGGGACGACACCTTGCGTGGCCATGCGGGCGCCGACGTCCTGCAGGGCGGCTCGGGCGCCAACCTCCTGATCGGCGGGGACGGCGACGACACCTATGTGGTCACCAGCGCCGACGACCTCCTCCATGAGGAAGAGGGCGAGGGATACGACACCGTCCGGACCGAGCTGTCCTTCCTCTCGTTGTTCCCGAACATCGAGGCCCTGATCTTCACCGGGACCGGGAATGTCGAGGGGGTCGGCAATGCGTTGGACAACCTGATCGTCGGCGGAGACGGCGACGATGTTCTGGACGGCGGCTATGGCGCGGACATGCTGGTCGGTGGTCTCGGCGACGACGTCTATGTGATCGACGACCTGCTCGATGTGATCCGGGAGGCGGCTGACGAGGGCTTCGACACCGTCCGGACAACCTTGGACAGCCATACCCTCGCCGACGATCTGGAGGGGCTGGTCTTTATCGGCCACAGCGACTTCTCCGGGGTCGGCAATGCGGCGGATAACGTCCTTGTCGGAGGCGACGGCGATGACTGGCTGGACGGCGGCGCGGGCGCGGACGTGCTGGACGGCGGTTGGGGCGACGATCTGTATTTCATCGACGATGTCGGCGATCAGATCGTCGACGCGGGCGGACGGGACGCGGTGGACACCGTCCTGTCCGCCTACACGCTGCGCGCCGATCTTGAGGACCTGTACTACTCGGGCGTCGGGAACTTCACCGGCACGGGCAACGCCGCGAACAACGAGATCTTCGGTCTGGACGGCGATGACACGCTGGAGGGGCTGGACGGCGACGACCTTCTGATCGGTGGGGCGGGCGACGACATCCTGAACGGCGGCGCGGGCGATGACCTGATCAGCGGCGATGCCGGCACGGACCGGATGACCGGTGGCGACGGCGACGACCTCTACATGGTCGATGACGCCGGGGACGAGGTGATCGAAGACGAGGACGGCGGGTTCGACGGAATCCAGACCATCCTGACCAGCTACACCCTCGCCGCCCATGTCGAGGCCCTGTTCTACATGGGGTCGGCGAACTTCACCGGTGTCGGCAATGCGCAGGACAACATCATCGTCGGCGGCGACGGAGACGATGATCTGACCGGCGGGGCGGGCAACGACGCCCTGTACGGCGGCTGGGGCGCCGACATTCTGCGCGGCGGGGCGGGCGAGGACGCCTACTTCATCGAGGACGAGACCGATCAGATCGTCGAGCTGGAGGGTGAGGGGGTTGATCAGGTCGTCACGGTCCTGAGCAGCTTCACCCTCGGCGACCATCTGGAGCAGCTGGCCTTCCTCGGCGCCGGAGACTTCGTCGGGATCGGCAACGATCTGGACAATCTGATCGTCGGCGGGGACGGCAATGACTGGCTCTACGGCGGCCTGGGGCTCGACACGCTGGAGGGCGGGTTGGGCGACGACACCTATGTGGTCGACGGTCTGGATGACGTCGTGACGGAGGCGCTGGGGGAAGGGTTCGACGTCATCGAGGTCACGGGTGGGCTGAACGCCTGGACGCTGGGCGCCAATCTGGAGGAGTTGCGGGTCAATACGACCCTGGCCTTCGCCCTGACCGGGAATGCGCTGAACAACGTCCTGACCAGTTCCGGTACGGGCAACGACATTCTGGACGGCGGGGCGGGCGCGGATACCCTGTCCGGCGGACGCGGCGATGATCTCTATCTGGTCGATGACGCCGGGGACGTGATCATCGAGGCTGCGGGGCAGGGGTATGACACCGTCCGAGCAACCGCCGCGACCTATGTGCTGTGTGCCAATGTCGAGGCGCTGATCTTCGTCGGGACCGGCGCCTTCACCGGAACCGGCAACGCTTCGGACAACGCCCTGACCGGCGGCTCCGGCGCGGACACCCTGAATGGAGACGCGGGCGACGATGTGCTGATCGGCGGCGCGGGGCTGGACGCCCTGACCGGCGGCGACGGCGTGGATCGGGTCGACTATTCGGGCGCGAGCGCGGCCGTCACGGTGCGTCTGGACTTCAACCGCACCACCAATGACGGCGAGGGCGGCAGCGACACACTGTCCTCCATCGAGAATGTCGACGGTTCCGCTTTCGATGACCTGCTTATCGGTTCCTCGGGCGCGAATGTGCTGCGCGGTGGATCGGGGCGGGACACCCTGCTGGGCATGGCCGGGAACGACATCCTCATCGGCGGTTCAGGCGCGGCCAACATACTTCAGGGCGGAACCGGTGATGACCGCTACATCGTCACCGCCAGCGACACGATCGTGGAACTGGCGGGCGAAGGGATCGACACCGTCGAAACGACGCTGAATCTGATGACCCTGGCCGCCAATGTGGAGACCCTGATCTTCACCGGGACGGGCGCCTTCACCGGCACGGGCAACGCCTCGGACAACGTCATCACCGGCGGCACGTCCAACGATGTGCTGAGCGGCGGGGCGGGCGCAGACACCCTGAACGGTGGTGACGGCGATGACATCCTGCGGGGCGGCGCCGGAGTGGACATTCTGAACGGCGGGGCGGGCCTGGATACGCTGGACTACGGCCAGGCCGGGGCGGGCGCCGTGATCCGCATGGATCTGAACCGGACGACGCGGGACGGCGACGGCGCCACGGATATCTTCTCCGGGTTCGAGACTGTCATCGGCTCGGCCTTCGATGATGTGATTTTTGGCGACAACGCGGCCAATCTCATCAGCGGCGGGGCAGGGGCTGATGTGCTGCTCGGGCTGGGTGGGAACGATATCCTGATCGGCGGTCCGGGCGCGGCCAACACCCTGCAGGGCGGCACGGGCGACGACCGCTATCTCCTGACAGCCTATGACACCGTGGTCGAACTGGCGGGCGAGGGGAACGACACGGTCGAGACCGCCCTGAACAGCCTCGTTCTGGCGGCCAATGTGGAGACCCTGATCTTCACCGGCACAGGCGCCTTCTACGCGACAGGAAACGTCACGGCCAATGTCATCAGCGGCGGGGCTTCAGGCGACCGACTGGACGGCGGCGATGGGGACGACACCCTGCGCGGCGGTGGCGGCAATGACCTCCTGATCGGCGGATCAGGCGCCGATACACTGTACGGTGAAGCGGGCAATGACATCCTGAACGGCGGCGCCGGGAACGATGTGCTGATCGGGGGCGCGGGCGATGACCGCTATGTGGTCGACAGCGGCGGTGATCAGATCATCGAACTGGCGGGACAGGGGATCGACACGGTCGAGACGACCCTGAACAGTTGGACGCTGGCGGACGGGCTGGAGAACCTGATCTACACCGGGACCGGCGCCTTCACCGGCGCAGGCAATGCGGCCGATAACGTCATCACCGGCGGGATCGGGGCCGACACCTTCATCGCCGGGTCGGGCAATGACACCTTCAACGGCGGTGCGGGATTCGACACGGTGGACTACAGCGCCGTCGGGGCCGCGGTGACGGTCAAGCTGAACGGCTCGATCACCCAGAACGACGGGCAGGGCGGCGTCGATGTCCTGACCGGCATCGAACGGGTCATCGGCACGGCGTTTGACGATCTTCTGGTCGGTGACGCGCAGGGCAACACCCTGATCGGCGGCGCGGGGCGCGACATCCTGCTGGGCATGGCCGGGAATGACGTCCTGATTGGCGGGGAGGGCGCGGCCAATACGCTGCAGGGCGGAACCGGCGATGATCGCTACGTCGTCTCCGTCGCCGGGGACTCGGTGGTCGAACTGGTCAATGAGGGCGTCGATACGGTCGAGACCGCACTGTCGGCCTGGACCCTCGGCGCCAATCTCGAGAACCTGATCAACACCGGCTCGACGGCCTTTGCCGGGACTGGCAATGCGCTGGCCAACGTCATCACCGGCGGCGGTGGCGATGATCTGCTGCGAGGCGGCGGGGGCAATGACACGCTCAACGGCGCTCTGGGCGACGACATCGCCGTCTTCTCCGGCCTGCGCTCGGCCTACACCATCGTCGCTACGGCAGAGGGATACCGGATCACAGACAATGATGCCGCGGCCGACGGCGATGACGGCATCGATCTGCTGATCGGGGTCGAGAAGGTGCGGTTCCGCGACGGCACGACCGTGATCCTGTCAGAGCTTGGGCTGGGGGCGGCGACGATGGCGGGCGAGAAGGGGGCGTCGATGCTTGAGACCTCGCCGCTGTCGCCGCCGGTGGTTGCGATCATTGAGCCGCTGGTGCAGCCGGGCCTGGCGGACGATTTCGTACCTCTGCTGAAGGAGGGGGCCGGGCCGCTGGTCCTGCCCGGTCTGCCGGACGAGATTGTCAGCGGCACTGACGGCTCCCGTGTCGTCGCCGGAGGACATGACCTGTTTGACCAGACGGATCCGCTGGTGATCCACGGTCCGCATGGCCCGCATCTCTTGCAGGTGGATGACGTCGCTCACGTCGATCCGACGCCGGACTGGTTCTAGTCGGCCAGCAAAGCCAGAAGGGCGAAGCTGGCCAGCCAGTGCTCGCCCATATAGTCGCCGGTGACATAGGGCAGGGCCGCGTCCAGATGGGTGGCAGCGGCCTTGCGGGCGATGACGGCGCGGATGTCGCCCTCCGGCAGAGCGGAGGCGATCTCGCGCCAACACCACGCCCGGCTGAGGTTCAGGCCGTCCAGATGGGCGATCTTGCCGTCCGACCGGTCGCTGACGCTGGCGGGGGTGAACAGGGTGGCGGGCCTCTGTGACCCGACCTTGGGCAGGAAGGCGTTGAACCAGTCCTGGAAGTCGTGCGGGTGCAGGACGCGCCGCATCAGGGCGGCTTCCATCAGGGCGGGGGACAGGAACTCGTCCTGCGACGGCTCCCATGCCTGACAGTCGCGGTCGTGGGCGTGCCAGGCCATGGCCCTCTCGCGGCACAGGGTGGCCAGCACAGGGTCGTTGACCTCGGCCCAGTCCAACGTCAGCCGCAGGGCGAAGGCGGTGTTGTAGTGGGTCCCGACCCGCACCGGATAGGCCGCGAGGGGCAGGAAGGCGTGGAAGCGGTCGGCGAAGGCGCGGGCCAGCGGGCGCAGGATGGCGGCGCGACGGCGGCCGTCCTCGCTGTCGTGGCGGTCCATCTCGGCCGCCAGCATCAGCATCCACCCCCAGCCGTAGGGGCGCTCGAACCCCCGGCTGGACGGCTGTTCCAGATAGGCGACCTCGGCGGCGACGTTCTCCGCCGTGAACAGCTCGTTGGCCAGCGCCCAGATGCGCGGCGCCTCGGGGTTGTCCGGATACAGCCGCAGCAGGGTGAACAGGGTCCACCAGCCGTGGACGCAGGAGTGCCAGTCGAAGCTGCCGAAGAAGATCGGATGCAGGTCGCGCGGACCCTTCACGTCGCGCTTGCCGGTCATCACGTGATCCAGCTTGTTCGGATACTCGCGCGTGACGTGGCCGAGGGCGGCGCTGGCGAAGCGGGAGGCCGTGGCGGCGTCGAGGGCCAAAGTCCGGGCGTGCGTCATCAGGCGAACTCAGAAGCGGAAGGCGAGGGCGTACATCAGGCCGATATTGACCACCAGCATGATCAGGGCGGTCGGGGTCTGGGCTCGGATCACCCCGTTCAGGGCGGCGTTGCGGTCGGGCAGTTCCAGCAGGTTGGCCGGCACCACGTTGAAGTTCGCCGCCATGGGCGTCATCAGCGTTCCGCAGAAGCCCGCCAGCATGCCGATGGCGCAGACGATGGCCGGGTTGCCGTCGAACTGATGCACCACGATGGGCAGGCCGATGGCGGCGGTCATCACCGGGAAGGCGGCGAAGGCGTTGCCCATGATGACGGTGAACAGCGCCATGCCGACGCAGTAGGCGGCCACCGCCAGCAGGGGCGTGGTCAGGGGCACGGTCTGGCTGACCAGTTGGCCGACCACGCCGCCGACATCCGCCGCCAGAAACACCGCGCCCAGCGACGCCAGCATCTGGGGCAGCAGGCTGGCCCAGCCGATGGAGTCCATCAGACGACGGCCCTCCTGCAACGGCGCCAGCGCGGGCGGGCGGAACCAGGCCATCGCCGCGAACAGGGCGATGACGCAGCCGAGACCCAGCGCGATCAGGGTCGTCTGTGTCGGCGAGATGAGCCAGGCGCCGACGGCGGTGTGCTTGGCCAGAAGGGTGCCGCCGACGGCGACCAGCGGGATGATCAGAGCGGGGATGAACAGGGCGTTGCCCCGACGCGCGGCGCTGTCGCGGCGTTCGTCGGTGGAGGTGGTGGTGGGCTGTCCGACGCCCATCTTGCCGATGGCCCCGATGACGACCAGCGCCACGACCAGCAGGCCGTTGCCCAGCCCGCCCAGCAGATCCCCGAACAGCAGGGAGGTCGCGATCAGCCCCCAGAACAGGGTGCTGCGGATGCGGGTCGGATGCGCCCGGTCCATGGCCGTGAAGACGGCGAAGGCCAGGAACATCAGGCCGGTGACGATGTAGGCGTGCTGCAGGGTGATCATCGGGCCGCCTCCTGTTCGGAGACGGGCGCGGCGAGGTCGCGTTCTATGGTCCGGTCAAACAGCCACAGACGAACGCCGTGCACGATGAAGGCGGCGATGGCGGTCGGGATGGCCCACAGGGAGATGTGCAGGGCCTCGACCTTGATCCCTGCCTGTTCGAGGAAGCCCACCATCAGGACGATGGAGCCGATGGCGATGAAGATGTCCTCGCCGAAGAACAGGCCGATGTTGTCGGTGGCGGCGCTCATGCCGCGAATGCGGAAGCGGGCCTTGTCAGGCAGGGGGCCGTGCTCGGCCTCCGCCGCGCCTTCGGCCATGGGGGCCACCAGCGGCCGCACCATCTGCGGATGCCCGCCCAGCGAGGTCAGGCCGAGCGCCGAGGTGGCCTGCCGCACGAACAGATAGACCAGCAACAGCCGCCCGGCCGTGGCGGCGCGGACGCTGGCGATCATCTGACGCGCCCGCTCCTGCAAGCCGGCCCGCTCCAGCACCCCGATGACCGGCAGGATCAGCCAGGTGATGTGGAAATAGCGGTTGTCGTTGAAGGCGTCGCCGAACCGGGTCAGCGTCGCCACGCCGGCGCCGAACAGGCTGGCGACGTCCACGCCCGGCCCGACCACCGTCAGCACGCCGGTGACGACGGCGGCGACCAATATGACCAGCAGCGGATTGATCCGGGCCACAAAACCCGCGACCACGACCGCGATCCCCAGAAGCACCAGCATGGAATCCTGCCCTCCGTCCCGGTGCGGACAGTTGCGCGGTTCGGGCGGCAGCGGAAGCCCTACAGAGCCCCGAACCCGCCGCCACCCGGTGTCTCGATGACGAAGACGTCGCCGGACGCCATCTGGACCTCCGCCGTCGAGCCCAGCGGCTCGACCGTCCCGTCCGCCCGCTCGATCCGGTTCACGCCGACGGCGCCCGGCTCTCCGCCCGCGGCGCCGAAGGGCGGAGTGCGGCGGTGGTTGGACAGGATGGCGGCGGTCAGGGGCTCCAGGAAGCGCACCCGGCGTACAGCCCCTTCGCCGCCCCGATGCGCGCCCGCGCCGCCCGAGCCATGGCGGATCGAGAACTCTTCCAACAGCACCGGGAAGCGGGTCTCCAGCACCTCCGGATCGGTCAGGCGGCTGTTGGTCATGTGGGTCTGCACCGCCGCCGTTCCGTCGAAGTCCGGCCCGGCACCCGAGCCGCCGGCGATGGTTTCATAATATTGGCGAGTGGCGTCGCCGAAGGTGAAGTTGTTCATCGTCCCCTGGCTGGCCGCCAGCACGCCCAGCGCGCCGTACAGGGTGTCCACGACCGCCTGACTGGTCTCGACATTCCCGGCGACCACAGCGGCCGGATAGCGGGGGTTCAGCATCGAGCCTTCGGGCACGATCAGACTGACGGGCTTCAGGCAGCCCTCGTTCAGAGGGATCGCATCGTCCACGAGCGTACGGAAGACATAGAGGGTCGCCGCGCGGGTGATCGACAGCGGGGCGTTGAAGTTGTTGGTCCGCTGCTCGCTGGTCCCGGTGAAGTCCACCACTGCGGTGCGCGCATCCGTGTCCACGTCGATGCGCACACGGATGACGGCACCGTCGTCCATTTCCAGCGCGAACGAGCCGGGTTTCAGGGCGGCGATGGCGCGGCGGACGGCTTCTTCGGCATTGTCCTGGATATGGCCCATGTAGGCGCCGACCACGTCACGCCCGAACTCGCCGACCATACGGACCAGTTCATCGGCGCCGCGGGCGCACGACGCGATCTGGGCCTTCAGGTCGGCCATGTTCTGATCGACGTTGCGCGAAGGATGCCGGCCCGAAGCGAACAGGGCGCGGGTCTCGGCGTCCCGCAGCGTCCCGGCGTCGACCAGCAGAAAGTCGTCGATCAGCACGCCCTCATCCTCGACCGTCTTCGAGGTCGGCGGCATTGAGCCGGGCGTGATCCCGCCCACGTCGGCATGGTGCCCGCGCGCGGCGACGAAGAAGGCGGGGCTGTCGTCGGCGTCAAGGAACACCGGGGTGATGACGGTGATGTCCGGCAGGTGCGTCCCGCCGTTGTAAGGGGCGTTCAGCATGTAGACGTCGCCACGCCTCATGCCGCGCCCATCGCTAGCGTTGCCGCGCGAGGCGATGACCGTGCGGATGCTTTCCCCCATCGAGCCCAGATGCACCGGGATGTGCGGGGCGTTGGCGATCAGGGCGCCGGTGGCGTCGAAGACGGCGCAGGAGAAGTCCAGCCGCTCCTTGATGTTCACTGAATAGGCGGTCGCCCGCAAAGCCTCGCCCATCTGTTCGGCGGCGGCCATGAAGCGGCTGTTGAACACCTCCAGCAGGATCGGGTCGGCGTGGGTGCCGATCGCTGTCCGGGCGGGCAGGGGGACAACGCGGGTCAGGATCAGGTTTAGTCCCGCATCAGCGGTGGCCCGCCAGCCGGGCTCGACCACGGTGGTGCCGGTGTCCTCCAGAATGACAGCAGGACCGTCCACAGCCGCGCCCGGGCCGAAGGCATCGCGGCGGTAGAGGGGCGTGTCGTACTGGGCGCCGGCCATCCAGACCGGCGTGCGGGCGACGATCCCGGGCGCGCGGGGCGACAGGTCGCCGCCGACCTCGGCCGTCTGGCCGGACAGGCCGACGGCCTCAGCTTCCAGCGTTTCCAACACCAGCGCCTTGCCCTCGGCGAAGAAGCCGAAGCGACGGCGGTGCAGCGCCTCGAAGGCGGCGGTCATCTCGTCCGCCGGGCCGAAGGGCACGGTCAGCGGCGTATCCGAACCTGCAAACTTGATCTCGGCTCGAGCCGTCACGGCGATGCGGTCGTCTGCGAAGCCCTGCGCAATCAGTTCGGCACGGGCCTGCGCCGACAGTTCAGCGACCCGTGTGTTCATGTCGGCATCGGCCACGGCTTCCAGCGGGATCGCGGCCGTGGCCTGCCGGATCGCGCGCACCTCGGCCAGCCCCATGCCGTAGGCGGACAGCAGGCCTGCGAAGGGATGCAGCATCACCGTCGTCATGCCCAGCGCATCGGCGACCAGACAGGCATGCTGCCCGCCCGCGCCGCCGAAACAGTTCAGGACATAGCGCGTGACGTCATAGCCGCGCTGGATCGAGATCGACTTGATCGCCTCGGCCATATTCTGGACGGCGATGGTGACGAAGCCCTCCGCCAGCGCCTCCGGCGTGGTCGGGCGCCCGGTCGCCGCTTCCACCACGGCGGCCAGTTCGGCGAAGCCTGTACGCACGGCGTCGGCGTCCAGCGGCTGGTCCGCATTCGGTCCGAAGACGGCGGGGAAGAACTCCGGCTTCAGCTTGCCCAGAAGAACGTTGCAGTCGGTCACCGTCAGCGGCCCACCCCGGCGATAGGCACGTGGGCCGGGCACGGCCCCGGCGGACTCCGGCCCGACCCGCAGGCGCGCGCCGTCGAAGCGGCAGATCGAGCCGCCGCCTGCGGCCACCGTGTGGATCGACAGCATGGGCGCGCGCAGCCGCACCCCGGCCACAACAGCATCGGAGGTTCGCTCATACTCGCCCGCGAAGTGGGACACGTCGGTCGAGGTGCCGCCCATGTCGAAGCCGATGACGCGGTCGAAGCCCGCCGCCATGGCGGTCTCGGCCATGCCGACCACGCCGCCCGCAGGACCGGACAGGATGGCGTCCTTGCCCCGGAAGGCGCCCGCCGCGGTCAGGCCGCCGTTCGACTGCATGAACAGAAGCGGAGTGGCCTCGCCCAGTTCGCCCCCAACCTTGTCCACATAGGCCCGCAGCACGGGCGACAGGTAGGCGTCCGCCACCGTCGTATCGCCGCGTCCGACCAGCTTGATCAGCGCGCCGACCTCGTGGCTGACCGATATCTGTTCGAACCCCAGATCTCGGGCGATCCGCGCCACCTGCCGCTCATGGTCGGTGAAGCGCCAGCCGTGCACGAAGGCGATCGCGACAGCGCGAAAACCGGCGTCGCGCGCGGCCTGTAGTGCCCGTCTTGTCCCCTCGATGCCCACAGGCTTGTCCACAGAGCCGTCGGCCCGGACCCGTTCGTCGATCTCGACGACATGATCGTAAAGCTGGTCGTTCAGCCGGATGTGGCGTGCGAACAGATCGGGGCGGCTCTGCCATCCGATGCGCAGGGCGTCTCCGAACCCGCGCGTGATCGCCAGCACCGTCGGTTCGCCCTTGCGCTCCAGCAGCGCGTTGGTCGCGACGGTGGTGCCCATGCGCACCGCCTCCACCAGACCGGCGGGCAGAGGTCCCGGCGCGGCCTCCAGCACCCGGCGCACGCCCTCGACGGCGGCGTCGGCGTACTGTTCCGGGTTGACCGACAGGAGCTTGCGGGTGGTCAGGACGCCGTCAGGCGCGCGGGCGACCACGTCAGTGAAGGTGCCGCCCCGGTCGATCCAGAAACGCCAGCCGTCCACCTGATGCATCGCTTCGCTCCGATTCATTCAGCCAGCCTACCGCGTCACAGCCCTACTGGGCCCAAGATCCAGGTCATCCAGATACCGACGGCGAGAAAGACGCCGAACGCCAGCCGGTCATCGCCCGCGAGGGGCTTTTTCATGACGGCGCGCGCGAGGACCAGACTCAGGCCCGCGACCGCGGCCCAGAGCAGGACCGACGGCAGGCCCATCCAGCCGACCCAGGCGCCGCCCGCGCCGAGCAGGAAGGGGTCGCCGCCGCCCAGCCCGTCGCGCCCCCGCACCTTGCGATAGGCGAAGGCAAGCAGCCACAGGGCCGCGAAGCCCGCGCCCGCGCCGATGGCGGCGTTCAGCAGACCTGTCCCGTTCGGAAGGATGGCCGCGCCCAGTCCGGCCGCGCCGAGCGGCAGGGTCAGTTGGTCGGGCAGCCAGAAATGCTCGGCGTCCACGGTCGCGATCAACAGCAGTAACCAGCCCAGCACGGCTGTCAGCAGGGCGGCGGACAGCAGGTCCTGCGACAGCGCGGCCCATGCGCCCAGACCGGCGCCGGCGAGGGCGAAGCCGACGTATCTGATCCATGCGCGGGCGGCGGGTTCGGGCTCCGCGGCCGGGAGCCGGGTGCTGATGCGGGCCAGCGCGGGGCCGACCGCCAGACCGGCCATTCCGAAAAAGACTGTGACAGTGACGCCGATCACGATCCCTCCCGGGCGTTGCCCCAGCGTTGCGATAGGCGGCTCGTTCCGTCCCGGCAAGGGCTGGCCGACCGCGTTCATTGTGACGGTTACGCCGTGTGATGACGGTGTTTCATGAACTCGCGACGACAACTTCACGGAAGCGCGCGGGAACCGTCACGGTTCGGCGGCCTCGCTGTCATATCCGGCTCCTAACCACGGACAGGGCAGGGCGGGGGCGATGCTTCGTCGGATCGGACGCATGGGCGTGCGGTCTCACCTGCCGTGAGTTCCTTCGGACCAGACACGGTGAAAACGATGAACGGCTTCAAACTGACCACGCTGCTGGCCCTGTCGGCCAGCGCCCTGACCCTGGCGGCCTGCGGCTCCGCTGAAGTCGCTTCGCCGGGCGAAGGCGATTTCGGCGGCGGCACCGGCGGTGGCGGCACTGGCCCGACCACCCCGCCCCCCGGCACGCCGGCGGCGGACTGCCCGACCGGCTTCGCCAACGTCGGCGTGGTCGCCGGCGGCACTCTGCGCGCCTGCCAGCTGCCGACCACGATCACCGGCAATCTGACCGTTCCGCTGCGCGCCGGCACTGTCTATTCGATCTCGGGCCGGACTGAAGTCGGCACCGACCGCGGCGCCGATCCGGCCGCTCCGGTCGCCGGTTCGCAGCAGGGCATCCTGACCATCGAGCCGGGCGTGCGTCTGTACGGTTCGGGCGGGTCGGACTACCTGCTGGTCAACCGCGGCTCGCAAATCTTCGCCGAAGGCACCGCGACCAACCCGATCATCTTCACCAGCCGCGCCAACATCGACGGCACCACCACCGAGAACTCGCAAGGCCAGTGGGGTGGCATCGTGATCGCCGGCCGCGCGCCGACGGCGGTTTGCCCGGTCGGCGTGACCGCGCCGAACATCGCCTGCGTGGGCCAGATCGAAGGCACCAGCGCCAACTACGGCGGCAACACCGTCTCGGATAACTCTGGCCGTCTCCGCTATGTGCAGATCCGTTACTCGGGCTTCGAAATCTCGCCGAACAACGAACTGCAGGCCCTGACCCTGGCCGGCGTCGGCAACGGCACCGTGGTTGAGTACGTCCAGGCCTACAACAGCTCGGACGACGGCATCGAAATCTTTGGCGGAACGGTCAACCTGAGCCGCATCGTGATCAACGGCGCCGACGACGACGGTCTGGACACCGATACCGGCTGGCGCGGTGGCGCCCAGTTCGGCATCGTGACCCAGCGTCCGACCGCCGTCACCAACGGCAGCCGCGGCTTCGAGTGGTCGGCGGCGCCTTCGGGCACCGCCTTCTACGCCCAGCCGAAGGTCTCCAACTTCACCATCGTCGGCCGCAACGCCGCCGTGGCCGCTGACGCGCTGCTGACGCTGAACACCGGCACGCAGCCGACCATCATCAACTCGGTCGTCACCAACCCGTCGACCTCGGCCGCGGCCTGCCTCGACATCGACGACGCGCAGACGGTTGCGAACAACCCGGTCTTCCGCTCGGTCTACTTCGCCTGCTCGCGTCCCTACGAGAACGACTCGAACATCAATGCCGCGGCGACGGAGGCGGTGTTCATCAGCGCCACCAACATCGGCAACACCGCTGCGGGAACCTCGACCATGACGGCTCCGGCCGGCGCCACCCTGACGGCCCAGAGCCTGGCCTTCATCAACGGCGCCAACGAAACCGCCGTGACCCCGGCCAACGCGCCGGCGATCTACAGCTGGTTCACCACCGTGACCTACATCGGCGCCGTGCGTAACGCCTCCGACACCTGGTACCTCGGCTGGACCTGCGGCCTTCAGGCCGGCTCGACCTGCTGATGACGGATGGGACGGGCGGCGGCTTCTGCGCCGCCGCCCGGCTCGCCGAACCCTTCCGTTACTCCTTCGAGGCGCAGACCATGAAGACCGTGAAAATGACCCTCGGCGGGCTGCTGCTCGCCACCACCGCCCTGGTCGCGCCGGGCGTCGCCCTGGCCCAGACCGCTCCCACTGCCCAATCCGCCGCCCAACAGGCCGAACCGCAAGTCGAACAGGACGTCGACCTGGGCGAAGTCGTTGTTCTGGGTCGCTATATTCCCCAGCCGAACCGCGAAAGCCCCGAGGTCGCGGCCTTCCTGACCGCCGAGGATCTGGAGCGCACCGGCGACGCCGACGCCGCCCAGGCCCTGTCGCGCGTCACCGGCCTGTCGATCGTCGAAGGCCGCTTCATCTATGTGCGGGGTCTGGGTGAGCGTTACTCCTCGGCCCTGCTGAACGGCTCGCCGCTGCCCAGCCCGGAGCCCCTGCAACGCGTCGTGCCGCTGGATCTGTTCCCGTCAGAAGTGCTTTCGGGTCTGACCGTCCAGAAGACCTATTCGGCGGCCTTCCCCGGTGAGTTCGGCGGCGGCGTCGTCGATCTGCAGACCATCGACACGCCGGTCGATCCCTTCTTCAGCATGTCGGCCTCGCTGAGCGGCAACACCGAGACCTCGAACAAGGACGGGCTGATCTACTACGGATCGCGCACTGATTTCACGAGCTTCGACGACGGCACCCGCGACGTTCCGGGCCAACTGCAACTCGGCTTCAACAGCGGTCAGCGTATCTCGGCGGGCAACTTCAGCGCCGACGAACTGCGGCTGATGGGTCAGTCGCTGGTCAACGCGCCGCTGCGCCTGCTGCAGCGCGAGACCACACCGGCCAACTTCGGCGTTCGCTTCATGGGCGGCGCCTCGAGCGAAACCGGCATGGGCACCCTGGGCGGCATTTTCGTCGCCTCATACGACAACAAGTGGACGGGCCGTCGCGGTGATCGTCAGTCGGGCCGGATCGACGCCGGCGAACTGGTGACGGCCAACGACTTCGACTTCGAGTCGAATCAGAATGACCTGACCCTGAACTTCCTGGGCGCGGTCAGCCTGACCAGCGACACCAACACCCTCAAATGGACGAACCTGTTCGTTCGCAATGTCTCGAAGGAGGCCCGTTCGGAGGCCGGCTTCGACGACGCTTCGGGTGGTCAGCGCCGGACGGATCACACCGAATGGTTTGTGCGTCAGCTTTTCTCGACCCAACTGGCCGGTGAGCACACCTTCGGTTCGGCGGGAGAATGGGAGTTCGACTGGCGGGCGGCCTACGCCCTGACGTCGCGCGACGCGCCCTACGAGAGCCGCTTCGGCTACGGCCAGAACGTGGCGGGTGACTGGATCCACGACATCGAAACGAACGCCATTTCCTTCAGCGAGCTGGAAGACGACATCATCTCGGGCGGCGCGGATGTGCACTACACCTTGCCGCTATCGGACGCCCGTGAAGCCGTGTTCTCCTTCGGTGTCGCCTATTCGGACAACAATCGTGAGTCCGAGCAGCGGACCCTGCGCTTCATCGCCCCGAACGGTCTGACGCAGGACCAGCTGGAATCGCGCGTCGACTACCTGTTCTCGGACGCCAACATCGGGCCATACCTCCAGATCGAGGAAATCACCGGCACAAACGGCGCCGCGGCGTTCGATGGTCAGATGACGGTAAAGGCGGCCTATGCCCAGGTGGCGGCGGAGTTCCTGCCGCTGCTGAACCTGAACCTCGGCGTGCGCTTCGAGCAGGGCGAACAGACCGTCACTCCGCGTGACCTCTTCGGGGGTTCGACCGGCTTCCTGCCGACCGAGATCAAGGAAGAGTACGTTCTGCCGGCGGGCACCATCACCTGGAACTTCGCCGAGGACATGCAGCTGCGTCTCGGCGCGTCGAAAACGATCGGTCGTCCCCAGTTCCGCGAACTGGCGCCGCAGCAGTACACGGATGTCGAAAGCGACCGGACCTTCATCGGCAACCCGTATCTGGTCGATACGGAGATCCTCAACGTCGATGCGCGCTGGGAGTGGTACTTCGCCCGTCAGCAGTATGTGACCGCCGGTCTGTTCTACAAGGACCTGGACAAGCCCATCGAGTCCAGCGTCATCGACCAGGGCTCGTCGATCTCGCAGACCTTCCTCAACGCGCCGAACGCCACGATCATGGGCGCCGAGCTGGAAGTGAAGAAGTATTTCGAGTTCGGTTCGGGCATGGACTTCATCGCCAACAAGCGGTGGCTGGCCCAGGCGAACTACACCTGGTCGGACTCCGAGGTGAACGTCGACGCCGGTGACACCGTCATCACCCAGAACAGCCTGGGCGTCGCCCAACCGGCCTCGTTCTACGTGGTCGACGGCAGCCGCCTGCAAGGCCAGTCGGAACACGTCGTCAATGTCCAGCTGGGCTGGGAGGACGACACGGCCCGATCGCAGGCGACCCTGATCGCCAACTATGTGTCGGAGCGCACCTCGGCGCGCGGCCGTCCGGGCGAGCCGGACCTGATCCAGGAGCCGGGCGTCCAGCTCGACTTCGTCTTCCGCAAGGATTTCGACTACGCCGGTCGCGAGTATGGCGTGTCGTTCGAACTGCGGAACCTGCTGGGTGAGGAGTTCCTCGAATATCAGGAGCTCGGCAACCGGGTGATCATCAACGGGTACGAACTGGGCACAAGCGGCTCGATCAGCCTGACCGCCCGCTTCTAAGTCTTTGAGAAAGGCCGGTTTCGAAAGGAGCCGGCCCCTTTTCTTTGTGTGAAATCCATGACGATTGATCCGCGATCCGCGCAGTTGTCATGCTTGGTTCGCCGGGTCTTCATCTGGCGGTGAAGCCCGAACCCGGACGATTGGTCTAGGACCGCTTCGGGCCGTCGGGGCCCGTGTCGGGCGTCCCCTCGTGATGGCTGTTCTTCGCAACTGGAGTTCGTCCGCCCGCGCGTTCGCGCAGGATGTCGCGGCGCGCCCGGTCCGGCTGCGTCCCTTTGTTGAGGGGGTGCTGGTCGCGGTTCTGCTGGTTCAGGCCGGCCGCATGGTATGGCTGTTCGTGGAGCCTTCCGCTCCGGCCTCGGCGGATGCGCCCGCCGCTGCACGTCCCGCGGATACCTCCATCTTCCAGCGCTTCGACGCCTTCTTCCGCACCGGCGGCCAGTCGAGCATGGCTGAAGACACCGCCACGGGCAGCAGCCAGATGCGGCTGTTCGGCGTTCGCGCCGACGGCGTGGGCGGCGGCTCGGCCATCATCGGACTGGCGGACGGCCGCCAGATTTCGGTCGGCGTGGGCGAGGAGGTCGAACCGGGCCTCGTTCTGCAATCGGTGGCCGCCGACCATGTGGTCCTGTCGCGCAATGGCGCGCTCAGCCGTCTGATCTTCGCTGAAACGCCCGTCGGCGCCGCCGCTCCGCCTGCGCCCCCTGCCGGGGATCAGGTCGTCGCGCCGCCTAGCCCGCAGCCGACGCCCCAGACGACCTCGGCGCCGGGAGCCGCCGTGGTGGACCCGGCCCAGTTGATGGCACAGGCCTCGCTGCGTCCGCGCATGCGCGGGCTGGCGGTGAACGGCTTCACCGTCAACGCCTCGGGAGAAGCGCCCGCGCTGGGCGCGGCGGGGCTTCAGGCGGGGGACGTCATCCTCGCCGTCAATGGCATCGAACTGAACAGCGCGGGGCGGATCGCCGACCTGCGCCGCAACCTCGCGACCGCGCCTTCGGCCGAAATCCGCTTTGAGCGGGGCGGGCAGGCGCGCACCACCACCATAAGGACCGCCCGGTGACCCGCATCAGCCGCAATGCCGTCTGCGCCGTTCTGGCCGGACTGATGATCGCCCACGGACCGCTGGCCGCCGCGCCGGTTATGGCCCAGGCGAACCAGCGCCAGACCCTGAACGTGCAGGGCGCAGACATCCGCGCCTTTATTCAGGATGTGGCCCGGATGACCGGCCGAACCTTCATTGTCGATCCGGCGGTGACCGGCACGGTGACGGTGACCAGTGAGCGCGCCCTGTCGCGGGCAGAGCTGTTCGAGGTCTTCCTGTCGACCCTGCGAGCCAATGGTCTGGTGGTGACCCGGACCGGCTCGGGCGCCTATCGCATCAGCCCGGCGCAGGGCGCCGCGCAAGGGCCGGCGACGGTGGGCGGAGAGCGCTTCACGACCGAGGTCTTCCAGCTGCGCAACATTGACGCCGCTTCGGCTGCCGAGACCATCCGTCCGCTGGTCGGCGCCCAGGGGCAGGTGCTGGCCAATCCGGGCGGCAACAGTGTCGTGGTCGCTGACTTCGCCGACAACCTGACCCGCATCCGGGCCCTGATCGCCCGCATCGATGTGGATCGCGCCAGTTTCGACGTGATCACGCTGGAGAACTCGTCCGCGCGCGAGATCGCCGCCGTCCTGCAATCCGTTCTGACCCCTCCGGGCGGACAGCCGGGGCAGGGGATGGTCTCGGTTACGCCGGTCGACAGCTCCAACTCCGTCGTCCTGCGCGGCGATCCCGCCGCCGTGGCCCGGGTGCGCCCGCTGGTCGAGGATCTGGATCGTCGCGCCCGCTCCGCCGACGACATCAGGGTGATCTTCCTTGAGCACGCCAACGCAGAGCAGCTTCTGCCCGTGTTGCAACAGATCGTCGGCCAGCCGATCTCTCCGGCGCAAGCCAACGCCACTCCGGTCGCCGGCGCCGAAGGTGCGGCGCCTCCCGCGACCGCCGCTGCGGTGGCGCCCGCCGCGCCCGGCCAGCGCGCGACCATCGCCCGTTTCCCCGGCGCCAACGCGCTGGTGATCTCGGCCTCGGCCGAGACGCAGCGCACGCTCGCCGAGGTGATCCGTCAGCTGGACCAGCGCCGTCAGCAGGTGCTGATCGAGGCCATCGTGGTCGAGCTCAGCGACACCGCCGTGCGTGAACTGGGCGTCCAGTGGCTTCTCGCCGGCGAGGACGGCGCGCCTATCGGGCTGACCAACTACAGCGACAGCGCCACGCCGCTTCTGCCCATCGCGGGCGGGGCCGCGGCGACGCAACTGGATGAAGACGATCCGCTGCGCGAGCAACTGCAGAATCTGGCCATCAACTCCCTGCTGGGCGCCAACGGCTTCGTCGGCGGCGGTGGCGGGACCATCGGCAACGGGCTGTTCGGTTTCATCATCAATGCCGCCAAGACGGACAACGGCTCAAACCTGTTGCAGACGCCGTCGTTGATGACCCTCGACAACGAGGAGGCGACGATCCTCGTCGGTCAGGAAGTGCCGATCACCACCGGCGAGGCCCTGCTGGACGGGAACTCCAACCCCTTCCGCACCACCCAGCGGCAGGACGTCGGGGTAAAGCTGGTGGTCCGGCCCCAGATCAACGCGGGCGGCTCCATCACCCTGCACCTGCGTCAGGAAGTGTCGAGCATCAACGGCGTGCTGACAGCGTCGAGCAATGATCTGGTGCTGAACAAGCGCGAGCTGGAGACGACGCTGGTCGTCGATGACGGCGACATCGCCGTGGCCGGCGGCTTGCTGGACCAGAATGATCGTCTGGCCGTCGACAAGGTGCCGGGGCTGGGCGACATGCCGGTGATCGGCGCCCTGTTCCGCTCGACCAGCAACCAGCGCGGCCGCACCAATCTGATGGTCTTCCTGCGCCCGACCATCGTGCGCTCGAGCGCGGATTCCCGTCAGCTGGCCGCGGATCGCTGGGGATATATGCGCGACCAGCAACTGGCCAATGATCCGACCCGCGAGCCGAGCCTGGACGAGATGCTGCGCGACTACATGCGCACCCAGCCGCCGGTCGCGCCTGCGCCGACGCTGGTTCCGGGCGAGGTGGTGATCTCGCCCCTGCCGCCCGTCACCGCGCCGCAGGAGTGATCCGGTGATCACCCTCGTCAATCCGACACTGCCCTACGGCTTCGCAAAGCGGCACGGGGTGATCCTGCTCGACGCGGGCGAGATCGCGGTCGTCGGCCTGCGCGAGGGCGCGGACCCCTCGGCCCTGATCGAGACCCGCCGCGCGCTGGGCCGTCCGCTACGGATAGAGCCCCTGTCGCAGGCGGCCTTCGACCGACAGCTTTCGGAAGTCTATGCGGGCGACCATCTGAACGCCGCTGACGGCGATGATCTGGCCATGCCCGGCGGGCTGGACGGTCTGATCGACGACATTCCGGCCGCCGCCGACCTGCTGGACACAGCGGATGACGCTCCGGTCATCCGCCTGATCAACGGCGTCATCGCCGAGGCCGTGCGCACCGGAGCCTCGGACATCCATCTCGAGCCCTTCGAGAGCGCCCTGATTGTTCGGATGCGCGTGGACGGGGTGCTGCGCGAGGCCCTGACGCTGAGCCCGCGCATCATCCCGCTGCTGGTCTCGCGCATCAAGGTCATGGCGCGGCTGGATATCGCCGAGAAGCGGGTGCCGCAGGACGGCCGTATCCCGTTGACTTTGGGCGGCAAGACGCTGGACGTGCGGGTTTCGACCCTGCCGTCGCGGGCGGGCGAGCGCGTCGTGCTGCGGATCCTCGACAAGGATCAGGCCGGTCTGTCGCTGGAGCAGCTCGGCATGGCTCCCGATGCACTGGACGTCTTCCGCATCGCGCTGAAGGAGCCGAACGGCATCATTCTGGTCACCGGGCCGACGGGTTCGGGCAAGACCACCTCGCTGTATGCCGGTCTCAGCCTGCTGAATGACGCCACGCGGAATATCCTGACGGTCGAGGACCCGGTCGAATACGCCATCGACGGCATCGGCCAGACGCAGGTGAACACCAAGGTCGGCATGACCTTCGCCGCCGGGCTGCGCGCCATCCTGCGTCAGGACCCGGATGTGGTCATGGTCGGCGAAATCCGCGACGTCGAAACGGCGGGCATCGCCGTTCAGGCCTCGCTGACCGGCCACCTGGTGCTGTCGACCGTGCATACCAATGACGCGGTCGGGGCCATCACCCGCCTGCGCGACATGGGCATCGAGCCCTTCCTTCTGGCCTCCACCCTGCGTCTGATCGTGGCCCAGCGGCTGGTGCGCCGTCTGTGCGGGGAATGCCGCACGCCTGAGCCTGCCGACAAGGCGACGGCGAAACTGGCGGGGGTGAAGAAGGGCGATACCGTCTGGCGTCCCCACGGTTGCCCGCACTGCCAGAACACCGGCTACGTCGGCCGCGTCGGCCTGTACGAAACCATCCGTGTCGATGACCGCGTGCGCCGCCTGATCGCCTCGGAAGCAGGCGAGGACGCCATCGCCGCCGCGGCGTTCGAGACCTCCGGCACGCTGAGCCAAAGGGCGCGTGATCTGGTCCTGTCCGGCGTCACCTCGGTCGAGGAGGCCGTGCGCGTTACACGTCAGGAAACCGGCGAGGCGCATGAGCCCGTCGCGGCGGAGGTCGCGGCCTGATGGCGAGTTTCGACTATGTGGCGGTGGACGCCGGCGGGCGGACGGTGTCCGGAGCCGTGACGGCTGCTGACGAGATCGCCGCCCGGGCCCTGCTGGGCAGGCGCCGGCTCATGCCGCTCGAGATACTGCCTGCCCGTGCGGGAGCCGCCCGTGCCGCTGCACCCTCGGCGAAGGGCGCGAAGCTGGACGCCCGCACCCTTGCACTGACCACCCGTCAACTGGCCACGCTGGTCTCTGTCAGTCCTCTGGAGGAGGCTCTTCGCACCATCGCCCTGCAGGCTGACCGTCCCGCGGTGCGCCGGGTGCTGGAAGGCGTGCATGCGGGCGTGCTGGAGGGGCGCCGCCTGTCGGACGCCATGGGATCGCAGGGACAGGCTTTCCCGCCGCTCTACAGGGCCATGGTGTCCGCCGGCGAGACGTCGGGCGCCTTGCAACCCATTCTGGAACGTCTGGCCGACGGTCTTGAGCGCGACCGGCAGATCCAGGGCAAGGTGATCACAGCGCTCGTCTATCCCGCCGTGCTGGCCGTGGTGGCGCTGGGCGTCATCACCGCCCTGATGGCCTTCGTCGTGCCCAAGGTGGTCGATCAGTTCGACAGCATGAACCAGACCCTGCCCCTGCTGACGCGGGTGGTGATCGGCGTGTCCAACGCCATGCGCGATTGGGGCTGGCTGATGATCCTGCTGGGGGTGCTGGCGGGCGTGCTGGGCGTCGTCGCCCTGCGCAATCCGGCGGTCCGGCTGAGGGCCGACACCTTGCTGCTGAAGTTGCCGTTGATCGGTCGCCTGACCCGCGACCTGCACGGGGCGAAGATGGCGCGGACGCTGGCGACAATGCTGACCTCGGGCCTGCCGGTGCTGGAGGGGCTGACCATCACCGCGCGCACCGTTTCGAACCGCCGCCTGCGGCAGGCGACCGAGACAATGGCGGACGCGGTGCGGGAAGGGGGAGGCCTGTCCGCCGCCATGCGCCGGGCCGACGTCTTCCCGCCGATCCTCGTCTACATGACCGCCTCGGGCGAAAGCAGCGGGCGGCTGGAGCCGATGATGGAACGCGCCGCCGACTATCTGGAGCGCGAGTTCTCGACCTTCACCGCCGTGATGCTGAGCCTGCTCGAGCCGGCGATCATCGTGGTCATGGGCGGCGTCGTGGCGGTGATCGTCCTGTCGATCCTGCTGCCCATCCTGCAGATCAACACCTTGGCCATGGGCTGAAGATGAGTGCTGTAATGACTGAAGTTGAAAAGAAAATCGAACAGCGCCGCCCTCGCGCTCAAGTAGCGTCGCGCCGCGCGCGACGCGGTAGTGGCCAAAAGAGAGCCGGTTTCACCCTTGTCGAGCTGATGGTGGTGATCGTCATCATCGGCCTGCTGGCCACGGTCGTCGTGATCAACGTCCTGCCCAGTCAGGACAAGGCCATGGTCGGCAAGGCGCGTGCGGACATCGCCACACTGGAGCAGGCCATCGAGACCTATCGCCTCGACAATCTGACCTTCCCGGACAGCCTTGAAGCGCTGGTGACAGCGCCGACCGGTCTGGCCAATCCCGAACGCTATCGTCAGGGCGGCTACATCCGTCGCCTGCCGAAAGACCCGTGGGGCGCGGACTACCAGTTCAACCGCGAAAGCCGTCACGGCGGAGCGTTCGATGTCTGGTCGTTCGGCGCCGACGGTCGTGAAGGGGGCGAAGGCAATGACGCCGACATCGGCAACTGGCGGTAAGAGCCGTCAGGGCTTCACCCTGGTGGAGCTGCTGATGGTCGTGGCGATCATCGGGCTGGCTGCGGGGGCCGTGGTGCTGACCCTGCCGGACCCCAAACCGGCTGTGGCGGCTGAGGCCGAGCGGTTTGCCTCGCGGCTGGTTCGCGCGCGTGAAGAAGCCATCCTGACCAACCGTCCGGTCGCTGTTGAAGCGGGCGCGGCTGGTTATGCCTTCTCGACATTTGACGGCTTGCAGTGGTCGCCGCTGGCGGACGGACCGTTCCGCGCGGAGGTCTGGAGCGACGGGGCGACCGTGTCCCCGTCCGGACTTGCCGTGCGTGTCGTGTTCGATCCGTCAGGCGTGGCCGATCCCGCGACGGTGACCCTCGCTCGTGAAGGCCGCAGCCGCACGATCTCGGTCGACGGCGCCGGCGAGGTGCGCGTCGATGGCTGAACGCGGCGGTTTCACCCTGGTCGAGATGCTGGTGGCGCTGGCGGTATTCAGTCTGGCCGCCATGGCCCTGCTGAACCTGTCAGGCGAAAGCACCCGTTCGGCCCAGCGCGTTGAGACCCGCACCCTCGGCGGCATGGTGGCCGAGAATGTCGCGGTCGAGGCCGCCGTCGCACCGTCTCTGGGCGAGGGTGAGACGTCTGGCCAGTCCGATCTGGGCGGGCGTCGCTGGGTCTGGACCCGCGCCGTTCTGCCGACCTCCGACGCCGACCTGCTGCGAATCGACGTCCGGGTGCGCGATGAGGAAGGGCAGGCGGCCGAGCGCACCCTGTTCCGCAGGCGCAACCCGTGAACCGCGCGGGATTCACTCTTGTGGAGGTGCTGATCTCCCTGATGATCTTCGCCATGCTGGCGGCGGCGGGGGCGGCGGTTCTGGCCGTGACCGTGGACAATCGCTTCGCCGTCAAGGCGCAGAGCGACCGCGTCGGCGATCTGCAAAGGATGCGCGCCCTGCTGCGCGCGGACATCGGTCAGGCGACAGGACGTCGGGCGAGGGGTGTGACGGGACGCCCCGCGCCGCAGGCGATGATCGGCCCGATGAGTTCGACCGATCCGCTGCTGACCCTGACCCGCGCGGGCTGGAGCAATCCGGGGGACCGCGCACGACCGTCATTGCAGCGGGTCGAATACAGCCTCGTCGATGGTCGGCTGGAGCGACGTGTGGCGGAGCAGCTGGACGGCGCGCGGCCGGGGCCGCCGCAGGTGCTCTATCGCGGCGTCCGCGATGTGACCGTCGCCTTCATCCGGGACGGGGAAGCGGCTCCGGCCTTCACCTCGACCACGGACAGGCCGCTGCCCGACGCCGTGCGCCTGACCATGACCCTCGACGGGTACGGTCCGGTCGAGCAACTGTTTCTGGTCGGGGGCGGCCGATGAAGCGCCGACCCGACCGTGAGGGCATGGCCCTTCTGACCGTCCTGCTTCTGGTTGCGGTCATGTCGGTCGTCGCCGTGGCCCTGCTGGACGACGTTCGTTTTTCGGTGCGCCGTGCGACCAACGCCGAGACGGGCGGACAGGCCCAGTGGCTGGCTTCAGGCGCTGAACTGATGGCGCGCGACCGCATCAGGCGGCTGATGCTGATGGATCCGACCCGCACGCCGCTTGAGCCCGATTGGAACGGTCGTCGTCTGGACTTTCCCATCGACAACGGCGCGATCAGCGCCACGGTCTCCGACGGTCAGGCCTGCTTCAATCTGAACAGCGTGGTGCTGGGCGTGGGCGAGGACCTGATCGCCCGGCCGGAAGGGGCGGCGCAGTTCCGGGCGCTGGGCCGCGCGGTCGGCGTGCCTGACAGCCGGATGCGTGCGATCACCGACGCCCTGACCGACTGGCTGGACGCTGACAATGTCGCCTTGCCGCTGGGCGCCGAGGACGGAGCCTATGCGGGCTTGTCCACGCCCTACCGCACGGCAGGGGTGATGATGGCCGAGACCAGTGAGCTGCGCGCCGTGAAGGGTGTGGATGAGGACGCCTACCGTCGCCTGCGGCCCTACGTCTGCGCCCTGCCGACCAGCCAGTTGTCGCCGTTGAACGTGAACACCCTCAGCGCTGATCAGGCCCCTCTGATCTCCATGCTGACCCTGGGCCAGGTCACGCCGCAGCAGGCCCGAGCCGTGATCGCCCGTCGCCCGCGCGACGGCTGGGCGAACAGCGAGGCCTTCTGGAGCCAGCCGGCCCTTTCGAACTTCACGCCCGACGAAGGTACCCGTGCGCAGGCCGTTGTCCTGACGCGCTTTTTCCGCCTCCGGGTGGACGTGGAATATGGCGGCGCGCGCGCCGTCCGCACCGCCCTGCTGGAGGCCCGCCCCGACGGCGCCGTCCGCACAGTCATCCAGCGTTGGACACCCGAAGAATGAAGCCCACACGTCTGATCCTCATTCCCGCCCTGGCGGGTGACCCGGCGCCGTATCTGGTGATCGGAACCGGCGGCTATGTGCTTGAGCGGGGCGTCCTGTCGATGGAGGCCGTCGAGCAGCCGGAGCCGATGCGCACCGTCGCTGTCGCGCCCGGCGCGGACGTCCTGATCCGTTGGCTGGACCTGCCACCCGCCAGCGCCGCACAGCAGCGGGCCGCGGCCCTTTGGGCGCTCAAGGACGATCTGGCGGCCGCCCCGGACCGCCTGTCGGTCGCGCTGGGTCCGGTTCCGGCGTCGGGCGAGCCGCGTCTGGTCACGGTCGTCAGCCTGTCGCTGGTGGATGCGTGGACCGACTATCTGTCGGGACTGGGCGTGCGGGCGGATGTGCTGGTCCCGGATGTTCTGACCCTGACCGAACCGCTGGACGACAGTCTGACCGCCGTGGCGTTCGGCGACGCCATCGCCCTGCGGGGGCGGCGGTTCGCCGCCTCGATTCAGCCGGATCTGGTCGATCTGGTCGCCCACGGCCGCACAGTGGAGCCGGTGGATGACACCGCCTTGATCGAGCGCGCCCTGGTGCAGGCGGCATTGGCGCCGCTGGTCGATCTGACGCCCACCCGCCTGCGGGAGGCGGCCGAAAGCCGTCGGGGCTGGGGGCGGGCCGCCGCTCTGGCCGCCGCCGTCGTGCTTTCGCCGCTGGTGCTGATGATCGCCGGCGCCGCGCGCGATGACATGGCCGCCGCCCGTGCCGATGAACAGGCGCTGTCCGAGATCGCTCGCGTCGATCCCGAACTGGCCCGGACCTCAGACCCCGTCGCCGCCCTGCGTGGGCGGGTGCGCGCCGCGCCGCCGCCCGGGGGCGTCATGGCCGCGACCGCCGCCCTGTTCGCGGCGGTTGAGGGCGTGCCGGAGGCCGAGATGGATATGCTTGTCGTCGATCCCGAGGATGGGATGAAGGCGGCGGTCACCCATGCCGACTACAGCGACATCCAGACCATCGACGCGGCCATGCGCGCCTCGGGCCTGACGGTCACGGAGACCGGAACCGAGGACAACGCCGGACGCGTGGTCAGCGACATCACGATCGGAGCCGCCCGATGAGCGCCCTTTTCTCCCGCGCCCACGGTTGGTGGGACGGCCGCACCGTGCGCGAGCGCCGGATGCTGGCGGTGATGTTGCTGCTGATCGCCGGCGTGCTGATCTGGCTGGTCGTGGTGCGACCGGTGCAGGCCTGGCGGGTCGCGGCGGCGGATCGCCGGGCCGAAGCGGAGACGGTGCTGGCCGAGGTCCGTTCCGGCCTGCGCGTGGTCGCGCCGTCGTCGACGCCTGCGTCCGCCGATACGGAAGGTCTGGAGCCCTTGGTGCGTCGCACGGCGGAGACAGCGGGCCTGACGGTTGTCACCACCATGGCCCCCGGCGGGGGGCTGGGCGTCCAGATGTCGCAGGCCCCCGGTCGCGAGACCTTCGCCTGGCTGGCGTCGCTTGAAGCGGATCACGGGGTGAAGGTCTGCGCTCTGGGTGTCATGGAGAACACCGACGCCACCCTCAACATCGACGGCTCACTCGGCCGGAACGGTTGTTCCACTGTCGGCTGAGGTCTTTTTCGGGTCCGGCGCCAGCGGCACGCCCTTGAGCCACAGCCGAAGCGCCTCCCAGTGGATGGCCGCGACGACCTTCAGCGTCTCGAAGGGCAGGGCCAGGGTCGCCTTGAGGATTTCCCGGTCGGTCAGCGCCCGCTGCTCGCCCTGCATGGCCGTGGCGATGACCAGACCCTCCGGATCGCGGCCGTCGATGGTGAGGTGCATGAGGTCGCCCGGCGTCTTGCCCTTGAAGGCATAGGCCATGTCCATCTTCATGAAGGGCGAGACGTGCAGTGTCTTCTCGCAGCCGTGTCGGAACAGCTCGCCGCCATCGGCGCGCAGAACATAGGACCGGCGCTCGCCGAAGGTGCTTGTGACTTCGTAGATGACGCCGACCAATCCGCCGTCGGCCCGGTGCGCGTAATAGACACTGATCGGATTGAAGACGAAGCCCAGCACGCGCGGCAGGGTCAGCAGGCGGATCGGTCCGTCCACATCGGTGATCCCGGCGGCGTCGAGTCTCGCCAGCGCCTGCTCGCGCAGCTCGCCTGATGCGCCGTCGCCATGGTCCCGGGGCTGGAAGGACAGCAGGTTGAACCGTCCGATGGAGAACAGCCGGGTCTTCGCGGCGGCCTCCTCCAGACGGTCAATGTCGAGCAGAATCCAGAACAGCCTGTAGCGGAAGGCATGCACGCGCGGACGAACGCGCCGGTGCATCACTTCGCCGCGATACAGGCTGCCGGCGTCGATCATGCGCTCAGCCGTTCCGGTTCGGACGCGGGCGCCAGATGGATGCGGCCGCTCTCGTCCTCGACCTCCCACGGACGGCGAACACCGCCCAGTTGCTCCGCCACCGCCAGCCCGGACTGCAGGCCGTCCTCATGGAAGCCCGCGCCGAAATGGGCGCCGCAGAACCAGACGCCGCCCTGACCCTGCAGGCTCCACAGCTCTTTCTGGGCCGCGACGGCGGCGTTGTCGAAGATCGGGTGTTCGTACACCTCGGTCCGAAGCAGGGTTTCAGGTCGGGGAGGGCGGGGCGGGTTCAGGGTCACGAACAGATCCGTTCCGGGCAGGCCCTGCAGCTTGTTCATCCAGTAGCTGACGCACAGGCCGTTGTCCGTGCCCATGTAGTTCCAGCTGGCCCAGGCGCGCCGACGCTTGGGCATCAGCTCCGGGTCGGAATGCAGGATGGTCAGGTTGCGGCTGTAGCGGAAGGCTCCCAGCAGGCGCTGCTCCTCCGGCGTCGGCTCGGCCAACATGGCCAGCGCCTGATCGGCATGGGCACCGATGACGACATGGTCGAAGGTCTGCTCGTCGCCGCGCGCGTCCCGCACGACCACGCCGTCGGCGACGCGTCGGATCGAGGTCACTTCACGGCTCAGACGGACAGAGTCGCCCAGCGCCTGCGCCAGCTTCTCCACATAGACGCGGCTGCCGCCGATGATGGTCCGCCACATCGGGCGGTTCAGGAATTGCAGCAGGCCGTGGTTGCTGCAGAAGCGGACGAAGGCTTCGGCGGGATAGTCGTTGATGGTCTGGGCGGGGGACGACCAGATGGCGGCGGCCATCGGCAGCAGGTGATCGTCACGGAACGCCGCGCCGAACTTCTGCGACTTCAGATAATCCCCCAGGCTGATGTTCGGGTCCGCCATGGCGGCGATGTCGCCCGGCGCCCGGCGATAGAAGCGAACCAGTTCGCTCAGCATCTTCCAGAAGCGCGGACGGAAAACATTGCGGCGCTGGGCGAACAGGGCGGGGGCGGCGTACTCGAAGTCGCCGTCATCCAGCGAGACCGCGAACGACATATCCGTCTCCCGGGTCTCGACCTTCAGATGATCCAGCAGGGCGCAGAGGTTGGGATAGGTCGCGCCGTTGAAGACGATGAAGCCGGTATCGACCGCGACCTCGCCGTCGGGCATCCGCGCCGTGACCGTGTTGGAATGACCGCCCAGCCGTGGTTCGCGCTCATAAAGCGTCACTTCATGCCGGCTTTTCAGCAGCCAGGCGCAGGACAGGGCCGACACGCCGGACCCCACCACGGCGATGCGCAGGCGACGGTTGCTGGAAGCGGGATGTACGAGGGTCAAGGACGTGGTCTCAGGCAGGACGGCCCGTGGGCCCGGTGTCCTTGTTACGTCGTTCAACGCATTCCGGATGACGCGTGATCCAGACGAGGGCACAACACGTATGATGTTGCATGCATGGCTCCGTGACGATCTCCGGCCCTCAAACCGTCCGCGCGGCGCGCGTGGCTGACGCCGTGGAAGATTTTGACCGGTTGATCGTGGCGGTGGCGCAGACGCGGGACCGTGATGCCTTCGCTCAGCTATTCCAGCATTTCGCTCCGCGCCTGAAAGCCTGGCTGATTCGTGGCGGGGCGGCCGAGGCGGCGGCGGAAGAGTTCGCGCAGGAAGCCATGCTGACCGTCTGGCGCAAGGCGGACCTGTTCGATCCGCGCATGGCGCGCGCCTCGACCTGGATTTTCACTATCGCCCGTAATCGCCGGCTGGACGCCCTGCGAAAGGATGCGAGAGCTCCGCTTATCGACCTGGCCCCGCCGCCGCTCGATCCAGAGCGCCCGGATGACCTGCTGGAAGAGCGGCAGGATGCGGCGCGTATCCGGCAGGCGATAGCGTCCCTGAACCCTGAACAGGCGCAGGTGCTGCACCTGTCCTTTTTCCTCGATGAACCTCATTCCGCGATCGCCGAGCGGCTGTGTCTGCCGCTGGGGACCGTAAAATCCAGAATCCGAAAGGCCATGCTGAAACTACGCGTCATGCTGGAACAGGAGGGCGGTCGATGAACGCGCGTCCGTCTCCGTCTGAAGAGCGCCTGCTGGCCTATGCCGCGGGCACGCTCAGCCCGCCCGAGGCGGTGGTCGTCTCCACCTGTCTGGCCATGCGGCCGGACGCCGACGCCTGGGTGCGTCAGTTGCAGGGCGTCGGCGGCGCCATTCTGGAAGACCTTGAGCCGACAGCGATGCAGCCCGACGCCCTGAGCCGGGCGCTCGCCCGAGTCGGCTCCGACACCGGCGAGGTGGTGGCCGAGCCGCCGCTGAACGACATGCCGGAGCTGCCGGAGCCTCTGCGCCGCTATCCGTTGGGGCGCTGGCGCAGGTTGGGTGGCGGCGTCGAGGTTCGGGACGTGCACGCGCCACGCGACGGCGATACGCGCGTCATCCTGCTGCGGATCGCCCCTGGTCAGGCTACGCCGAAGCATACGCACGGCGGGGTTGAACTGACCTGCGTTATTTCAGGGGCGTATGCGACCGAGAATCAGTCTTATTTCGCCGGTGACTTCGAGGAAGCTGATGGAGAAACCCTCCATCAGCCGCGTGTGATCTCGGATGAGCCTTGCCTCTGCGTAGCGGCCCTTGACGGCCAGATCATCCTGGACGGCTGGTTCGGTCGTCTCATCCAGCCTTTTGTACGATTGTAGATGCCGGAAATTTTGCTCTGGGGCGCGTCGGCGCTTCTGCTTGTGGTGTTGATGTCCGTCGCTTGGCTGGTCCAGTGGCGGACGGGGCAGGGGGCGTGGGTCGATGCGGTCTGGACGTTCGGGGTTGGCCTGGCCGGCCTTCTGGTCGCCCTGTGGCCGCTCAGCGCCGGTGAACTTCATTTCCGACAAGGCGCGGTGGCGGGGCTGATCGCCCTGTGGAGCCTGCGTCTGGGCGGCCATCTGGTCGAGCGGGCGCTTAAGGGGGCGCCGGACGAACGCTATGAGGGGCTGAAGCGCCAGTGGGGCAAGAAGGCCCAGCCGCTGTTGTTCGGCTTCCTGATGCTGCAGGCGGGGGCGGGCGCGTTTCTGGTCGTCAGCCTGCTCGTTGCCGCGCGAAATCCGACGCCGGGACCGACGGTCATGGACCTGCTGGGCGTCGCCATCATGCTGGGCGCCCTGTGGGGCGAGGCCGCAGCGGACCGCCAGTTGGCCGTCTTCAAGGCCAACCCCGCCAACAGGGGCAAGATTTGCGACACCGGCCTTTGGGCGTGGTCGCGCCACCCGAACTATTTCTTCGAGTGGCTGGGCTGGTGCGCCTGGCCGGTGATGGCGATCAGCTTCGGCGGCCAGTGGCCATGGGGCTGGCTGGCCCTGACCGGGCCGGTCTACATCTACTGGCTGCTGACCCGCGTTTCCGGTGTGCCCCCACTGGAGGCGCACATGAAGAAGACCCGGCCAGAGGCCTTCGCCGTCTATGCCGCCCGGACCAGCATTTTCTTCCCGCGTCCGCCGAAGAAGGACTGACGGTCAGCGGTTAATCCGCACGACAGCGCCTTCAGCCGGGTCCGACACGCCGTCGGCCAGCGCCCGCACGACCTTGGCGGCGGCCTCCAGACCCTGATGCTCAACAATGCTGATCCATGGCGAAGTCGGCTCGATAACGCGCGCGAAGAAGGTCTTCTGATCCGCCAGGAAGCGCTCGTAGAACGCATGTAGCGTCCCGCGCTCGCGATGCTGATCCAGACAGGTGGCGGCGAAGAAGAAGACCGGCTTGGGTCCGACCAGTTCGGGATCGTCGAGGGTGAAGCCGTCGCTCCGGGTCGAGCCGACCAGACAGTCATAGGTCAGGTGTCGGCCGAAATGGGCATGCACTCGCCGCCGCAACGCCGGGTCTCCCGCCAGATCGAGATAGAGGGTCGGGACATCGGCGCTCAGGCTCTCCAACGCATCATACTCGTGTACGGCGTCATAGGCGCCGAGGCTTTCAACGAAGGCGTGGTTCCGCGCTCCGGTCATGGCCACCACCTCGATGTCGTCCTGCTCCAGACACCAGGCGGCGCCGTAGGCGGTCTTGGATGAGGCGCTGGACACCACGATCCGCTTCGCGCCGAAGAAGCGGGCGTCCCGCAGGAAGTCGACGGCGGTGTAGGAGGTCACAAACAGGGGGCGGAAGATCGCCTCGCTGTTCTCCAGAGCCGGATCATAGTGGCGGTCGGCGGCGCACAGGACATAGCGATTGTAGATGTCCGGCACCGCCTTGCGCCACGGCGAGGCGTCGGCGAAGCCGCCGCGCGACACCTTTTCGGCCTGGACCAGCAGGGTGTCCGCCATCGGGAAGTACCCGAAGACCCGCGCCCCGACCTCGACGCCCTCAGCGCGAGAGGCGGCGACATCGGCGAAACCCCAGACGGGCATCAGGCCATAGTCGTCGCGTCCTGTCGGAAAGACCTTCCAGTAGCCGATGGCGTCGCCATAGGCCGCGTAGGTGATGTTGTTGGTGGTCAGGGAGAAGCGGTCCAGCGCCAGCAGGACCTCGCCCTCGACCAGTTCGCCCTGATCCGGGATCGCCGTGTTCAGCGTGTCGCCGATATCCGCCTTGCGCGTCATCAGGCGGTGGTTCGCATCGGTCATGGCGGCTCGTCCCGTTTGTCTGGTCTGTTTCGCGTCAGACTAACAGGAACGGCGGTTGACGCAGGAGAAGGATCGGGGCGGCCGCCGGTGCGAACCGCCCCATCCTGACATCAGGCCGAGATGCGGCCGAACAGGTCGGCCAGTGCGTTCATACGGCCGCGCTGAACCGGCTGGGCCTTTTCGGCGGCCGCGCGCAGGGTGGCGGCCAGACGGCTGGCCGAGCGCTTGTCCACGCGTCCGCCGCGCCAGCCGGTCACCACCGCGCCGGCTTGGGTCGCGACATCAGCTTCCAGCGCGTTCCCGCGGGCCAATTGATCCAGATAGGACTGGGCCACGTCCGGGGTGTCCGACCAGCTGATGCGGGTTTGCAGTTGCGGGTTGATCTCCTCGGCCATGATGGCCTCGGCCGCCGCGATCTCGGCCGCCGACAGGTTCTCGTTCGGAACCAGACGCAGGACGTCCAGACCACGCGCGATCTCGCTGGAGTAGATCCGGCCGTTCAGCCAGTAGGCTGACCACGATCCGCCGACGTACAGGCGCTCGGCGCTGATCGGGCCACGGTCGAAATAGGCGATTTCGGTCGGCTTGGTCGGGTCCGAGAAGTCCATGACCGACACGCCGCCCTGATACCAGGACTGAACCATCAGGTCGCGGCCCGGGACCGGGATGATGTTGCCGTTGTGAGCCACGCAGTTCTCGGTCGCGCCTTGGGCCGAAGGCAGCTTGTGGAAGCTGCGGCCCGTCAGGGTGCGGTTCTCGATCGTGGCGACCATGTTGGCGCCCCAGGTGGCCGGGTCTTCGGCCCGGCACCGCGCGCCGATGCCGCCGCCCCATTCATCGGTGAAGACGACCGAGGTGCCGGCGTTGTTGAAGGTGGCCGAGTGCCAGTAGGCCATGTCCGGATCGAAGATGTCCGACACGCGCGCCGGATGTTCGGGGTCCGAGATGTCCAGCAGGATGCCGTTGCCGCTGCACGCGCCGCCGGCCAGTCCGATGGCCGGATAGACGGTGATGTCGTGGCACTGGTTGGTCTGGGCGGTATTCTGGCTGGCGACCCCGGCCCGGCCCCCGCGCCACAGGCCCGCGACCCGGCCCGTGGTGGCGTCGGCGAAGATGCGCGGACGGTTGACGATGGCGGCGTCCTGCGGGTGCGTCAGGTCGACCTTGATCACGTCGATGGAGAACAGGGCGGTCTCGGGGTTCGAGTCCGGCTGCCCGTCCGTGCAGATCGACAGCTCGTCGGTCTTGCGGACGCTCGAGGTGCCCTGACCGTAGACATACAGGATGTTGGAGTCGGTCGGATGCGGGACCAGCGTGTGGGTGTGCGAGCCACGGCAGGTCTGGATCGCCGCGATCTGACGCGGAGCGTTCAGATTGCTGATGTCGAAGATGCGAACGCCGCGGAAGCGGGTGGGATTGACCTCTTCACTGGAGGTCGCGGTGCTGCAGTCCAGCTGGCCGCGGCCTTCCTCGACCGACATGAACAGCAGGTTGCCGTGCACGGACACGTCGCCCTGACCGCCTGGACAGACCACGGACATGACCAGTTGCGGTGCACCGCCGCTGCTGATGTCATAGGCGTTGAAGCCGTTGAAGTTGCCGACGAACAGCTTGCCGTTCGACAGGGCCATGTCGGTGTTCGCCATGCCCAGAACGCTGAAGTTCGGATTGCCGCGCGCGCGGGTCATCAGCGCCTGACCTTCGGCCTGGCTGGTCGGGGGCGAGAAGCCGATCTCGGGATCGACGAAGCCCTCCGGTTTGCCGAGCGTGTGCTCCAGCACCATTCCCGATGTCGCGATACCGGCGTCGTTCAGGCCGGCCGACAGGGCGCTGCGGGCGTCGGCCGTGATCCTCTGGGCGTCGCCGGGGCCGGAGGACTGCTGGGCGGCCGCGGCGCTGGCGCCCAGAAGCATGCCGAGAACGGCGACTGAGGACAGCAGGGTCTTGCGGATGGTCATGGCCGGTCTTTCAGGTGAAAGGAGATCAGAGATCGGAAAGCAGGGACTGCATGCGCAGGATTTCGGTGGACTGGTCCGCCACCACGGAATTGGTGAAGTCCGACAGCAGGGTGTCGCGACCCGCGTCGGGGTGTTCCAGCAGGTCGGCGACCATGTCGATGGCCCCTTGGTGGTGCTGGATCATGCCGGTCAGGAACAGCCGGTCGAACGCGTTGCCCCGCGCCGCCGCCAGCCGCGCCATCTGGGCGGGGGACAGCATGCCCGGCATCAGGGGAGTTTCGGACGGCGCCATGGCGTGACCGGCGTGTGCCGAGTGATCCATGCTTCCATGGCCCATCCCGTGACCGGAGTGGTCCGTCTGCATTTCGGTCGATTGATCGCGCGCGATCAGCCAACTGCGCATCAGCTCCATCTCGGCCTCCTGCGACAGGGCGATCCGGCGGCCCAGCAGCTTGACCCGGCTGTTTTCGCCCTGGGTCTCCAGCAGCGCGACCATCTCCACCGCCTGGGCGTGATGGACGATCATATGCTGCATGAACTGCACGTCTTCGGCGGTGTAGCTGGTCCGGGCCAGAGCCAGGGCCTGATCGGCGGTGATGACGCGCGACGGCTGTCCGGGCGCCCCCGGCTGAAAGATCGGAGGGGCGCTCTGCGGCGCCAGAAGCGCCGCGGTCGCAATCAGTCCGGCCAGATACGACAAACGCTACTCCCCAGCCGCGACATCGAAGGCGTCCAGACTAGGGGGCGTTTTCGGATCGACGCAAGCGCGCGAGTATTAAAAGGAAGCAAGGCTGATCGAACGTTCCGGACTTTCACCCGCGCGATGCTCTGGTGCTAGGTTGCCGCGAGTTGAATCAGCGCCGGCGCCCGGCGTGTCATCGGGAGGCCCGACATGACCAGCGAGACGACCAAGCGCCGCGCGGGCATCCAGTCGGTCGGCATCGGCCTGCGCGTGCTCGATGCTCTGGCCTCCTATGAGGAACCACAGGCGCTCGGGACCATCGCCGCCGCCTCTGATCTGTCGCCGTCGCAGGCGCACCGCTATCTGGCCAGCCTGTGCGCGGCCGGAATGGCGCGTCAGGACGCGGGCAGCGGGCGTTACGATCTCGGCCCGGCGGCCTTGCGTCTGGGACTCGGCGCGCTCAGCCGCATCGACGCCTTTCAGGAGGCGAACCAGCGCATCACCGACTTCGTCCACGAGACCGGTCGCACAGTGCAGATGGCGTCGCTGGGTCCCAGCGGTCCGATCGTCGTGCGCTGGGTGATGGGCTCACCGCCGATCTCGACCTCGCTGATGGTCGGGTCGCCCCTGCCGCTTTTACGTTCGGCGACGGGGCACCTGTACCTTGCGTTCCGCCCCGACAGCCATACGCGGCACATGATCGAACGGGAGACCGCCGAGGACCGGGGGCTGACCCCCGTGGATGTCGAGGCCATCCGCGAGCGGGTGCGGGCCGACGGCTATTCCGGCGTCAGCGGCACCCTGATCCCGGGCCTGCGCGCGACAGCTGTACCGATCTTCGACCTGCAGGCGGAGGTCACGCTGACCGCGACGGTGCTCGCCACCGACGCTTTCCGGCCCGACCGCGACGATCAGGTGCGTGAGCGCCTGATCGCCGTCTGTGATGAGATCACGGCCGCCATCGGCGGTCGCCGCCCGGTCGTCTAGGCGGCGGCCTTGCGCAGATCGGTCGCCGGATCGCTCGCCCGGTCCGCGACCAGCGCCTTGCCGATCAGCCGCTTGGCGGCGCCGAAGTCGCGGGGTTGGTCCAGACAGACGGCGCCGACCAGCACGTCATCGCGCACATACAGCCGGACGCCGTCGCCGCGCGCGATGACGGTGTCGCCCGCGCCCGGATCGCCGACGATCTGCAGCATGTGGCCACACTGGGCGGTCCAGAACCACGGCGCCGGCTCGGGCTCGGCGGGCAGGCCGAGGATGGCCAGAGCCGCTGCGCGCGCCGAAGTCTGGGCGTGGGCCCAGGTCTCCATCCGTCGCGGGTTCGGCTCGTCTCCCCAGGTGCGCGCCGCCAGATCGCCGATGGCGAACACCCGTTCATCGCCGAGCGAGCGATATCTCGAATCGACCAGCACGCCACCCGCGGTCGGCAGGCCCGACGCCTCGGCCAGCTCCGCACAGGGAATGATGCCGATGCCGACCACCATCAGGTCGGCCTCCAGCGTCTCGCCGCCGTCCAGCTGAATCTTGAGGCCGTTCGCGCGGTGCTCGATGGCGCGCACCGAGCGGCCCAGACGCACATCCACACCGATTCTGGCGTGAGCCGACGCCAGCCAGCCGGCGGCTTCTCCCGGAATGTTGCGGCCCAGCAAACGATCCCCGGCCTCCAGAACCATCGCCGTCAGGCCCAGATCAACCAGGGTCGACGCGGTTTCCAGGCCGATGACGCCACCGCCGACGATGACGGCGCGTGCGCCCGGTTTCGCGGCCTTCGCCAACGCGCGGGCGTCGTCGGCGGTGCGCAGATAGTGGATGCGCGGATGGTCCGGCGTGTCCAGACGACGCACTCGCCCGCCGGTCGCGAGGATGAGCCGGTCATAGGGAGCTGATGAGCCGTTCGATAGGGTGACGGAGCGGCTTTCCAGGTCGATGGCGATCCCGCTGACGCCGAGCGTCAATTGCACATTGAGATCGCGCCATCGCGCATCATCCGCCAACCAGACCGGCTCCGGGTCCGCGCCTGAGAGGAACGCCTTCGACAGGGTAGGGCGCTCATAAGGTGCATCGGTTTCTTCTCCGATCAGACTGATTTCGCCGGAAAATCCAAGATCACGCAAAGCGATGGCTGCGGACCCGCCCGCGTGTCCGGCGCCCAGAATGACGATGCGTTCGTCCATGTCGTTTCAATCCCTGTGTGCGACGCACAATATGCAACGCGTTTGACATAGATCAAAAACCACGACATCAGTGCGGTCAACGGCGACTTCAGATCGTCGATGGAATTGCTGCGCCGGGAGCCGTGATCTTGAACATTTCCGTTCGTCCGCCTGAGGGCAGGGTGTGGCCGGCCGACGCCGACGCCGCGGTGCCCTACTGGGTCTATACGGACCCCGAAACCTACGCCGAGGAGCTCCGGAAGATCTGGTACGGGCCACACTGGCTGTACGTGGGTCTGGAGTGCGAGCTGCCGAACGTCGGCGACTGGAAGACGACCACGCTGGGCGAAAAGCCGGTGGTCATGGTCCGGTCAGCCGAGGGCGAGATCTCGGTCGTCGAGAACCGCTGCGCCCACAAGGGCGTGAAGTTCTGCCAGGCCCGCTTCGGCCATTCGCAGGAACTGATCTGCCCGTATCACCAGTGGTCCTACGCCCTGAACGGCGACCTGCAGGGCGTGCCGTTCCGTCGTGGCGTGAAGCGTCAGGGCGGCATGCCCGCCGACTTCGACCTGTCGCAGAATGGGCTGAACAGGCTGCGCGTCGAAGAGGTCAACGGCGTTGTCTGGGCGACCTTCTCGGACGAAACCCCGGCCTTCCGGGAGTACCTCGGCGAGAAGTTCTGGAAGCATTACACCCGCGTCTATGACGGCCGGAAGCTGGAGGTGCTGGGCTACAACCGTCAGCACATTCCGGCCAACTGGAAGCAGATGCAGGAGAACATCAAGGACCCGTATCACGCGGGCCTGCTGCACGTGTTCTTCGCCACCTTTGGCCTGTTCCGCGCCGACCAGAAGTCCGCCGTCGATATCGATGACGAGGGCCGTCACGGCATCCTGATCTCGCGCAAGGGCGAGCAGGAAAAAACCGAGGCCATGGCCGATATCCGCAACTTCCAGGGTGATCTGGTGCTGGAAGACCCGCGCGTCATGGACGTGGTGCAGGAGTTCCCCGGGGAAGAGACCGTCGGGATGATCACCATCTTCCCCAGCGTGATACTGCAGCAGCAGGTGAACAGCCTGACCACCCGTCAGATCGTCCCCAAGGGCGTCGGCGGATTCGACTTCCACTGGACCCACTGGTGCTACGCCGACGACACGCCGGAGATGCGCCTGCGCCGCACGCGTCAGGCCAATCTGTTCGGCCCCGCCGGCTTCGTCTCGGCCGATGACGGCGAGGTTCTCGAGATGACCCAGCAGGGCGCCTGCGGTTCGCCGGACGAGCACTTCATCCTGCAGATGGGCGGCCGCGAGATCGCGCCGACCGATCACCAGGTCACCGAAACCGCCGTGCGCGGCATGTATCGCTACTGGCGCAAGGTGATGGGCCTGTGAGCGCCGAGACCCTGACCCGTCCCGCCGCGATCACGCGTGATGCGATCCGCGACCTGTTCGACGACTATTACGCCACCCTGGATGACGTCCGCCTGCACGATTGGCCGGACTTCTTCACCGAGGACTGCCTCTATCGGGTGATCCCGCGCGAGAATTATGAGGCGGGCTACACGCTGTGCACCATGCAGGCCGAGAGCCGGGGGATGCTGAAGGACCGGGTCACCGGCCTGACGCGGACCCAGATGTACGCCCCGCGCTACTACCGCCGCTTCCCGACCGCGCCGCGCATCGTGGCTGAAGGGGAGGGCCCCGATGCGAAGCCTTACGTTCAGGTCCGGCACAATCTGCTGCTGGTCCAGACCCTGATCGACAAGACCTCCGACATCGTCCTGTCCGCCGTCTGCCACGACAAGGTGGTGGTGGATGAGGGCCGCCTCCGGTTCGTCGAGCGGATCGTGGTCTTCGATTCCGAAATGATCCCCAACAGTCTCGTGTACCCCGCATGACCGCCACCCTGACCTGGCAGCCGACGCTGCCCCCTTCGGATCTTGAGCAATACGGCGTGGCCCAGGCCGTCGTCGGCGGCCTGAAGATCGCGCTCTATGCGGTGGACGGCGAATATTACGCCACCGCCGACCTGTGCACCCACGGCGCCGCCAGCCTGGCCGACGGCTATCTGGACGGCGACCTGATCGAATGCCCGCTGCATCAGGGCACGTTCAACGTGAAGACCGGCGCGGCTGTCGGCGCGCCTTGCAGCATCGCTGTGAAGACCTTCCCGGTGAAGCTGGAAGACGGCCTGCTTCACGTCGGCGTGGAGAGCTGACATGCACAATGCCGAACCGCTGAAGAACGACCAGCAAGCCCAACTGAACGCCCTTTACGAGCAGATGGAGCCGGAAGGCCTCTATCCGCTGTGGGAGAAGCTGGCTGCCCTCGTGCTGCCCAAGCCGGACAGCCCGGCCAAGGTGCACAAATGGTCGTATGACAACGCCCGCGAATACCTGATGCGCGCCGGCGACCTGATCAGCGCCAGACAGGCCGAGCGCCGGGTGCTGATCCTCGAGAACCCGGGCCTGCCGGGCCACTCGGGCATCACGCCCAGCCTGTACGCTGGCCTGCAATTGATCCTGCCGGGCGAGGTGGCTCCGGCGCACAAACACACCCAGTGCGCCCTTCGCTTCGTCATCGAGGGTGAGAACGCCTACACCTCGGTCGATGGCGAAAAGGCCGTGATGCGTCCGTTCGATCTGGTGCTGACCCCGGGCGGCCAGTGGCACGATCACGGCAATCCTACGGACAAGCCGATGATCTGGCTGGACGGTCTCGACATCCCGACCGTGCGCCACTTCGACGCCAGCTTCGCCGAGGGCTATCCCGAGGACCAGTTCCCTGAACAGGTCCCGCCCGGCGACAGCATCAATCGCTACGGCCGCAACATGCGTCCGCTGAAGGGGCATACGGCGGATCGCCGTCCGGCCGACCAGCCCCTGTTCCACTATCCCTACACCGACTGGCGTCCGGCGCTGGACGGTCTTGCTGGCAGCGGGGCCGACATCGACCCGCATCTGGGCCACGCGCTGGAGTTCCTGAATCCGGTCAACGGCGGCTCGATCATGGCCACCATCTCGGCCCACGTCCGCCTGATGCCGGCGGGCTTCGAGACCCGGCCGCGCCGCTCCACTGACGGCACTATCTTCGTTGTCGTGGAGGGAACCGGCGAAGCCGTTATCGAGGGCGAGACCATCGCCCTCAACCCCCGCGAAATCCTGGTCGTCCCCTCGTGGAAACAGGTCGTCTTCAAGGCGACCGAGCAGCTGGTTCTGTTCGGTTACTCGGACAAGGCCTGTCAGGAAAAACTGAACCTCTACAGAGAAGAAAACGCATGAGCCTGCTGTTCGAGACCCCGGCCCCCGTGCTGGCCGCGACCACGACCGGTGACGATTTCCCGGTTCGTCGCGTGATCTGCGTCGGTCGCAACTACGCCGCCCATGCCCGCGAGATGGGCCGCGACCCGGACCGTGAACCGCCGTTCTTCTTCACAGCCTGGGCCGAAACCGTCGTGCCGTCGGGTACGGTGATCGCCTATCCGACCGAGACCGGGAATTTCCACTACGAGGCCGAGCTGGTCGTCGCCATCGGCAAGGGCGGTCGGAACATCGCCGTCGAGAACGCGAAGGACCACGTTTGGGGCTACGCCACCGGTCTCGACATGACCCGTCGTGACCTGCAACTCGACGCTCGCGCGCAGGGCCGTCCTTGGGACACCGGCAAGAACGTCGAGCAGTCGTCGCCCCTGGGCCTGATCCACAAGGCGGGCGAGGGCGATTTCGATCCGGCCAAGGGCGCGATCAAGCTGACCGTCAACGGCGAGACCAGACAGGACGCCGATCTGGCCGAGCTGATCTGGCCGGTCGATGACATCGTCGCCTTCGCTTCGCGTCTGTGGAAGCTGGAACCCGGCGACCTGATCTACACCGGCACCCCCGCGGGCGTGGGCGCCGTGGTCGAAGGCGACGACATCGTCGTCACCATCGACGGACTGACGCCGCTTGAAATCAAGGTTGGGCCGAAAGCGGCCTGATCGGGACCACCATCAACATCATCATCGGGGATGAAGCGGGCAGGGAAGATCCGCGCGTCCCGCAGGGGAGGAACAACAATGGCTACCATTTCCGGAACCGGCGGCGGCAACGCCGTCATCGACCGGGCGAAATTCGGCCCGCTCCAGTTCGGCGTCACGGCGCTGTGCTTCATCATCGCGATGCTCGACGGCTTCGACACCCAGTCGATCGCCTTTGTCGCGCCCAAGATCGCCGAGGACTGGGGGCTGAAGCCTTCCGAGTTTGGTCCGATCTTCGCCATCGGCCTGCTGGGCCTTACGGTCGGCGCCTTCACCCTCAGCCCCGCGGCTGACCGGTTCGGCCGCAAGACCGTCATCCTGATCTCGACCGCCATATTCGGTCTGTTCGCCCTGCTGACGGCCTTCTCGACCTCCATGCACGAACTGCTGATCTACCGTTTCATCACGGGGATCGGTCTGGGCGCGGCCATGCCGAACATCATCGCCCTGACCAGCGAGTACGGCCCGGCCCGGCTGCGCGCCACGCTCGTCACCGTCATGTTCTGCGGCTTCCCGCTGGGCTCCACCATCGGCGGCCTGGTCTCGACCTGGCTGATCGCCGAGTTCGACTGGCACTCGGTCTTCGTCGTCGGCGGCGTCCTTCCGCTGCTGCTGCTGCCGGTCCTGTGGTTCATGCTGCCGGAGTCCGTTCGCTTCCTCGTCGCCAAAGGCGCGCCGGAATCGAAGATCGCCCCCATCGTGGCCAAGATCGACGCCAACGCCTCGGTCAGCGAGTTCATCGCCGGCCTGAAGGACGAACAGTCGTCGGCCGCCAAGGGCTTCTCGGTCTTCCAGCTGTTCCGTGAAGGCCGCACGCCCACGACCCTGCTGCTGTGGGTCGCCTTCTTCATGAACCTGCTGGTCATGTACTTCCTGGTGAACTGGCTGCCGACCCTGCTGAAGGGCGCCGGTCTGCCGCTGTCGCTGGCCATCCTGTCGACCGCTACCCTGAACCTCGGCGGCGTCGTCGGCGCCGTCGCCCTGGGCCGGATGATCGACAAGATCAGCCCCTATCTGGTGCTGGGCACAGCCTACGCCGCCTCGGCCGCTTTCATCGCCCTGCTGGCCTTCGGCGGAACCAACCTGACCGTCCTGCTGGTCGGCGCGGCCCTGTCCGGCTTCGGCGTCGTCGGCGCGCAGATCGGCTGCAACGCCCTGACCGCCTCGGTCTATCCGACCGCCATCCGCGCCACGGGCGTGGGCTGGGCGCTGGGCGTCGGCCGCATCGGCGCCATCGTCGGCCCGCTGGTGGGCGGCATGCTGCTGGCCCGCGAGTGGTCGCCGCAGTCGCTGATCCTGCTGGCTGTCGTACCCGCTGTGATCGCTTCGATCGCGGTCTTCACCCTCGGCGCCGTGCGCCGCAACGCGCCCGGAGCCTGACGTCCATGATCCTGCACGGCTACTTCCGTTCCACTGCGTCGTGGCGCGTGCGGATCGCCCTGAACCTCAAGGGGCTCGTCGCGGAGCAGGTCTTCCACCACCTGCGCAAGGGCGAGCAACGGGCGCCGGAGTATCTGGCGATCAACCCCCAGGGGCTGGTTCCGGCCCTGATCACCGACGACGGCGCGGTCCTGACGCAGTCGCTGGCGATCTGCGAGTATCTGGACGAGCTTCACCCGGAGACCGCCCTGCTGCCCGCCGATCCGCTGGAGCGGGCCCGCGTCCGCGCCGTGGCCCAGGTGATCGCCTGCGACATCCATCCGGTCCAGAACCTGAAGGTCCTTCAGAACCTTCGCGATCTGGGTCTGGCGGAGGAGGCGGTCCAATCCTGGGCCGCAGCGGTGATCGAGCAGGGGCTGGACGCCGTCGACCGCCTTCTGGTCGACAGCCCGGGCCCCTTCGCCTTCGGCTCCGCTCCGACGCTCGCCGACATCGTCATCGTGCCTCAACTGGGCAACGCCCGCCGGTTCAATGTGGACCTGCGCTGGCCGCGCCTGCTCGAGATCGAGGCCGCCTGCCTTGAACTCGACGCCTTCAGATCCGCTGCGCCGGGCGCCCAGCCCGACGCCGAATAACCATCCATCAAGGCAACGCGCCCGGAGCCAACCGGGCCAGCTCCAGAGGGGAAACCTATGCTGCTCAACACTGCGGCCGCCGCCGCCATGATCCTTGCCGCCTCATCGCCTGAGGCCGCTCCTGCCGCCGATGCGCCGATCGTCACCGCCCCGGCTGCGGTGCAGGCTGCTCCCGCCGCGGCTCCGGCCGCGCGCCCGGCGCCGGCGTTCCGCCCGATCAATCACGACGAGGACTGGACCGCCTACCGGAACCTCGGAGAAGACGCCTCCAACTGGGCGCAGATGAAGGCCATTCCGGTCGGTTCGACCTGGCTCAGCCTCGGCGGTGAAGCCCGCTGGCGCGCCGAGTATCGTGGCAATGAACGTTTCGGTCGGGGTCTCCAGGACGACGACGGCGATCTGCAACAACGTCTGCGCCTGTGGGCCGACTGGCGCCTGACGCCGAATCTGCGCGCTTTTGTCGATATCCAGGACGCCCGCAGCCACGGCCTCGACAGCGGCGAACCCTTCACCGAGGAAAGCCGCGCGGACGTCCATCAGGCCTTCCTCGAGGCGAAGCATTCGCTGGGGCAGGGCGCCCTGCGCGTTCGCGTCGGACGTCAGGAGTTCGGCGTCGGCGCCTTCCGCATCTTCGAGCCGCGCGAGGGCGCAAACGCCCGCACCGCCTTCGACATGGCTCGCGTGATCTACGACAACCCGAATGGCTGGTCCGGCGGCGTCTTCGCCGGCTACGCGATCCGCGAGAGCAAGGCCACGTTCGACGACGCCACCAACTATGACTACCGCCTCTACGGGGCCACCGCCGCCCGCGCTCTCGGGACCGGCCCGACCGCGTCGCGGCTGGAGTTCCTCTACGCCAACACCGACCGGATCGGCGTGGCTTTCGATACCGGTCTGGCCGGTCGCGATGACCGGGACACCTTCTCGGTCCGTCTGAACGGTCGCGTCGCGCCGTGGGACTACGACGTTGAGGGCGTACTGCAGACCGGTGACTTCCGCGGTCTGGATATCGAGGCCTGGTATGTCTCGGCCACCGTCGGTCACAGCTTCGATCACGCGTGGAAACCGCGCGTCGCTGTTCGCTTCGACGCAGCCTCGGGCGACGACGACCGGACGGACGGCAAGCTCGGCACCTACAACCAGCTCTATGTGCCGCCGATCTCGCTGCGCACCGATCTGGGCGTGTCAAACCTTGTGTCGATCCAGCCGCAGTTGACGTTCCAGCCGCTACCGAAGACCACCGTGGGCCTGCTGACCGCCGGTCTGTGGCGTCAGAGCAAGGAGGACGGCGTCTATCTGCTGTCGGGCCAACTGCTGCGCAGCGGGGCCGAGGGCGACTCCGCCTACGTCGGCTGGCGCTATGCGGCGTTCACCAGCTACGTCGTGAATCCGTTCGTCACCGTGACCGGCGTGGTCAACTACACCAAGGCCGGTGACTTTCTGAAGCAGAGCGGCGCTGATGATCAGTCCTACGCGGGCCTGATCGTGGGCGTTAAGTTCTGATCCGGAGCGGGCCGGTGAGCACGCCTCCCCGTTTGCCGGCCCGCTTCGCTCCTCTGGTGATGGCGCTGCTGCTGTCCATCGTCATGACGATGGTGGTGTCCGGCGTCTCTACGCTCAGGGGTGTCGGCCTGACCGACGCCTTCCTGCGGGTCTGGCTGTCCGCCTGGGGGCTGTCCTGGCTGGCGGCCTTCCCGACGCTTCTGCTGATCCTGCCGTTCGTGCGTCGGCTCACCACCCGCCTCTGTTCGGGATAGACCCTAGTCCAGCGCAAACCTTTCGTTGCGCCAGTCGAACAGCGCCTCCAGCACCTTGACCGCCTCGCCCCGCGGCGACAGCAGGTCCGGATCGCGACCCAGAACCAGCCGCGCATCATCCGCCGCCGCCAGCATCAGTCCCTTGTGGCGGATCGGGTCGGCGAAACGATAGGCGGGGAAACCGCTCTGCTTCAGCCCCAGCGGATCGCCGCCGCCGCGCAGGCGGAAGTCTTCCTCGGCGATCTCGAACCCGTCCTCGGTGCGCCGCAGGGTCTCCAGCCGGGTCTTCGCCGTCTCGCCCAACCCGTCATCTCCGCCGCCATAGAGCAGCAGGCAGGTCGAGGCCTTGGCGCCACGTCCGACCCGTCCGCGAAGCTGGTGCAACTGCGCCAGGCCGAAACGGTCCGCGTGCTCGATGACCATGATCGAGGCGTTGGGCACATCGACCCCGACCTCGACCACCGTGGTGGCGACCAGCAGGGGCGTGCGACCGTCCGCGAAGTCGGCCATGACGGCCTCGCGTTCCGGCCCGGGCATCTGGCCGTGCGCCAATCCGACCTCGACCTGCAGGATGCGGCGCAGGTCCGCCGCCCGTGCCTCGGCGGCGGCGAGATCGCTGGCCTCGCTCTCGGCGACCAGCGGGCAGATCCAGTAGGCCTGCGCCCCGTCGTCCAGCGCCGCCTTCAGCCGCCGGGCCACCTCGCCGATGCGCGCCAGCGGCAGCACGGCCGTCGTCACGGGCGTCCGGCCCGGCGGTTTCTCCGTCAGGCGCGACACGTCCAGTTCGCCATACTGGGTCAGCTCCAGCGTGCGCGGGATCGGCGTCGCCGACATGGTCAGCAGGTGAACTCCGCCCGTGCGCGGGTCGCCCTTGGCCTGCAGTCGCGCGCGCTCGTTCACCCCGAACCGGTGCTGCTCGTCGATCACCGCCAGCCCCAACCGGTCAAAGCGGACCGCGTCCTGGAACAGGGCATGGGTGCCGATGGCCACCCTGGCCTGACCATCCGCCAGCGCCGCCAGTTTCGGCCGCCGCTCGGCCTGACTGTCCCGGCCGGTCAGCAGCACCGTCGGGACCCCCGCCGCCTCTAGCATCGGGGCCAGCCGTTGATAGTGCTGTCGCGCCAGGATTTCAGTCGGGGCCATCAGGGCCGCCTGGAAACCTGAGGCCGCCGCATCGGCCAGCGCCAGCGCCGCAACCGCCGTCTTGCCCGAGCCGACGTCGCCCTGGAGCAGTCGGCCCATCTGCTCGCCCGACGCGAGGTCATGGCGGATGTCCTCGACGGCCCTCTGCTGCGCGCCGGTCAGGGTGAAGGGCAGGGCGGTCAGCAGGCGATCCGATGCCTCGCCCGGACGGATCACCGGGGCGGGCGTGATCAGCCGCGCCCGTCGCCGCCGGGCCAGCGCCAGTTGGTGGGCGAACAGTTCGTCATAGGCCAGCCGCTCGCGCGCGGGCGCGTCCGGCTCCAGATCGCGCTCGCCGGTCGGGGTATGCAAGGCGGCGATGGCCTCGCGCCAGCTGGCCCACTGCTGCTTCGCCAGCCAAGCCGGGTCCTGCCACTCCGGGAGCTCCGGCGCGAGAGCCAGCGCCTGCTGCGCCAGCTTGCGAATGGTGCGCGAGGTCAGGCCCTGGGTCGCCGGATAGACAGGCTCCACCGCCGCGATCTCATCGGCTTCAGTCGGCTTGAACACATCCGGGTGGACGATCTGAACTTCATTGTTGAACCGCTCGACCTTGCCCGAGACAAGCCGCGTCTCGCCGCGCGGCAGCAGGCGATCGATGTGCTGGCCCGAACCACCGAACCAGATGAGGTGCACAAACCCGGTCTGGTCCGAAGCCCGCACCTTGATCGGCACGCCGGGCTTTCCGGGCAGGATCAGCCGGTCGATCATCACCTCGAAAATACCGACCTGTCCCTCGACCGCGTTCACGGCCGTCATCGGGCGACGCACGACCACGCCAGACGGCGACAGGAACAGCACGTCCCGCACCAGCGGCCCCGCCAGCTTCTGCACCAGCGGCAGCGCCTTCGGTCCGACACCCTTCAGGGTCGAGACGTCGGCGAACAGGGGAAAGAGGATCGGCGGCCGCATGAATTCAGTCGGAGGTCATTCTTTGTGACGCGCAAGAGTTGCGGACGATGTTATTCAGAGTTGAGATTGAGGGCGTTCAGCAGGAATGGGGGCATCCATGTCGATAGCGAAGCTACAGCAGAATCTCACGGACAGGGGCTACGATGTCGGCATCGTGGACGGCAAGCTTGGGGCGCGGACTTTTCAGGGGCTGGCGGAGTATGTCTCCGGCGGCGTCGCGCCTGACGGAACGGGCGGTCTGATCGCGCTCGATGCCCGAGGCGTGCTGGTGGACCGCCTGCACTTCATCCACTTCTTCGCCCAGATTTCGCATGAAAGCGGGTTTCGACCGCGCGAGGAGAACCTGAACTATTCGGTCGAGGGGCTGGTGAAGACCTTCCCCGGGCGGATCACCGCGGCGCAGGCCCGGAAGATCGGCCGAACGGGCACGCAGCGGGCCGACAAGGAGGCCATCGGCAACACGGTCTACGGCGGTGAATGGGGCAAGAAGAACCTGGGCAATGTGGAGCCCGGCGACGGCTACAAATATCGCGGTCGTGGAATGATCCAGCTGACGGGGCGGGCCAATTACGCGGCGCTCGGCGCGGCCTACGAGCTTAATCCCGACCTCCTGCTGACGCCGGCAGGGTCGATGCGGGCGGCGATCGAGTTCTGGAAAAGCCGCAAGATCAATGTCCCGGCCTCGAAGGATGACGTGAAGGCCGTGACGAAGCTGATCAACGGCGGAAGCAATGGACTGGCGGAACGCATCGCCCTGACTGACAAGCTCAAGGCCATCTGGCCCGCCTGACTTTTGGCAGCAATCTGAGCTGATCCGCTGGCGGTCGGGGGGCAGGAACGCTATCTGCACCCCGACTGTTTTCACCCAGCTGACCGGGCAAGGATTCTTGTGGCCGATACGAACGCGCGTCCGACTGAAACCCGTGAACAACGGCTGGGCCGGATCGCCTTCCGCGCATGGCGTCGTGGCTTCCGCGAAGCCGATCTGGTGCTCGGGCCGTTCGCTGATCAGGTCGCGCCGACACTGACGCCCGAGGAGCTGGATCTGTTCGAAGACCTGCTGCTGGAGGACGACGATCACGCCCTTTACGCCTGGATCATCCAGACCGCGCCGACCCCCGAGAAATACGACGGCAGCCTGATAACGAAGATCCGCGCCTTCATGGCCGCGCATGTCGCCGCTGAAGTCGCGAAGGGCGCCGGTTGATGGATGTGATGACCCCGACGCGCGGCGATCTGGAACTGGGCGGCGCCCCGGAAGGTCTCGACGCCCTGACTGTGGCGGACCGCCTGCGCGCTGTCGGCGGCATTGGCGTCTTTGTCGCCCGCGACTACGCCCGCATGGGTGAGTTCGCCCAGGCGTTCCGGTTCTTCGCGAACGATATTGAAGTTCTTGAGTTTCCGGCCTGGGATTGTCTGCCCTATGACCGCCTGAGCCCCACCGCCTCGGTGTCGGCCGAGCGGATGGCGGCCCTGACCAGACTGGCCGGGCGCGCCGTGGATGACAGTCACCCTCTGCTGGTCGTCACGACGGTCGCCGCCGCCACCCAGCGCACGCCCCCGCGTGAGGTGACCACGGCCGCCGGCTTCGAAACCACGGTCGGCCTTGACCTCGATACGACGGCGCTGGAACGCTATTTCGGGGCGAACGGCTATGTGCGGGCCTCGACCGTGTCGGAGCGGGGCGAGTTCGCCGTGCGCGGCGGCGTCATCGACGTCTTCCCGCCGGGCTTCGAGGAGCCGGTGCGTCTGGACATGTTCGGGTCCGAGCTGGAGACGATCCGCACCTTCGATCCCGCGACCCAGCGCTCCACCGGCCAGATGCGCTCCATTTCGCTGGCCCCGGTGTCCGAGGCGCTGCTGACGCCCGAGGGTATTTCCCGTTTCCGGACCGGCTATCTGAACCTGTTCGGCGCCGGCGGCGATGATCCGCTGTACGCCGCCGTCAGCGAGGGCGCGCGCCGTCAGGGCATGGAGCACTGGCTGCCGCTGCTCTACGACCGGCTGGAGACCCTGTTCGACTATCTGCCGGATCAGGCGCCGGTCTTCCTCGACAATCAGGCGGAGGCCGCGCGCGCCGAGCGCTGGACCCTGACCGCCGACGCTTACGAAGCCCGTCGCGATGCCTCCCGGACCAAGGCCGGGGCCGCCAACCGCGCCCTGCCGCCCGAACGACTCTATCTGCCGGAAGCGGACTGGAACTCGGCGCTTGCGGGCCGCGCCGTGCGTCGGCTGTCGCCCTTCGCGGCCAACGACCAGGTTGGTGGCGAGGATGCGGGCGGTCGTCTGGGCCGCGCCTTCACCGCCGAGCGGTCGCAGGACAGCGTCAATCTGTTCGAGGCTGTGGCCAGACACGCCCAGAGCCTGAAGGCGGCGGGCAAGCGCGTCCTGTTCGCCTCATGGACCGAGGGTTCTTCCGAACGTCTGGCGGCCATGCTGTCCGATCACGGGCTGGAGCATGTGGTCGCCGTGCGCGACTGGGCCGATGTTCAGAAGGCGCCCGACGGCCTGTTCCTGCGCGGCGTTCTGCCGGTCGAGCATGGCTTCGAGACCGAGGCTCTGGCGGTCATCTCCGAGACCGACATCCTCGGCGACCGTCTGGCGCGACCGCGCAAGAAGCGCCGGGCGTCGAACTTCCTCGCCGAGGCGTCCGCCCTGACCGCAGGCGATCTGGTCGTCCACCTGGATCACGGCATCGGCCGTTATGACGGGCTGAAGACGCTCGAAATCCAGGATGCCCCGCACGACTGTCTGGAGCTGATGTACGCGGGCGAGAGCAAGCTCTACCTGCCGGTCGAGAACATCGACCTGCTGACCCGCTACGGCTCCGATACTGACGGGGCGCAACTGGATCGGCTGGGCGGCGCGGGCTGGCAGGCGCGCAAGGCCAAGGCCAAACAGCGTCTGCGCGACATGGCCGAGGGCCTGATCGCGTTGGCCGCCAAGCGCTCGCTGCGCACCTCGGACGCCATCACCCCGCCGCAGGGGCTGTTCGATGAGTTCTGCGCCCGCTTCCCGTATGAGGAGACGGACGACCAGCTCAACGCCATCGGCGACGTGCTGGAGGATCTGGGCAAGGGCACGCCGATGGATCGCCTGATCTGCGGCGATGTCGGCTTCGGCAAGACCGAGGTGGCCCTGCGCGCCGCCTTTGTCGTGGCCATGAGCGGGCAGCAGGTGGCCGTGGTCTGCCCCACGACCCTGCTGGCGCGCCAGCACTTCAAGACCTTCTCAGAGCGGTTCGCGGGCTGGCCGATCAAGGTCCGCCACCTGTCGCGCATGGTCACGGCCAAGGACGCGGCCGAGACGCGCGCGGGTTTGAAGGACGGCTCGTTCGAGATCGTCGTCGGCACCCATGCGGTGCTGAGCGAGCAGGTCGGCTTCAAGGACCTGGGCCTCGTCATCGTCGACGAGGAGCAGCACTTCGGGGTCAAGCACAAGGAGAAGCTCAAGTCGCTTCGCGCCGACGTGCACCTGCTGACCCTGACCGCGACCCCGATCCCGCGCACGCTCCAGATGGCCCTGTCGGGCATCCGCGAGATGTCGATCATCGCCACGCCGCCCGTGGATCGTCTGGCCGTCCGCACCTACGTCACCCCGTGGGACCCGGTGCTGGTTCGCGAAGCCCTGCTGCGCGAGAAGTATCGCGGCGGGCAGGCCTATTACGTGGTGCCGCGCCTCAACGACCTGCCGGACATCGAGAAATTCCTGCGCGAGCAGGTGCCCGAGATCAAGTTCGTGGTCGGTCACGGCCAGATGACGCCGACCCAGCTGGAAGACGTGATGAGCGCCTTCTACGACGGCAGCTACGACCTGTTGCTGTCCACGACCATTGTTGAGTCCGGACTTGATGTTCCGACGGCTAACACCCTGATTGTGCATAGGGCGGACATGTTCGGTCTGGCGCAACTGCACCAGATCAGAGGCCGCATCGGTCGGGCCAAGGCGCGCGCCTTCGCCTATCTGACCACGGACGCGACCAAACCCCTGTCGCTGTCGTCCGAGCGCCGTCTGCAGGTGCTTCAGTCGCTGGACAACCTCGGCGCCGGCTTCCAGCTGGCCAGCCACGACTTGGACCAGCGCGGCGGCGGCAATCTGCTGGGCGACGAACAGTCCGGCCACATCCGCGAGGTGGGCGTCGAACTGTATCAGCAGATGCTCGAGGACGCGGTGGCCGAGCTGCGCCAGGCGGGCGAGGGCGGGGTGGTTGATCGCGGCTGGTCCCCGGCCATCAATGTCGGCGCAGCTGTTTTGATTCCAGAGGATTATGTCCCGGACCTGAACGTTCGTCTGAGCCTGTACCGCCGCCTGTCGGACGCCGAGAACACCGAAAGTCGCGAGGCTCTGGCTGCCGAACTGATCGACCGCTTCGGTCCTCTGCCCGATGAAGCGAAACAGCTTCTGCGCATCGTCGGCATCAAGGCCAACTGCAAGACGGCTCACGTCGAACGCATTGACGTCGGACCCAAGGGCGCGGTGCTGACCCTGCGCGACAATACCTTCCCGAACCCGATGGGGCTTGTCGGCCTGATCCAGAAGAACCACGCCTTCTGGAAGATCCGCCCCGATCAGAAGATCGTCGTGAAGGGCGACTGGGATACGCCGGAGGACCGCCTGAAGGTCGCCGAACGCATCACCGCCGATCTGGCGCGGGTGGCGGGAGCGGCGTGACGGTCGCAGACGCTTGGTCAGCCATCAGTCGCTGCTGGCTCATCTAGACCTGCTGAACCGTATCCGGAAGGAGCCGGGCGCGGCGTCGGTTGCGGCGATGTGATATTGCGAAACAGCATCCTTAGTTAGTAGCATGTGCACGCTGAGCTTGTGGCGGTCGCGGGGGGGCGTGGTCCGGCTTGCTCTGCGAGCACAAGGCGGGGGCGAATGAAGAGGTTTCTCGTAGTATCGTTAGCCGGGCTCATGGCGACGGGATGCTCTGCTAGGCTTTTCACTTATGGAGGCGACCTCTCCGACGCACAGGTGCGTCTGGGACCGGCTGCATTCTCGCTATACATCCACCCGAAGGACGACACCTTCCTCATTCAGCGCCGAATTTCTCAATCAGCGAGTCGGGATGGCGCTGAGATCAACCGGATAGTCGCCGAGACGTTTGTTCGGCCGCTCGGGTGCACCGTTGGTAACGTCAAGGAACTGACGTTGGGGTCGTGGGAGGTGGAGTTTTCATGCCCCTCCAACGTCGATATTCGCAGGCTTGCGCAAGAGCAGCGTGGTGCGCTCGCAACCGGGGAGCCGATACATCCATGACGATCAAGCTCGGAACGGCAGTCGCCGTCGTTTGCCTTGGCCTGGCCAGCTGCGCCACGGCGCCAGCGCTGATTCCGATTGAAACCAGTCGGGCGATCCCGCTCTCCAAAGATGAGGTCTGGAGCAACCTCGTTGAACACTTCGCCACCAGCAACATCGCGATCAAGACCATCGAGAAGGACAGCGGCATCATCTATGCCGAGCGGATGTTCTCCAGCGTGAATGATCTTCGCGAGTTCGCCGACTGCGGAGGAGCAACCTTCATGGCTCCGGTCGGCGGAGCGGTCGATCTGAACGTGTTCGTCCGCGAGACACCGTCTGGGGTCAATGCGACGGTCAATGCCCGATTCCGTCAGACCAGAGCCAGCATAGGCGGCAACGTTGGCGTCGCGGAGTGTGTAAGTCTGGGGAACTTGGAGCGCGGTATTCTAAACGCTGCGGCGGGTCGTTGAGTGAGCGGCGACGACTGTAGAATTATCCGTCACAGCCATAGCTATTTTCGCGGTTCTCAGCTTCGGCTCTTCCTGCATCAGCACCGCCAGCAGGCTCGCCAGAAGCGCTATCAGCGCTTCTCCGACGCGCCCACGTCCGCCGAGGCGCGTTCCAGAACCACGGCCGGGGATTCGCCCGGCATGACCTCCGCCACGCCGACCTCGAACTCGACCACGAAGGGCGCGCGGTCGGGGCCGGCGTCGAAGGCGGTGCAGCTGATGACGGCGGCGATGCGGTCGGCGGCGATCCGGGCGGCCGGGCCCTTGGTGGCGGGCAGGGCCAGGGCGAAGACGTCGGCGGACAGGCGGGCCGCGGTGTCCTCGGTGCGGATCAGGCGCGAGACCATCGCGCCGATCTGGGGCAGGGCGCGATCCAGCCAGCCTCCCTCGCGCGCGGCGGCCACCGCCTCCGTTTCCGACACCCGCAGCACGGCCACTGAGAGCGGCCGACGGCGCAGGCGCGCGCCCTCGGCCACGCGGGCCAGATGGCTGGCGAAAAGCTCGGGCGTGAACAGGCCGGTCGAGGGATCGGTCAGGCCCGATCCGCGTGCGCTCTCCAGCGCCCTGCGGATGGCCACATGGCGACGGTGCGCCCGCGCCAGCGCCACGATCCGCTGGGCCGTTTCCTCTTCCGGCGTGTCGGCGGCAGCCACGTCCGCGAAGCCGCGATTGTACAGTTCGGCCAGATTGATCTCGCCCGCGCCGCGCAGATAGAGGATCGCCGGCACGTGATAGAGCCGGGTGTTCCGCTTCATGCCCGAGGCGATGGACAGGGCCGGTGCGTGATCCTCGGCGCCCCACAGGACGGCGGCGTCGAACGGGCGTTCATGCAGATAGTCGAAGGCGGTATAGGGCGTCGGCGCGGCCACGACCTCGCAATCCAGCGCGGTCAGGGCGTTGGACAGGGCCAGGAAATGCCGGTCCGGCTTGCCCGCCGCCAGCACCCGCAGCGGCGCGGTCTCGACCTCCGGCGTGGCCAGCGGCTCGCCCCGCGCGGTGAAGGTGGCCTCCCGCAGGGTCACTTCCTCTTCCGCGATGGCCGTGCGGACCATATGCTCCAGCCGCAGCGCGGCCTGCGCCGCGTGCGGGGTCTGGGTCATGGCGATGTCGGCCAGTCCCGGCTCCCAGGCCGGGGTCATCTCGCCGATGGCCAGAACCGGCAGGCGGCGAGGGGAGACGGTCTGGCGCATGGCGCGCACCCCGTCGTCGGCGTTTTCGAGCCGGGCGTCGAGGACCACCGCCTCCAGCGGCCAGTCGATCAGAACCTGCACCGCTCCGGCCAGCGACCGCGCCGTCACCGTGCGCCAGCCGAGCGCATCCAGACCCTGACACAGGGGGCCGATCAGGTCGTCATCGGGCGCGACGACCAGAATACGCGGATCAAGGACCAAAGGACGGAATCTCCGGATCGCCCCCGCCCCGGCGGCGCCCTCATGAAGGGGGACCATAGCGATGACCCCTGTCCGGAAGCAACGGGCCAATCAACGGTTTTTCCGCAGCGGTGGCGAGGCTGGTTCCAATGGGGCCGAATTGCGGTAAACGTCTCGCCTTGGGTGGCGCGAGTACAGGTTTGCAGGCGAACACGGACATTGATGCGGCGGTGCGCTGGGCCATGCCCAGGCTCTGGGGCCGTCTTGCGGTCAGGGCTTTCACCCGCAGCTGGGGTCGCGACGTCATGCTCTATACGGGCGGCGTCTCCTTCTTCGCCCTGCTGGCCGTCTTCCCCGCCATCGCCATCCTGATCGGCTTCTACAAGGTCGTTCTGTCGATCGGTCAGGTCAGTGAGCAGGCCGCGGCGCTGGCCGATGTCATGCCGCATGCCGCCCGCGCCATCTTTCAGCAGGAGATCGAGCGGCTGGCCAACGCCTCGGCCCGCACCGTGTCGGCCCAGAGCTTCTTCGCCCTCGTGATCGGCGGGTATGCCGCCCACCGGGGCTTCAAGGCCCTGCTGGCGGGACTGAACCTGATCCATGACGAGACCGAGCCCCACGGCTTCTTCAAGTTCAATCTGCTGGCCTTCTTCGTCGCCCTGTTCGCCTTCGCCCTGTTCACCGTGGTGTCGGGCGCCGTCGTCACCTCACGGCTGATGGAGCATACCGGCCCTGGCTCCGTCGCTTCCGCCAACGGCTTTTCACTGGACGGTTTGTGGCCCGCCATCGGTCTCGCGATCGGGCTGACCATGCTCTACCGCTACGCCATGTCCCACACCGCGCCGGTCGCCTGGGCGCCGTCCATCGTCGGGGGTCTGGTGGCCACGGTGATGTCCACGGTCTCGTCCTGGCTGTGCGCCATCTACGTCGAGCAGATCGCTCCGCTGGGCGCCACCTACGGCTCGGTCGGCGCCGTCGTCGTACTGCTGATCTGGCTGTCGTGGAACGTCAACGCCATCTTCTACGGCGGCGCCTTCACCACCGAGATGGAGATTGCCGCTCGCGAGATGGACGCGCCCGCGCCGGACGCAAGCGCGGATACCGGTGAAAAGACGGTGGTCAGCCTGTCGGAGCGTCGGGCGTCGCGACCACGATAGCCAGGACGCCGTCGGCCTCCTCGATCGACACCACCTCGCCGCCCAGATCCCGCATCAGGAAGGGTACGTCGATCCGCGCCATCGGATCGGTCGCCAGCAGGGTCAGGCGCTGGCCGGGCGCGGCGGCGTTATACGCCTTCTGGAGTTTCAGGCTGGGGGTCGGGCAGCGGTGCCCCCGTGCGTCGATCACCGTCATGCGCGGATTCGGTCCAGCAGCAGGTTCAGCGCCACGCGCACGCTCTCGAGCCGAACGGCCTCGCGTCCGATGTCGCCGAAGCGATGCTCGGCATGGACCACGCCCGCCGGTCCGGCTGCGGCGAAGTGAACCAGTCCCACCGGCTTTTCAGGCGACCCGCCGCCCGGTCCGGCGATGCCCGTTATGGCCACCGAAACGGTCGCGTCGGAGCGGGCGACCGCGCCTTCCGCCATCGCTCGCGCCACGGGTTCCGACACCGCGCCGTGCGCGGCGATCAGATCGGCCGGAACACCCACCAGCGCGGTCTTGGCGGCGTTGCTGTAGGTGACGAAGCCCCGGTCCACCACCGCGGACGATCCGGCGATCTCGGTCAGGGCGCCGGCCACCAGCCCGCCGGTGCAGCTTTCCGCCGTGGCCGCCATCAGTCCGCGCGCCGAGGCCTCCGTAATGATCTGTTGAGCGAGGGCTCTGATATCTGTCGGGAACATCCGGGCTTTCCGATGGGGCGACGAGTCGGTCTAGTCTGACCGTGCGCTGTTCGGGCGCCAGCATACGGGACGGCGCGGGCATGAGCGAGACCAGCATGGACACGGTGACGCGGCCGGCCGACCGGTTGACCCCGATCCTGTTCGCCGTGGCCATCTTCGTTTCGGCCTCGCTGGTCTTCGTGGTCCAGCCGATGGTGACCAAGCTGGTTCTGCCCATGCTCGGCGGATCGCCGTCGGTGTGGAACACTTCGATGGTCTTCTTCCAGACCGCGCTGCTCGCCGGATATGGCTATGCTCACGGCCTGCAGCGGATCGGCTCGATCAGGCTCCAGGTGGCGATCCATCTGACCCTTTTGCTGGCCGCGGCCCTGTTCCTCCCCCTGCACATCAACGGCTGGTTGGGAGACCCGAACCCGTCCGCGCCGATCGGCTGGCTGCTGGCGACCCTGACGTTTTCGGTCGGGGCGCCGTTCGCCATCCTGTCCGCCACCGCCCCCCTGCTTCAGGCCTGGTACGCCCGCGTCCGGGCCGGTCATGCGGACGGCAAGAACCCCTACGTCCTTTACGCCGCCTCGAACCTCGGCAGCTTTCTGGCCCTGCTGTCCTATCCCATCCTGATCGAGCCGCTCTCGACCCTGTCCGGCCAGCGCTGGAGCTGGACCGGCGGCTACGGCGTCTTCGTCCTGCTGGTGGCGGCGCTGGCGCTGGTGGTCTGGAGTCGCCGTCTGGATCGCGCCGCCGAGCCCGCGCCTCTGGAAAAGAGCGCCCCGATCCCCTGGAAGGAAAAGGGCCTGCTGGTCCTGCTCGCCGCCGCGCCGTCCAGCCTTATGCTGGGGGTGACCACCCACCTGTCCACCGACGTCGCCTCGGCGCCCTTCCTGTGGGTGATCCCGTTGGCGCTCTACCTGCTGACCTTCGTCATCGCCTTCCAGAACAGGCCGTGGATACCGCTGCCGATCACCCTGGTCATCCAGGCGGGTGCAGGAGCGGTCGGCGTGCTGCTGGTCGCCTTCCGGTCGGGGGACTGGGGGCTGGCTTTCGCGATAAATCTGGTCGCCTTCTTCTTCGCGACCCTGATGTGTCACCAGCTGCTGGCTGCGCGTCGACCCGCGCCGGACCGGCTGACCGAGTTCTATCTGCTGATGTCGTTCGGCGGCGTGGTCGGGGGCGCGTTCACGGCTCTTGTGGCGCCGGTGATCTTCGACATGGTGTGGGAGTACCCGCTGGTGCTGGTGCTGGTCGGCCTTCTGCGGCCGTGGGGACGGGGGCGGATCGACGGCCAGTATGTCGGCGCCATGGTCGGCGCCGCCGTCGTGGCGCTGATCCCGGTGCTGCTCTCTGTCTGGCTGAACTCAAACGATGCGGCGCGCGGGTTCTTCTACGACACCTTCCCGCTCAACATGTCGCAACTGACGATGGTGATCCTTGTGCCGGCGGTGGTCTGCGCCTTTCTGGCGCGGGATCGGGCGGTCGTCTTCACCGCCATCCTGGTGATGATCGCCCTGTCGTCCCAGTGGATCACCCGCGGCTATGACTGGAGTTATTCGGAGCGCAGCTTCTTCGGCGTGATGCGGGTGGCGAATGTGCCCGATCAGGGCATGGGCGGCGACGTCCATGTGTTGATGCACGGCACGACCCTGCATGGCGCGCAGGCTCAACAGGGCCAGAATGTCTGCGCCCCGACCCTGTACTACAACGTCAACACCCCCATCGGTCAGTCCGCGCTGATGTTGCGCGGGCGCGGGCCGATGAACATCGGCGTCGTCGGTCAGGGCTCCGGCGCCATGGCGACCTACAAACGTCCGCAGGACACCCTGACCTTCTTCGAGATCGATCCGATGGTGGACCGGCTGTCGCGCGATCCACGCTGGTTCAGCTACATCTCGGCCTGCGCGGAGGGGCCGGTGAAGACCGTGCTGGGCGACGCACGCCTGACGCTCAATCACCAACCGGCGAGCAGCTATGATCTGCTGATCATCGACGCCTTCTCGTCGGACGCCGTCCCGACCCACCTGCTGACGGTCGAGGCGATCCGCGGGTATCTGCGACTGCTCAAGCCGAACGGGGTGGTGCTGCTGCACCTGTCGAACCGGAACCTTGAGATCACCCTGCCGACTGTCGCGGCGGCGCAGGATCTCGGCGTTCCGGCCCTGCACCAGCTCTACATCGAAAGCGGGGACATGCCGACGATGGCCGAGGCCTCGACCGAGGCCCTGATCATCTCGCCGACCGAAGCGGGGCTGGCTGACTTCCGACGGGACGCGCGCTGGAAGCAGCCCGCCGAGACCTCTGTTCGCGCCTGGACTGACGACTATGTGAACCTGCTCGGGGCGATCTGGCGCAGCCGCTTCCCGCCGCCGGAGCGCCCGTACTAGAGCGCGGCCGGCAGCTCCACCGTCGCCACGGCCTGGGCCGCCAGACCTTCGCCTCGACCGGTGAACCCCAGTCCTTCGGAGGTCGTGGCCTTCACGCTGACGGCGTCCAGCGGGATGTCGAGGATTGCGGCCAGCCGTTCGCGCATCGCCTGACGGTGCGGCTTCACCTTGGGCCGCTCGCAGATCAGGGTCACGTCCACATTCGAGATGCGACCGCCGCGCGCGGTGACCAGACCGACCGCGTGTTTCAGAAACAGGTCCGACGGCGCGCCCTTCCAGGTGTCGTCGTTGGGCGGGAAGTGATCGCCGATGTCGCCTTCGCCGATCGCGCCCAGAATGGCGTCGGTCAGGGCGTGCAGTCCGGCGTCGGCGTCGGAGTGGCCGATCAGGGTCTGGTCGTGCGGGATTTCCAGTCCGCACAGCCACACCGACTGGCCCGGGCCCCAGCGATGCACGTCATAGCCCTGACCGATGCGGACGGTGCGGGGGATCAGGGCCTCGGCCATGGCGAAATCCTCGGGATAGGTCAGCTTCATCAGGCGGGCGTCGCCCTCGACGATCTTCACACGCCCGCCCGCGCGTTCCACAACGGTCGCCTCATCGGTGGCGGCTTCGTCCGAAGGCCATGCGGCCCAGGCGTCGGTCAGGGTCTTCAGGCGGAAGGTCTGTGGGGTCTGGGCCCGCCACAGGGCCTCGCGCTCCACCGAACCGGCGACGATCCCGTCCACGGCGCGGCGCAGGCTGTCGGCGACCGGCAGGGCGGGCAGGACGCCGTCCGCCTCTTTAAGGGCCTCGATACAACGCGCGATCACGGCGGGAGACAGGAAGGGGCGCGCCGCATCGTGCACCAGCACGGGGCGATCCTCGGGGCCGCCCAGCGCGGCCAGCCCGGCCTTCACCGAGTCGGCGCGCGCGGCCCCTCCGGTGACGGTCCGCCAGCCGGTCAGGCCGCTCAATGCGGCTGCCGCTTCGGCTTCCGCGCCGGTGGAAATCACCACGACGACGTCCTGTGCGCCCGCCTTCAGCAGGGCTTCGACAGACCAGCGGATCACCGGCTTGCCGCCCAGCAGACGCCATTGCTTGGCGCCGCCCGAGCGGGTTCCGGAGCCTGCTGCGACGACGACGGCGGCGACGGAGGGGAGGGAAGAGGTCATGTCCGGCCTTCTAATCGCCGCCGTCATGCTTGACGAGAGCGGTTCGAACCGCCTCAAGGAGCCGATGAGCGCAGGCCTTCAGATTGGTGACGTGTGGGTGCCCGGACGGGTGCTGACCGCGCCCATGACCGGGATCACCGATCTCCCGTTCCGTCTGCTCGCCTCGCGGCTGGGCGCGGCCTATGTCGCGACCGAGATGGTCGCCGCCGCCGAACTGGCCCGTGCCCGTCCGGACGTCGTGCGCCGCGCCGCCGTCGGCGAAGGCCTGCCGCTGACGGTGATCCAGCTCGTCGGTCGCGATCCGGAAGCGATGGGCGAAGGCGCGCGCATGGCCGAAAAGGCCGGCGCCGACATCGTTGATCTGAACTTCGGCTGTCCCGCCAAGGAAGTGACCGGCGCCGCCTGCGGCTCGGCTCTGATGCGGACGCCCGATCTAGCCTGTCGTCTGATCGAGGCCGCGGTGAACGCCACGTCCCGGCCTGTGACGGTGAAGATGCGTCTCGGCTGGGACGACGCCAGCCGCAATGCGCCCCTGATCGCCCGTCGCGCCGAGGAAATTGGCGTGAAGGCCGTCACCGTCCATGGCCGCACGCGCCAGCAGTTCTATACGGGCAAGGCCGACTGGACCGCCGTGGCGGAGGTGAAGGCCGCTGTTTCAATCCCCGTCGTCGTGAACGGCGACATCCTGACCGCGGACGACGCCCGCGAGGCTTTGCGCCAGTCAGGCGCTGACGCCCTGATGCTCGGGCGCGGCGTCTACGGCCGCCCGTGGCTGGCGGCCCATCTGGAGCGGGCGCTGGCCGACGGGACCGTGCTGCAGGAGCCGGATCGTGAGGAACGGCTGGCCATCGTGATCGAACACCTGCGTGGGTCGGTCGCCTTCTACGGCCTGCCGCTGGGGCTGAAGATGTTTCGCAAACATCTCGGCTGGTACGTCGAACAGGCGCCCTGGCCGGCCGATCCGCTGGACCGTCGGGCCGCCAAGAGCCGCCTCTGTCGGCTGGACAGTCCGGAGGAGGTGGAGGCCGCGCTCACGGAGCTGTGGTCAGTCGTGACGCATTCCTGCAACTCTGCTGTTGATATCGAGCCACAGCTGGTCAACTCTGACGCGGCATGACGGACACACCCGCCGCCGACGTCGAACCCGAACCGACCGCCCCGCGCGGTCCGGCGCGCTGGTTCGCAGGCTGGTCGGAAACACGCCGTCGCAACGTCTTCCTCATCGCCTTCGCCCTGGCCCTGATCACCAACATCGGCGCGATCTGGCTGGTCGCCGTCGCGCCGGACGTGGGCGGGGAGGGCGCGCGCGCCTCTGTCAGCCAGCTGATGTTGCTGATCCTGATCGCCAATCTGGTCCTGATCGGCGGTCTGGCGGCGGTGGTCGGTCGACGCGCCTTCAGTCTGGTCCGGCGCAGACGTGGTGATGCCGGCGCGCGTCTGCACCTGCGCTTCGTGGTTCTGTTCTCGTCCGTGGCCCTGGTTCCCGCCATCCTGATCGCCCTGGTGTTCGGCGTGCTGGTCAATCGGGGCGTGGACCAGTGGTTCAGCGACAATGTGCAGGCGGCGGTCGACAATGGCGCGGCCATCGGCCTGGCCTATACCAGCGACGTCTCGCAGGAGATCGACGCCGACATCTCCGTGATCTCCGAACAGCTGGAGGGCATCCGCCCCCTGTTCGGCAATCGCATCCAGTTCTCCGACGCCCTCAGTCAGGTCGGCCAGCTGTTCGGCTACCCCGCCGTCTACATCCTCGATGAGAACGGCGAGGTGCTGGCCAGCGGGGAAGGGCCAAACGCCCCGCCCTATGTCGCCCCCTCCCGGGACGCGCTGGAAGAGGCCCAGGGTCAGGAAGCGCCTTCGGTCCAGCAACTGACCGAGGGGCCGGACGCCATTCGCGGCCTGCGCGCCTTCCCGGCCTATGGCGACGCCTACCTCTATCTGGTCCGTCCCCTGCAGCCCGGTCTGATCGGTCAGGTGGCCTCGGCTCGCGAGTCCATCGTCGCCTACAAGGAGGCGCAGGACAGCCGCGCCCGCATCCAGGCCGTGTTCACCCTCAGCTATCTGGAGACCGCGCTTCTGGTGCTGGTCGGCGCCGTCTGGCTGGGTATGTCGGCGGCCAACTCCATTTCGGCGCCGATCGGGCGTCTCGTCGTGGCGGCGGATCGTGTCGCGGGCGGCGATCTGGCCGCGCGGGTTGATGCGGGAGACGGCCCGGGCGAGATCCGCACCCTGTCCGACGCCTTCAACCGCATGACCGGCGACCTTGAGGCCCAGCAGGCCGCCCTGCGCGCCGCCAGCGAGGAGGCCACCGGCCGCTCCCGCTTCATCGAGACCGTGCTGTCCGGCGTCTCGGCCGGCGTCATAGGCGTGGATCGCCAGCGGCGCGTCTCGGCCATCAACGACAGCGCCGTCGACCTTCTCGGCATTTCCGGAGAGGGCGTCATCGGGCGTCTTCTGGGCGAAGTCTCGCCCGAGCTGAGCGAACTGGCCCGCCGCGCCGAGGCCCATATCGAGGAAGAGATCGACGTCAGCACCGACGGGGAGACCCGCCGCCTGCGCGTCCGGATCGAGGGCGGCGTCGGCGGTGAGATGGTCCTGACCTTCGACGACATCACCCGTCTGGTCACCGCCCAGCGCAACGCCGCCTGGCGCGACGTGGCCCGCCGCATCGCCCACGAGATCAAGAACCCTCTCACCCCCATCCAGCTTTCGGCCGAGCGTCTGCGCCGCCGTTATCGCAAGATGGTCGAGGAGGATGTTGAGGTCTTCGACCGCTGCACCGAGACCATCATCCGTCAGGTCGGCGACATCGGCCGGATGGTGGACGAGTTCTCGTCCTTCGCCCGCATGCCCGCCCCCCGCTTCACCGCCGCCAACCCGGCGGAGCTGCTGCGCGAGGCGGTCTTCGCCCAGCGGGTGGCCGCGCCGGACATCGATATTGATCTGGTCGAGCCCCTGCCCAGGGTCACCATCCACGCCGACCGCCAGATGGTCGGTCAGGCCCTGACCAACATTCTCAAGAACGCGGGCGAGGCCGTGGCGGCCCGGCGCGAGGCCAACCCGAAGAGCGATGAAGGCGTCGGCATCTCGGCCCGCCTGTCGGTCGAGGACGCCATTGTCACCTTCGTCATCGAGGATGACGGTCCGGGTCTGCCGGCCAGGGACCGGGACCGCCTTACCGAACCCTATGTGACCACGCGCGAGAAGGGTACGGGCCTCGGCCTGGCCATCGTCAAGCGCATCTGCGAGGAGCACGGCGGCGAGCTGAAGCTGGCCGATGCCGAGACGCTGTCCGGCGCCCGTGTGTGTCTGATCTTTCCCCTGAAATCCCCAGTGAAGGCTCCGGGGCCGAAGGACGCGAAAGCGTCCGGCGGCGTGATCCCGGTGGCCGAATAAGCGAGGCGATATGCGTTCCACCGGAGCTGACATTCTGGTCGTCGACGACGAGGCGGACATCCGTGAGCTTGTCTCGGGCCTGCTCGAGGATGAGGGGCACGCCGTCCGCGTCGCCTCCAATTCGGACGAGGCCATGGCCGCCATCCGCGCGCGCCGTCCTTCGCTGGCCCTGCTCGATATCTGGATGCAGGGCGGGGGCCTCGACGGGCTGGAGCTGCTGGACGTCATCAAGGAACTCGACCCCGACCTGCCGGTGGTCATGATCTCGGGCCACGGCAATATCGAAACCGCCGTCAGCGCGCTTCAGCGCGGCGCCTATGACTTCATCGAAAAGCCGTTCAAGTCGGATAGGCTGGTGGTCGTGGTTCAGCGCGCGCTCGAGGCCTCGGCCCTGATGCGCGAGAACCGCCGCCTGCGCGCCCAGGTGGCGGTGCCGACGGGCCTGATCGGCAAGTCCGCCGCCGCCCAGACCCTGCGCAGCACCATCGCCAAGGTCGCCCCGGCCAACAGCCGCGTCCTGATCTCGGGCCCGCCCGGCTCGGGCAAGGAGCTTGTGGCCCGCCAGATCCATGACGCCAGCGCCCGCGCGCGCGGCGAGTTCGTCGCCATCGCCGCCGCCGGCATGACCCCCGAACGCCTCGACGTCGAACTGTTCGGTGAAGAGGGCGTCGATGGTCGCCCGCGCAAGATCGGCGTGTTCGAGCGCGCCCACGGCGGCACCCTGTATCTGGACGACGTCGGCGACATGCCGCGCGAAAGCCAGAGCCGCATCCTGCGTGTGCTGGTCGAACAGCGCTTCCGTCGCGTCGGCGGCGAGCAGGACGTGCAGGTCGATGTCCGCGTCATCACTTCCACCTCGCGCGACCTCAAGCAGGAGATCGCCGAGGGCCGCTTCCGCGAGGACCTGTTCCATCGCCTGAATGTCGTGCCGATCCGCGTCCCGGCCCTGTCCGAGCGCCGTGAGGACATCCAGGAACTGGTCGACTACTTCATCGAAAGCCTGTCGTCGTCGCAGGGCCTGCCGCGTCGCCGTTTGGGCGATGACGCCATCGCCGTGCTGCAGGTCCATCCCTGGCCCGGCAACGTCCGCCAGCTGCGCAACAACGTCGAGCGGCTGCTGATCCTCGCCACCGGAGACGTGAACGATCCAATCGGCGCCGACGCCCTGCCGCAGGAGGCGACCCACGCCGGGTCGAACACCGCTCTCGGCGCCGAACGCATCATCGCCCTGCCGCTGCGCGAGGCGCGCGAGGTGTTCGAGCGCGAATATCTGGCCGCCCAGATCATGCGGTTCGGTGGAAACATCTCGCGCACCGCCGCCTTCATCGGCATGGAGCGTTCGGCGCTCCACCGCAAACTGAAGTCGCTGGGGGTCTCGCCGTCGCGTGGTGGCGAGGAAGAGGAAGAAGGACCCGTCGAGGAATGAGCCGCGTCGCCTACGTCAACGGCCAGTACGTCCCCCACGGACAGGCCAGCGTCCACATCGAGGACCGGGGCTTCCAGTTCGCCGACGGGGTCTATGAGGTCTGGTCGGTCTTCGATGGCCGCATGGCCGATTTCGACGGACACATGACCCGTCTTCATCGCAGCCTCGGCGAACTGCGTATCGACATTCCCATGTCGCGCGAAGCCCTGACCGCCGTGCTCAAGGAGACCATCCGGCGCAACCGGGTCCGTAACGGCATCGTCTATCTGCAGGTCACGCGCGGCACGTCGCGCCGCGACCACCCGTTCCCGCCCGAGGGCACCCCGCCCAGCGTGGTCATCACCTCCAGGTCGATCAATCCGATGAAGACCGACGCCACCGCCGCCAATGGCGTGGCCGTGGTCACGACGCCGGACATCCGCTGGGGCCGTTGCGACATCAAGACGGTCGGCCTGCTGGCCAACGTCCTCGCCAAGCAGCACGCGAAGGACCGCGGCGCCTATGAGGCGTGGATGGTCGACGACATGGGGCTGGTGACCGAGGGCTCCTCGACCAACGCCTGGATCATTGACGAACACGGCAAGCTGCGGACCCGCGACACCCAGGCCAACATCCTGCGCGGCTGCACCCGCACGACCCTGCTCGACATCCTCAAGGAAGAGGGCATCGAGCTGGAGGAGCGCGCCTTCACCGTCGAGGAAGCCCAGCGTGCGAAGGAAGCCTTCTTCACCGCCGCCGGCGCCTTCGTCATGCCCGCGATCTCCATCGACGGCGTGAAGATCGGCGACGGCAAGCCAGGCCCGGTCGCGACGCGTTTGCGTCAACTCTACATCGAACGCGGCACGCGCGACGCGGTGTAGCCGCGACGCTTCTGAAGCGCGGACCGGGAGGTCCGCGCTCCATCGGCTTGTCCGGTCCGGCGCTGTTCGGGATGACTGTGGCCCGCTCTGCGAACAATCAATAGGCGACGATGGGGCATTCACGGTTGCGACCCTCGTCCGGGCCGTTAAGGTGGGCGAACCGGCGCCGACCGGTCCCGCGCCGCTCCTCCGGCCGGAGAACAATCAAGAACGGGAACTACCCGCCATGTCGCAAGACAAGCGTCAAAACCTTCAGGACACCTTCCTCAACTCGGTTCGCAAGACCAAGACGCCGCTGACCATCTTCCTGGTCAACGGGGTCAAGCTGCAGGGCATCGTCACCTGGTTCGACAACTTCTGTGTGCTGCTGCGCCGCGATGGCCAGTCCCAGCTGGTCTACAAGCACGCCATCTCGACCATCATGCCCTCGGCCCCGGTCCAGCTGTACGAGCCGGACGCCGACGAGGACTGATTTCGGCTTTTAGTGGCGAGTGACGAGTGGCGAGCGCGTTTCCGAAGGGATGCGCCTTATGACGCTCGTCACTACATAGTGTGAGAGCAGGCCTGAACTCGCCACTCGTCACTCACCACTCACCACTCCGAGACCCGATCTGACCACCAAACTCATCGACCATTCCGTGCCGCTCATCCGTGCGGTCGTCATCCATCCTGACGGACGTTCCGACAGCCCCCGGCTGGCGGAGGAGCGTTTGCAGGAAGCCGTGGGTCTGGCCGCCGCGCTGGACCTCGACGTGCGCGCCGAGGAAATCGTGCGCGTGCGCAAGACCACGCCCGCCACCCTGTTCGGCTCGGGCAAGGTCGAGGAACTGGCCGCCCTCGTGCGCGCCGCCGAGGCGGAGGCTGTCGTCGTCGACGACCAGCTGACCCCCGTCCAGCAACGCAATCTGGAGAAGGCGTGGGAGTGCAAGGTCATCGACCGCACCGGCCTGATCCTCGAAATCTTCGGTCGTCGCGCCCGCACCAAGGAAGGCCGTCTGCAGGTGGAACTGGCGCGGCTCGACTATGAGCGCTCGCGTCTGGTCCGCACCTGGACCCACCTTGAACGCCAACGGGGCGGCACCGGCTCGACCGGCGGTCCGGGTGAAACCCAGATCGAAATCGACCGCCGCCTGATCGCCGACCGCATCGTCCGCCTGAAGGCCGAGCTGGAGGAGGTGCGCCGCACGCGCGGCCTGCACCGCAAGGCCCGCCAGAAGGTCCCGTTCCCGACCGTCGCTCTGGTCGGCTACACCAACGCGGGCAAGTCGACCCTGTTTAACCGGCTGACGGGCTCGGAGGTCTTCGCCAAGGACCTGCTGTTCGCGACGCTGGACACGACCCAGCGCACCATCCGTCTGCCGCAGGGTCGCCCGGCGATCGTGGCCGATACGGTCGGCTTCATCTCCGACCTGCCGCACGAACTGGTCGAGAGCTTCCGCGCCACGCTGGAAGAGGTGGGCGAGGCCGACCTGATCCTGCACGTCCGCGACATCGCCAGCCCCGACACCGAGGCGCAGGCCGGGGACGTCGAGACGGTGCTGGACCAGATCCCGGCCATCGAAGGCAAGACCCGCAAGATTCTCGAGGTCTGGAACAAGATCGACCTGCTGGATGAAGACGCCCGCGAGGCCACCCTCGGCCACGCCGAACGCCTGCGGGGGCAGGGCAAGGCCGTGGCGGTCTCGGCCTGGACCGGGGAGGGGATCGATCTCCTGCGCGAGACGATCGCCGGTCTGATCGACGACGATCCCGAAAGCGACTTCACCCTCGAACCGCATCAGGGCGAGGCGCTGGCCTGGCTCTATGCCAACGGCCGGGTCACGGGCCGCGAAACGGACGACGAGGGGCGCACCCACGTCACCGTCCGCCTGCACCCGGCGGCGCTGGGACGGTACGAGCGGCAGTTCAGCTGACGATACGTCCGTTTTTGCCGCATCGCCGTGCCATACTGCGACACAGAATGATTCCGGCAGGGAAGCAGAACGAACAGTGCAATCGCAAGTCTTTGAAATAACAGGGACAAGCCTGCACGAATTACACTCTTCACACCCGGTTTTTTCGCGCGTGCTTGAGGCGGTGCGGTGCATCTGATCGAAACCACACTTCTGCTGCTTCTGGCCGTGGTGGTGTCGGGGTCTATCGCCCGCATCACCCGCATCGCCCTGCCGCTGGTCCAGATCGGGCTGGGGGCCGGCATCGTTCTGGTCACCGGCCAGACGGTGGACCTCGAGCCGGACATTTTCTTCCTGCTCTTCCTGCCGCCACTGCTGTTCCTCGACGGCTGGCGCATCCCCAAGGAGGCGCTGGTCCGCGACCGGGCCGTCATTCTCGAACTGGCGCTGGGGCTGGTGATCTTCACCGTTGTCGGTCTGGGCTTCCTGCTCTGGTGGATGATCCCCGAGATGCCGTTGGCGGTGGCTTTCGCCCTGGCCGCCATCCTGTCGCCGACCGATCCCATCGCGGTGCAGGCCATCGCCGCCCGCGCGCCGATCCCCAAGCGGCTGATGCACATCCTCGAAGGCGAGTCCCTGCTTAACGACGCCACCGGCCTGACCGCCATGCGGCTGGCCATCGTCGCCGCCTCGACCGGGACCTTCGTCCTGACGCAGGCGATCGGCAGCTTCATGTGGCTGGCCCTGGCCGGGGTCGCGGCAGGCGTCGGCGTCACCCTGGTCATCAGCACCGTCAAGGGCTGGATCAGCCGTCGCTGGGGTGAAGACGTCGGCGCCCAGATCCTCATCAGCCTGCTGATCCCCTTCGCAGCCTATCTGGTGGCCGAGGAACTCCACGCCTCCGGCATCCTCGCCGCCGTCGCGGCGGGCGTGACCATGAGCTTCACCGAGCGGGGCGGGGCGCGGGGCCAGTCGCTGGCCATGACCCGCATCCGCCGCGCCGTGGTCTGGGATACGGTCCAGTTCGTCGCCAACGGCATGATCTTCGTCATCCTCGGCGAACAGATGCCGTCGATCCTGTCCCGCTCGGCCGAGATCGTGGCCGGGACCAGCCGCCCCGAGGTCTGGTGGCTGGCGGTCTATGTCGCCGCCACCTTCGCGGCGCTGGCGGCGCTCCGCTTCATCTGGGTGTGGACCTCCCTGCGCCTGACCCTGTTCCGCAGACGCCGGTCGGGGCCGCCGCCCAAGGTCGGCCTGCGCCTGACCGCCGTCATGTCGCTGGCCGGTGTGCGCGGGGCGATCACGCTGGCCGGTATCCTGACCGTCCCCTTCGCGCTGGACGACGGCACGCCCATGCCGGCCCGCACCCTGGCGATCTTCCTGGCCGCCTCGGTCATCATCGTCTCGCTGGTCGTCGCGACCATCGCCCTGCCGAAGCTGCTGAAGGGCGTCGAACTGCCGCCCGAGCCTTCACACCAGCGCGAGGAGGACCATGGCCGGGTCACCGCTGCGCAGGCGGCCCTGATCGCCATTGAAGACGCCTCCCACGACATGGCCGAAGGCAAGTCCAATCCCGATCTCTACAGCGATGTCGCCAGCCGTCTGATGGAGTTCTACCGTCACCGCATCGAGAGCCGGACCCGCACCGACGACGACGACGTCGAACTGGCCCGCCTCGGCGACGAGGTGGAGCGGCGCCTGCGCATCGTCGGCCTGAACGCCGAACGGGAAGAACTCCGCCGACTCGCCCGCAGCCGCGAGATCGACGAGGTCACGGCCAGGAAACTGATCCGCGAGATCGACCTGCAGGAGCTAAGATATAGCTAAGCTTCGAAGGGCCTCAGGGGCGTATCAGCCCGCAGGTAGAGCGGGTGCTTAGGGCTGCCGTCGCCATTGGTCCCGAGGCACCATAGGGGAATGCCGTCCTCGCGCAGGGCCTCGATCAGGGCCTTGCCCGCCGGGGCCAGCGCCTTGTTCAGCTTGCCGTGGCACAGGACCACCAGCCCGGCCCCCGCCGCCGCCTTGCGGATGGCGGGCAGGTTGTCGGGCGAGGAGGCCTCGACCCCCGGGGCCAGCAGCATCTTGGGGTCGGTCGCCCGGTAGTCGCCGACGTTGGCCTTGACCATGGCGTCGAAGCCCTCGCGCTGGGCGAACGTCCATTCGCGCGCACAGGTCGGATCGTTGACCGTGGCGTCCGCCGTCGAGGGGTTCATGCCGATGAACAGGATGTAGCGATCCGGGAACACCGGCCCCAGCCAGCGTCGCATCAGCTGGCGATACCGCCCGTCGGCGCTGAAGATCGCGTCGCCGTTGACGCCGGGCATCAGGGCCAGCCGGACCTTGCCGCCCGGGTCGTGCTTGTCCGCGGTCATGCCCGCTCCGCGACCTTGGCCGCGTCCCACAGGCCGTCCATCTCGGCGAGGTCCGATTGCTCAGGCGTTTTGCCCGCCTTGGCCAGCTCCGCCTCGATGAAGCCAAAGCGGCGCACGAACTTGGCGTTCGACCCCCGCAAGGCGTCCTCGGGCTCGACCCCCAGCTTGCGGGCCAGGTTGGCGACAACGAACAGCAGGTCGCCGATCTCGCCCTTCGCCTTGTCCAGATCGCCCGCGGCGATCTCGGCCCGCAGTTCGGCGACTTCCTCATGGAGCTTGTCGAAGACCTCATCGGTCGAGGGCCAGTCGAAGCCGACGCGGGCGGCGCGCCGGGTCAGCTTGGCGGCGCGGGCGAGGGCGGGCAGGCCGACGGGTACGTCGTCCAGCACCCCGTGCTGGGCCTTGGCCTTTCGCTCGGCGGCCTTGATGTCCTCCCAGCGGGCCTTCTGGGCCACGCCGTCCGCCTTGGCCGCCTCATCGCCGAAGACATGCGGATGGCGGCGCTCCAGCTTGTCGGCGATGGCGTTGGCCACGTCGTCGAAGACGAACAGCCCCTGCTCTTCGGCCATGCGGGCGTGAAAAACCACCTGGAACAGCAGGTCGCCCAGCTCGGACTTCAACTCGGTCCAGTCCTTGCGCTCGATGGCGTCGGCGACCTCATAGGCCTCCTCGAGCGTGTAGGGGGCGATGGTCTCGAAGGTCTGCTCGAGGTCCCACGGGCAGCCGCCCACGGGGGCGCGCAGGCGGGCCATGATGGCGTTCAGGCGGTCGATAGGGGTGGTCATCAGTTCAGGCTTGCTCAGGTCGTCGGGTTGGCGTCACGGGCCTCGAGCGCCTTGCGGATCTCGTCATGGCGGGCGGGGGTGAGGGGATAGTTCTTCAGCACCAGCGCCGCCGCCGCCAGCAGCAGCCCGGGCAGCAGGATGAAGAGCACCTGCAGGGCGATCAGCGAGAACTCGCTATTGCCCCCCGTCGGCGGGATGGCCTTGAAGCCCACCCATTGCAGGATCAGGTAGGGGATGAGGGCGACCACATGGCCGATCTTGGTGGTGGCGGACAGGATCGAGAACATCAGGCCGGTTCGGTCCACGCCGGTCTCCAGCCGCACCTCGTCGCCCACGTCCGCCATCATGGCGCGCAGCAGGAACAGCCCCGCCGCATAGGGCAGGCCCGCGAGGAACATCACGACCGCCGTCAGAGCGAAATTGCCGCCGGGCACAAGCGTCGCGCCGATATAGAGGGCCGCGAAGGCCAGGCTGGCGATGGCCAGCGCCTTGTCCTTGCCGACCCGCGTCGCCAGCCATGCCCAGAACGGCGCGCCGACCAGTCCGGCGACGAAGTACAGCAGCATGAACAGCGAGGCCTCGGTGTGCCCGTAGCCCTTGATCTGGCCGAAGAAGAAGAACAGCAGCGAGCCGGTGATGCCCGGTGCGACACCAAGCAGGACGTCGGCGAACAGCAGCTTGCGGACCGCCTTGCGTTTGAACAGGCTCAGGTAGGCGCCCGGTCCTCCATGCGGCGCGGCTCCCGTATTGACCGGCTCGGGCACCACCAGAAGCGCCAGCCCCATGGTGACCGGCAGGAAGATCAGGATCGCCCAGCCCATGATCCGCACGCCGTCGGCGTAATCGCCGATCCTGAGCTGGATCACCACCGTGGGCAGAATCAGGATGGCGATCACCCCGATGATGTTGAACACCTGCCACCAGCCGTAGACCCGGCTGCGCTGGTCGTACTCCGGCGCCAGCACCGAGGCCCAGCCGAGCTGTCCGAGGGTGGCGATCGAGAAGCCGAGGTACAGCACCAACAGCCAGCCGAAGAGATAGCCCGCACCCGCGCCCGGCTGGACCATCACGAACATCATCAGGGCGGCCAGCATCAGGATCGGCGTCGAGGCGACCATCCACGGACGATAGCGGCCGAACCGGGTCTTCGTCCGGTCCATCGCCCAGCCGATGAAGGGGTCGAAGGTGATGTCGATCAGGCGCACGGCCATGAACATCGTCGCGACCACGCCCAGCTCCAGCTTGACGAAGGTCGCATAGAACTCCGGCAGGGTGACGGGCAGGGCCACGCCGAACGCCGCCAGCGGCAGGCAGACGGTCGAGAAGGCGGCCAGCACGGCATTGGAGCGCCGCTGCGGCGTGGTGGTTTGGGCGGCGACGGTCATGGACGGGTCCGGAGCAACGGTCCCGAGTCGACCGTCTCGCCCACCATGCCGCCTTTGCCGCCCGCGCGCGAGCGCTCCGACAGGCCTTGCGGCGAACACAGTCTCCGGGCCACCATCGCCTCATGATCCGGGGCGTATTCCTGTCGAAGCTGATGGCCTGCGTCGCGCTCGCGACGGGGCTCGGCATGGCTGAAGCCGCGTCCGCGCAGACCCGTGGCGGCGAAGCCTGTGACGTGGATGCGGTTGACTGGGCCGCGCCGGCCTTCGCCAACGGCATATCCTTCCAGCGAATGGAATGGGCCCCGTTCAGCGCGCGGGAGTTCGGATGGGAGACCTATCTGCCGCTGATCCAGAAGGAGCTCGCCACCGACTGCGCGCCGACCTCGCCGCGCTTCGCCCGCGTGCTGGCCGAGTTCCAGTACAGTCACGGCCTGCCCGCCACCGGCTGGTTCGACGTGGCGACGTTCCAGGTCTTCCGGGGTGTCTGGCAGGAACGGCGGCCTTTCATCATGGCACGGGTCAATCAGCAGCCGTGTCCGGATCCGCCACCGCTGTACCAGCTGGGCTACCTCGTTGAGTCTGAGGAACACGCCGACCGACTGACCCGCCTGCTGCGTCGTGATGTGCTGGAGGCCTATCGCGAGTTGGTCGCCGCCGCTCGCGCGGAAGTGCCCGAGGTGGCCGCCAATCCCGAGTTGCTGCAGATATTCTCCGGCTTCCGCGACCCCGAGGCCGACGCCGCCCGCTGCGCCCAGCAGGGCAATTGCGACGGCCTGCGTCGCGCCGCCTGTTCCCCGCATCGCACCGGTACTGCGGTAGACCTCTACGTCGGCCAGATCGAGGGGCTGGGCGTCGACAACACCTCGGCGGTCAGCCGCCTGCATATGACGCGGACCGAGACCTACCGGTGGCTGGTGAAGAACGCCGGGCGTTTCGGCTTCGTACCCTATGTTTACGAGCCCTGGCACTGGGAGTGGGTCAGTCCGACCGGCGGCTATGTCGGGCCGCCTCCACCGACCTGATGCGCCCGTTGACGCCCGGCGAGATCGAACTGGCCCGCGAGGCGTTCGGGGAGACGCTGGACTATCCGCCGATCCGCTTCCTGCCGTCGCCCTGGCCTTTTGATCGCGCCTTCGTGCCGGGTCGCTGGTTCGGGCGGGACTGGATCGTCTGGCCCAAGGCGACCTTGGTGGCCGATCTGTCGACAGCGCCGCTGAAGCTTCAGTCGACCTTCATCCATGAGCTCGCTCATGTTTGGCAGGCCCAGCGAGGCGTGAACCTGCTGACCGGCAAGCTGCGGGCGGGCGACAGCGCCGCCAGCTATGCCTATCCCCTTGCCGACGACTGTGACTGGGACCATCTCAACATCGAACAGCAGGCCATGGTGATCGAGCACCGGTTCCGTCTGTCGCATGGGTTGGGCGCGCCCGCGGACAAGGCCTTCTACGACCGGGTTTGTCCCATTCATCACCACTGAATTTGCTTCAGCCTCTTGCGCGGGCGCCCGCATCATTCGAAATAAGCACTGCAACTGTTGCTTATGTCTTTCAGGAGATGGCCGATGGCCCGCGTTCTGGTTCTCTATCATTCGACCTATGGCCATATCGAAACCATGGCTGAAGCCGTCGCCGAAGGCGCGGGCTCGGTCGAAGGCGTGACTGTCGATATCAAGCGCGTGCCGGAAACCGTGCCGGAAGAACTGGCCAAGGCCTCGCACTACAAGCTCGACCAGAAGGCTCCGATCGCCAGGATCGACGACCTGAAGGACTATGACGCAATCATCATCGGCGCCGGCACCCGTTTCGGTTCGGCCGCGTCGCAGATGCGGGCCTTTCTGGATCAGGCCGGCGGGCTCTGGTTCACCGGCGCGCTGATCGGGAAGGTGGGCGGCGCGTTCACCGCCAGCGCCACCCAGCACGGCGGTCAGGAAACGACCTTCCAGGGCCTGCACAACTTCTTCATGCACCATGGCATGCCGGTGGTGGGTCTGCCCTATTCCTATCAGGCCATGATGACGCTGGACTCGGTCGAGGGCGGGGCTCCCTACGGCGCCACCACGATCACCGCCGGCGACGGTTCGCGTCAGCCGAGCGAGATTGAACTGGGCGGCGCCCGGTTCCAGGGCAAGCACATCGCCGAACTGGCGAAGAAGCTGCACGGGTAAGACAATGCGCCAGCCGGCGATCTTCTTCGGGCACGGCTCTCCGATGAATGCTCTGGGCGGTCCCTATGCGGACGCCTGGCGTGCTCTGGGCGAGGCTGTGGGCAAGCCGAAGGGCGTGGTCATGATCTCGGCTCACTGGGAAACCGGCGGGCTGGGCGTGACGGCGCAGGCCAAACCGGAAACCATCCATGATTTCGGCGGCTTCCCTGCTGAACTGCATGCGATGCAGTATCCGGCGCCGGGATCGCCGGACCTCGCCGCGCGGGTGTCGGAGCTGACCGGGGCCGTCCAGACCGATCAATGGGGGCTGGATCACGGTACATGGTCCGTTCTGGCCCACGTGTGGCCCGAGGCCGATGTACCGGTCGTGCAGCTTTCGCTGAACCGTCGGCTGACCCCGCGGGAACACTATGATCTCGCCAAGCGGCTGGCGCCGTTGCGGGACGAGGGTGTCATCATCGCCGGGTCCGGTGATTTCGTGCACAACCTGCGGACCTGGAAGCGTGCTGGCGGCGAGCCCTACGGGTGGGCCGGTCACTTCAATGAGGCGGTGAAGGCCGCCTTCATGCGCGGAGATGACGACGCCCTGATCGACTGGGTCAATCTGGCCGAGGACGCCCAGCTGAGCGTGCCGACGGATGAGCACTATCTCCCGCTGCTCTACATCGCCGCCCAGCGCGCGCCGGGCGACGATGTGAGCTTCTTCAACGACGTCATCGAGGGTGGATCAATCTCGATGACGGGCGTGCGTATCGGCTGATCAGCCCTTCTTCTGCATGGCGGCGTCGACCGACCACGGGCCGGCGCCCGCCGCGGCGAAGAACAGCCAGACGAAGCAATACAGGGCGATGGTCTCGCCACCGTTCAGGATCGGGAACGCGCCGCTCTTGGCGTGGACAAGCCAATAGCCGACGGCGCAGAAACCGGACGCCAGGAAGGCGACGGGACGGGTGAACAGGCCCAGCACCAGCAGGGCGCCGAAGGCCAGTTCCAATGGGCCCGAGAGGCCGGCGAGGCTGAGGCCCGGCGCGGGTACGTCCGGCACGGCCGGGAAGCCCAGCACCTTGGCGGTGCCGTGGCAGAGGAACATCAGCCCCGCCGCGATACGCAGAACGCTGAGCAACTGCGGTTGGTACGCAGACAGTTTGTTGAACATGAAACCCTCCCTCTCTTGTCAGAGGTGGGCACTGTGGGCCGGAGTCGGCCCGTCGCACAATGTTCTGCGTGGCCGGGGTCAGGCGGCCTTGTCGAGTTCGGCCATCTGCTGAATGGCGACATAGTCAGTCTTGCCTGTTCCCAGCACCGGCACGTCATCGACGCGCAGGATCTTCTTCGGCACGGCCAGCTCAGGCGCGCCGTGCTCGCGCGCCCATTCGGTCATGCTGGCGACATCGGCGTCCTTGCGGTCGGTGACCAACACCAGCTTCTCGCCCTTGCGGCTATCGGGGATCGAGACGACGGCGTGACGGGCGTCGGGCCAGACCGCGCTGGCCAGCCCCTCGACGGCGGTCAGGGAGACCATCTCGCCACCGATCTTGGCGAAGCGCTTCACCCGGCCGAGGATCTCGATGTAGCCTTCGTCATCAATGGCGACGATGTCGCCCGTGTCGTGCCAGCCGTTCTCCAGCGGCTCGATCTTGCGCGGGTCTTCAGGCGACAGATAGCCTTCCATCACGTTCGGACCGCGCAGGTAGAGACGACCGCCTTCGGCGATGCCCGGGACCTCGTCCAGCCGCCATTCCATGCCGGGCAGGATCTGGCCGACCGAGCCGGGACGGTTGCGGTCCGGATGATTCACGGCCACCACCGGCGCCGCTTCGGTTGCGCCATAGCCTTCCAGCAGTTTCAGACCGTGGAAGCGGGTGTTGAACAGGTGGTGGGTTTCATCGCGCACCCGTTCGGCCCCGGCGACGACGAACTGCAGGCTGTCGAAGTCGTCGGGTCCCGCCACGCGGGCGTACTGGTTCAGGAAGGTGTCCGTCGCGAACAGGATCGAGGCCTTCACCTGCGGGATCAATTCGACGATCTGCTTGGCGTGCAGCGGGGAGGGATACTGGAAGGCCTTCATCCCCTGCAGCAGGGGCAACAGGACGCCGCCGGTCAGGCCGAAGCAGTGGAAGGTCGGCAGCGGGTTGAACATCACCCACTCCGGCTTCAGGTTGATGTGCTGGGCCACCTGACGGCAGTTGGCGACCAGATTGGACTGGCTCAGCACCACGCCTTTCGGCGCGCCGAAGCTGCCGGAGGTGAACAGCACCACGCCCGGACCCGACGGATCGGTCTTCACGCGGAAGCGCCTGGGCATCATTCCAGCCGCGAGGCCGTACAGCTTGTCCTGCAGGCCGATGGTGGCGCGCACGTCGTCCAGCCAGACGATCTGGGCGGCAGTCTCGATGTCGGCGATCAGCTCTTCCAGCTTGGCCTGCTGGATGAAACGGCGGGCCGTCAGGACCTTCTTTACGCCTGCGGCGGCCAGCGCCGCCTTGATGTTCCGCTCACCCGCCGTGAAGTTGATCATCACCGGCACCCGGCCGTGCGCGTGCAGGCCGTAGAAGGTGACCACCACGCCCATGCTCGACGGCAACAGGATGCCGACACGCTCTTCCGGCGCTGTCATCGCCGCGATCTTGCGGCCGAGCACGAAGGCGGCGCGGATCAGGCCGGTGTAGGTGAGGGGCTTGCGGTCCTGGTCCTCCAGGATTTCCTTGTCGCCAAAGGTCTCGCGCGCGGCGATCAGGGCGTCGAAAATGCCTTCTTCGCCGATCGTGGCTTCAAGCGGTACGCGCAAAACTCAGTCCTCCGTCGACGCGTTGTGCCCGCGCCCGTGCTTTTGAACCGGGGAAACTAGTGCGGGGCGCTTCCAATGAAAAGATGCGTTACCTTGCGTGAGGTTCCCTCGCGCCTTGCCTTCGCCGCGCGGAAATACGACATACCGCCTTCACGCCTCCGGAGCCCGAGCCCGCCTTGGTCACCCTGATCGACACGTTGAAGAAGACGCCGTCCGAACTGCGTCACCCGGAAAAGCAGAACCGCCCGGAAACGGCTGTTCTGAAAAAGCCGGATTGGCTTCGGGTGAAAGCGCCCGGGTCGGGCCAGTACAATGCGACCAAGGATATTGTTCGCTCCAAGGGGCTGGTGACGGTTTGCGAAGAGGCCGCCTGCCCTAACATCGGCGAGTGCTGGAGCCAGAAGCACGCCACGCTCATGATCATGGGCGACACCTGCACCCGCGCCTGCGCCTTCTGCAATGTGAAGACCGGGCTGCCACAGCCGTTGGACCCGGAAGAGCCGGGCAAGGTCGGTCTTGCCGTGTCGCAGATGGGCCTGAACCACGTCGTCATCACTTCGGTGGATCGGGACGACGTGTCCGACGGTGGCGCGGCCCACTTCGCTGAAGTGGTGCGCCAGATCCGCATTCAGGCTCCGAACACCACCATCGAGATTCTGACGCCCGACTTCCTGCGCAAGGACGGGGCGGCGGCGGTGATGATCGACGCCAAGCCTGACGTCTTCAATCACAACCTCGAGACCGTTCCGCGCCTGTATCTGAAGATCAGGCCGGGCGCCCGCTACTTCCACTCGCTGCGTCTGCTGCAGATGGTCAAGGAGCGCGACCCCAACCAGTTCACCAAGTCCGGCATTATGGTCGGCTTGGGCGAGACCAAGGAAGAGGTCATGCAGGTGATGGACGATATGCGGTCCGCCGGCGTCGACTTCATCACCATTGGCCAGTACCTGCAGCCGACCCGCAAGCATGCGGCCATCGAACGGTTTGTCACTCCGGAAGAGTTCAAGGCCTATGAGGCGATCGCACGCGCCAAGGGCTTCCTGATGGTGTCCGCCAGCCCGCTGACCCGCAGCTCCCACCATGCGGGCGACGACTTCGCCCGGCTGAAGGCGGCGCGTCTGGCTCAGACTGGGCGCTGAGCCCCGCTTGGCCGTTCACCGCGTTACGAAAATCCTGCCTTATCAGCCGGATCAGCTCGCGGAGCTGGTGGCGGATGTGAAGGCCTATCCGGCCTTCGTGAAGTGGGTGACCGGCATGCGGGTGTGGAACCCGCGTGAGGAGCGACCCGGCGTGACCGTGGTGGATGCGGAGGCCTCCGTCGGTTTCTCCTTCCTGACCGAGCGTTTCTCGACCTGGGTTCGGCACGACCGCAATGCACCTATGGTTGAGGTCGGCCTGTTGCGGGGGCCGTTCCGGCACCTGAGGAACCGCTGGCAGTTCTTCCCTGACGAAAAGGGGACGCGGGTCGAGTTCATGATCGACTTCGCCTTTGCCAATCCGCTCCTCAACGGCATGCTGCAGGCGAACTTCGACCGCGCGGTCTCGGCCCTGATGAGCAGCTTTGAGGCCGAGGCGGCGCGCAGGTACGGGCAGCAGGCATGAGCTTTGACTTCGACGCGACGGTAGTGGGGGCCGGCGCGGTCGGTCTGGCGTGCGGCCGCGCGCTGGCGAAGCGGGGGCTGTCGGTTCTTGTGCTCGAGAAGGAACCGCACATCGGTCAGGGCGTCTCTTCGCGCAACAGCGAGGTCATCCACGGCGGGCTCTATTATCCTACGGGCTCGCTCAAGGCGCGGTTCTGTGTCGAGGGGCGGCGAGCGCTTTACGCCTTTCTGGACAGCCACAAGGTCGACTATCGCAAATGCGGCAAGCTGGTCGTGGCGACCGAAGAGGCCGAGGTCGAGCGGATCGAGACCATCTTCCAGCAGGCCACCGCCAATGGCGTCGAGGGACTGGAGCACCTGACCGGGGCGCAGGCGCGGGCCATGGAGCCGGGACTGAACGCCCATGCGGCCATCCTGTCGCCGGAGAGCGGCCTGTTCGCCAGTCATGACTATATGCTGGCCTTGCAAGGCGAGATCGAGGACGCCGGTGGATCGGTGGTGTTGTCCACTCCGTTCGAGCGTGCCGAGCCTCTGCCGGGCGGCGGCTTCCGGATCGTCGCGGGCGGGGAGGGCGGGGCGGCCCTGACCACAGGCCTGCTTGTGACCGCGCCGGGTCTGGGCGCACAGGCTGTGGCGGCCCGCATCGAAGGCTATCCGGCGGACCGCATCCCCAAGGGGCATTTCGGCAAGGGAGTCTATTTCCGCCTGACCGGCAAGGCGCCGTTTGAACGACTGGTCTATCCGCCGCCCGTTCCCGGCGCGCTGGGCACCCACTACCGCAAGGATCTGGGCGGACAGGCGGTGTTTGGACCGGACCTCGTCTATGTCGAGACCGAGGACTATTCGGTCGATCCGTCCAAGGCGTCGGAGTTCGAACACTACATCCGGCGGTTCTGGCCCGGTCTGCCGGAGGGCGGGCTGACCCCCGACTACGCCGGCATCCGGCCCAAGCTGCATGGCAGGGGCGAGCCGCAGCCGGACTTCCAGCTGCGCGACCGTGAGGACCATGGCATCGACGGTCTGGTGGCTCTGTTCGGCATCGAGAGCCCGGGCCTGACCAGTTCGCTGGCGATCGGCGAGGCCGTGGCGGACAGGGTGGCGCGTGACTGAACTGATGATCCGGGATGCGGTCGCTTCGGATATTCCCGCCCTCCATGCCCTGATCGAGAGCGCCTATCGCGGTGAGGCTTCGCGCGCGGGCTGGACGACCGAGGCGGACCTGCTGGACGGCCAACGCACCGACGCCGAGGACCTGGCCTCCATTCTCTCCGATCCGGACCAAGGTCTGCTGACGGCATGGGACGGCGATACCCTTGTGGGCTGTATCCTGATTGCGCGACGCGAGGCAGGGGTCGGCTATTTCGGCATGCTTTCGGTCAGGCCGAAGCTTCAGAACGCCGGGCTGGGGCGACGCCTGATCGCGACCGCTGAGCACACCATGGCCGAGAGGTTCGCCGCGCAACGTGTCCGCATCTCGGTCATCCCGCAAAGGGTCGCCCTGATCGCCTGGTACCAGAGGCTGGGCTACACGGCGACCGGTGAGACCTTGCCTTTCCCCTATGGAGACACACGGTTTGGCCTGCCGAAGCGGGATGACCTGAGCTTTATCGTGATGGAACGACACCTCAGCGTCTGACGACGGGATTGACAGCACGAAGGGCGAGCCTGAATTCGCGGATGATGGATATCGTCACGCCCCGACTGAGGCTCCGCCCGGCCCGTTCCGAAGATCTTGCGGCGGTTCACGCGGTGTTGTCGCAGCCGGAGGCGACCCGGTGGTGGTCCACGCCACCCCACGAGTCGCCTGAAACGACCGCCGTCTGGCTGGATAGCATGATCGCGGGAAATGATTCGGGTCTGGACCTGCTGATCGAGCGAGATGGCGTGGTGATCGGCAAGGCAGGGTTCTGGCGCCCGCCGGAAATCGGCTACATTCTGCATCCGGATCACTGGGGACAGGGATTGGCGACCGAAGCGATCACGGCGGTGCTTGATCGCATGTTCGCGTTGACGGAATTCGATGAGGCCGTTGCGGACGTCGACCCGGAGAATGCGCCGTCCCTGCGTTTGCTGGAAAAGCTGGGCTTCCGGCGGACAGGCTTCGAGGCCGCGACGGTGAATGTGGGCGGGGTGTGGAAGGATAGTGTTTATCTGTCGCTTTCGCGAACGGACTGGGCTCGTCGTTCCGAGACTTGAAATCGCCAGCGGGTTCATGCATAAGCCCGCGCTCGCAAGGCGGCTCCCCCTTTTTCAGGGACATGGGGCCGCCGCTATTGTTTTCGCGCCCTCATCGGCGCCCGACCAGAAGATTGAGACGGACATGGCCGTTCCGAAGCGCAAAGTATCGCCCTCGCGTCGCAACATGCGCCGCGCCCACGACGCCCTGGGGACCAACTCCTACGTCGAGGACAAGGACACCGGCGAGCTGAAGCGCCCGCACCACATTGACCTGAAGACCGGCACCTACCGCGGCCGCCAGGTTCTGACGCCGAAGGAAGACTAGTCTTCTGACGTCGCCGGCTTCGGTCGGACGAAAGATTTTAACGGCGCGCGAGGTCATCGCGCGCCGTTTTCGTGCGTTTATGGCTCCAGGAAACCTCTGGAGGCCTTCATGATCCGCCGACTTCTGCTGACCGCCGCTGCTCTGACTGTCGCCGCCTGTAATGCGCCGCAGGAGCCCGCCGCCGCGCCTGAACCCGCTCCGGCTCCCGCGCCGCAGACGCCGACCCCGCCCGTCGGCGCTGATGTGCTCACCGCGAATGGCTTCGGTCCGCTGCGGATCGGCATGACCCGCGCCGAGGTCGAAGCGGCTCTTGGGCCGGACGCCAACCCGAATGCCGTTGGTGGCGCAGATCCGGACGCTTGCGACATCTTCCATCCCGCCCGGGCGCCGGAAGGGCTGCAGGTCATGCTGGAGCGCGGCATGCTGACGAGCATCTGGCTGGTTCGCGGTTCGCCCGTGAAAACGCAGGAAGGCTACGGCATCGGTGACGACGCGGAGCGGCTGAAGGCGAACTACGGCAGCGCCGCCGCCTTCAGTCCTCACAAATACGTCGAAGCGCCGGCCGGCTATCTGACGACCTGGCCCGGAAATGGCCGCCTGCTGAACACCTATGTCGAGGACCCTGCGGCGCGCGGTATGGTGTTCGAGATCGGCAAGGACGGCAAGGTCGCCTCGATCGCCGCCGGTGGTCCGTCCATCCAGTACGTTGAGGGCTGTGCCTGACCGGGAGCGGGGCAGGGCTCTTTCCTTGCCCCGTCGCCCTCGGGCGGGCTAAACGCGGAGAGAGACAGACCTCCTGCAAGCAGAGCCCGCCATGACCGACATCGCTGAAATCGTCGCCCGCCAGATCCTCGACAGCCGGGGCAATCCGACGGTGGAAGTGGATGTGGTGCTGGAGGATGGCAGCTTCGGCCGTGCCGCGGTGCCGTCCGGCGCATCGACCGGCGCCCACGAGGCCGTGGAACTGCGTGACGGCGACAAGGACTTCTGGGGCGGCAAGGGTGTCCAAAAGGCCGTAGACGCCGTGAACGGCGAAATCTTCGACGCCCTGTCAGGCATGGATGCGGAAGACCAGCGCCGCATCGACGAGACCCTGATCGGTCTGGACGGCACGCAGAACAAGGCGCGCCTCGGCGCCAACGCCATTCTGGGCGTCTCGCTGGCCTGCGCCAAGGCCAGCGCCATTTCCTCGAACCTGCCGCTTTACCGCTATCTGGGCGGCGTCTCGGCCCGCGTTCTGCCGACCCCGATGATGAACATCATCAACGGCGGCGCGCACGCCGACAACCCGATCGACATCCAGGAATTCATGATCCTGCCGACCGGCGCTGAGGACTTCTCGGAAGCCCTGCGCATGGGCGCCGAAATCTTCCACGCGCTGAAGAAGGCCCTGAAGGATGCGGGGCATAACACCAACGTCGGCGATGAGGGTGGTTTCGCGCCGAACCTGCTGTCGGCCGAAGCCGCGCTGGAATTCATCACCAAGGCCGGTCAATCGGCGGGCTATCTGGCCGGCGAGGACTTCCATCTCGGCCTCGACGTCGCGGCGACCGAGTTCTTCAAGGACGGCAAGTATGTCATGGCGGGCGAGGGGAAGACCTTCGATGCCGACGGCATGGTTGGTTACCTGGCTGACCTGTGCGAGCGCTTCCCCATCGTTTCGATCGAGGATGGTTGCGCCGAGGATGATTTCGACGGCTGGAAGATTTTGACCGATCGTCTGGGCGACCGCGTGCAGATCGTCGGCGACGACCTGTTCGTGACCAATCCGGCCCGTCTGGCCGCCGGTATCGGCGAGGGTCTCGCCAACTCGATCCTGATCAAGGTCAATCAGGTCGGCACGCTTTCGGAGACACTGGATGCGGTCGATATGGCTCATCGCGCCGGCTACACCGCCGTCATGAGCCACCGCTCGGGCGAGACGGAGGATTCGACTATCGCCGACCTGGCGGTCGCCACCAACTGCGGTCAGATCAAGACCGGCTCGCTGGCGCGCTCGGACCGGACGGCCAAGTACAACCAGCTTCTGCGAATCGAGGAGATGCTGGGCGATCAGGCCGACTATTTCGGTGGCGGCATGTTGCTGAAATAGAGGTCGCGGATGGCGTGGCGACGGCCGTAGATTTTACGGCCAAGCTACGGTTCGTTAGGGCTTTTCGGTCATAACTCGTTGACTGCGAGTTTGCGCTCAGAAGGAGCGGTCGAGTGCCTGAACGGATGAAGCCCTACGTCCCCTCATGTGTCCTGCTTTTGCTGATCGCCTATCTGGGCGTTCAGGCCCTGACGGGCGAGCGGGGTTTGCTGAGTGGCGGCGAGCGCGATGATCTGCTGGTGCGCCGTGAGGCCCAACTGGCCGATATTCTTGAGCAAAAGCAGGATCTGGAAGTGCGCGTTCGCTATCTGCGGAACGGCAGTCTTTCGCGTGACCTGCTCGAAGAGCGCGCCCGGGCGGTTCTGGGCTTTGCCGACCCTCGCGACTACGTGATCCGCGTGACGGCTCCGGCTGCCCGGAACGTCAAGCCGCATAACTCGTGAACTTTGGTTACAGCTTCACAGGGTCGCTTTGCGTTTCTGGATCGAAGGCTGCTAAAGCCCCTTTCCGTAACGACAAGCGTCCCTGCCTAGCGGGGTCCCACCGGGAGATCACGGATGGCGAAAGCCCCCGCCGCGAAGGCTGAATCAAGGAAACTTCCCAACACCCCGACGGCCTCGAAAGAGGACCTCCTGCGGTTCTACCGCGAGATGGTCCTGATCCGCCGTTTCGAGGAGCGTGCGGGGCAACTCTACGGCATGGGTCTGATCGGCGGCTTCTGCCACCTGTACATCGGCCAGGAGGCGGTGGCGGTGGGCGTTCAGGAGAGCGTCAAGCCGGGCCACGACAAGATCATCACCGGATACCGTGACCACGGCCACATGCTGGCCGCCGGCATGGACCCGAAGGAAGTCATGGCCGAACTGACCGGCCGTATCGGCGGCTCGTCCAAGGGCAAGGGCGGCTCGATGCACATGTTCGACGTGCCGACCGGCTTCTATGGCGGCCACGGCATCGTCGGCGCCCAGGTGGCGCTCGGCACGGGCCTGGCCTTTGCCGGCAAGTACCGCGGCGACGACTCTGTGGCCTTTGTCTATTTCGGCGATGGCGCCTCGAACCAGGGTCAGGTGTACGAGAGCTTCAACATGGCCCAGCTGTGGAAGCTGCCGGCCATCTACATCATCGAGAACAACCAGTACGCCATGGGCACGAGCATCGAGCGCTCCTCGTCCACGACCGAGCTGTATAACCGCGGGGCCAGCTTCGGCATCCCGGGTGAGCAGGTTGACGGCATGGATGTGCTCGCGGTCCGCGACGCGGTGGCCCGCGCGGTAAAGCGTGCCCGCGAGGGCGGCGGCCCGTTCATCCTTGAGGTGAAGACCTATCGCTACCGGGGGCACTCGATGTCGGACCCGGCCAAGTACCGCACCAAGGAAGAGGTTGATGAGGTCAAGAAGACCCGCGACCCGATCGATCACGTCAAGATGCTGCTCGAGCAGGCCAAGGCGACCGAAGATGAGCTGAAGGCCATCGACAACGAGATCAAGGCGATCGTCGCCGAAGCTGTTCAATTCGCCCAAGAGAGCCCGGAGCCCGATCCGTCCGAGCTCTATACTGACGTCTACGTGGAGGCCTGATCCGTGACCGACATTCTGATGCCGGCGCTGTCCCCCACGATGGAAGAGGGCACGCTGACCAAATGGCACATCAAGGCCGGAGACGTCGTTTCCGCAGGTCAGGTGATCGCCGAGATCGAAACCGACAAGGCCACGATGGAAGTCGAGGCGGTGGACGAGGGCGAAGTGCTCGAAATCCTCGTCGCCGAAGGCTCCGAGAACGTGAAGGTCAACACCCCGATCGCCCGTCTGGCGGGCGAGGACGCGCCGACGATTTCGAAGACGGATTCGACTGCGAATTCGGCTACGGAAAGTGCGACGACGGATAAACGGGATACGGCCTCCGACGCCTCCGGCGAGCCGGAGAAGAAGGCCGCCCCCGTCACTGCCGTTCCGACGGTCGAGCTGAAGGATCCGGAAATCCCGGCCGACGCCAAGGTGGTCAAGACCACCATCCGCGACGCCCTGCGCGACGCGATGGCCGAGGAAATGCGCCGGGACGACAAGGTCTTCCTGATCGGCGAGGAAGTCGCCCAGTACCAGGGCGCCTACAAGGTCAGCCGCGAGCTGTTGCAGGAGTTCGGTGACCAGCGCGTCGTCGATACCCCGATCACCGAGCACGGCTTCGCCGGCCTCGGCGTCGGCGCCGCCATGGCGGGGCTGAAGCCGATCGTCGAGTTCATGACGTTCAACTTCGCGATGCAGGCGATCGACCACATCATCAACTCGGCCGCCAAGACGCTGTATATGTCGGGCGGTCAGATCAAGGCGCCGATCGTCTTCCGCGGCCCGAACGGCGCCGCGTCGCGCGTGGCGGCCCAGCACAGTCAGGACTATTCGGCCTGGTACGCGCAGGTCCCGGGCCTGAAGGTCATCGCGCCGTACGACGCCGCTGACGCCAAGGGGCTGCTGAAGGCGGCCATCCGCGACCCGAACCCGGTCGTCTTCCTCGAGCACGAGATGATGTACGGCCTTGAGTTCGACGTGCCGGAAGTCGAGGACTATGTCCTGCCCATCGGCAAGGCCAAGGTCCGCCGCGAGGGCACGGACGTCACCATCACGGCGCACAGCCGCATGGTCGGTTTCGCCCTTCAGGCCGCCGAGCAACTGGCGGGCGAAGGTATCTCGGTCGAGGTCGTCGACCTGCGCACCCTGCGTCCGCTGGACCACGAGACCATCGTCAACAGCGTCAAGAAGACCAACCGTCTGGTCTCGGCCGAAGAGGGCTGGGGTCCGATGGGCGTCGGCGCCGAGGTCGTGGCCCGGGTGATCGAGCATGCGTTCGACTACCTCGACGCGCCGCCGCTGCGCGTGCACCAGGAAGACGTGCCGCTGCCCTATGCCGCCAATCTGGAAGCCCTCTCGCTGCCGGGCGTGGACAAGATCATCAAGGCCGTGAAGCAGGTGATGGCATGAGCGAACCCAACGAATTCGCGCTGAGCACCCCGGACAGCGTTGCCGAGGACGCGGAAGCCGTCGAGATCATCCGCATGTGGTGGTCCAAGGGGGAGCCGGTCATGTCGGTGAAGCCCGCCTTCAACGATCCGGCCCAGTTCGGCCAACTGCTGGCCATCGCAGCCCGGCACATGGCCCACGGCTATGCCGTGCGTCACGGCCACAATGAGAAGGAGGCGTACAACCGCATCCTTCAGGGGCTGAGCGACACCATCAAGGCCAACAACGTACAGACCGTCACCGAGTCGGTTGCGCCGTCGCGAGGTGTGCAATGACCGACATCCTGATGCCCGCCCTGTCTCCGACCATGGAGGAGGGCGTTCTCTCCAAGTGGCACGTGAAGGCCGGGGATGTGGTCAAGGCCGGTGATGTCATCGCCGAGATCGAAACCGACAAGGCCACGATGGAAGTCGAGGCCGTGGACGAGGGCGAGATCACCGACATCCTCGTGGCCGAAGGGACCGAGGGCGTGAAGGTCAACACGCCGATCGCCCGCCTGAAGGACGAGGGCGGCGCTGCCGCGCCTGCGCCCAAGGCTGACGCACCGAAGGCTGCTGAGACGCCGAAGGCTGAAGCCGCCAAGGCCGAGGCTCCGAAGGCCGCCGCGGCTCCGGCTCCGGCCGCCAAGGCTGCTGACGGCGGACGTCTGTTCGCCTCGCCGCTGGCTCGCCGTCTGGCGGCCCAGGCGGGTTTGGACCTGTCGTCGGTCAAGGGCACCGGCCCGCATGGCCGTATCGTCAAGCGTGACGTCGAGTCTGCAGGCAAGGGCGGCGCCAAGTCCGCTCCGGCGACGACTGCCGCTTCGGGCATCGCTTCGCGTCCCGTCCAGTCGCTGGCCCAGATGGGCATTCCGGACGGCAGCTATGACCTGATCCCGCTGGACGGCATGAAGAAGGCCATCGCCCGGCGCATGGTCGAATCGATCCAGCAGGTGCCGCACTTCCCGCTGTTCATCGATGTCGAGCTGGACGCCCTGCTGGCGGCCCGCGCGAAGATCAATGCGCTGCTCGAGAAGGACGGCGTGAAGGTCTCGGTCAACGACTTCGTCATCAAGGCCGCCGCCATGGCCCTGAAGGCGGTGCCGGAAGCCAACGCCAGCTACACGCCGGAAGGCATCGCCATGCACCACAACGCCGATGTGGCGATGGCTGTGGCGATCGACGGCGGCCTGATCACCCCGATCATCCGCAAGGCCGAGCTGAAGTCGCTGTCGCAGATCGCCACCGAGTCCAAGGACCTGGCCAAGCGCGCCCGCGACCGCAAGCTGAAGCCGGAAGAGTTCCAGGGCGGCACCTTCTCGGTGTCCAATCTGGGCATGTTCGGCATCAAGCAGTTCTCGTCGATCATCAACGAGCCGCAAGGCGCGATCATGAGCGTCGGCGCGGGCGAGCAACGTCCGGTCGTCAAGAACGGCCAACTGGCCGTCGCTACTGTCATGACGGTGACGATGACCTGCGATCACCGCGTCGTCGACGGCGCGACGGGCGCCCGCTTCCTGCAGGCGTTCAAGCCGTTGATCGAAGATCCCGTAACGATGCTGGCGTAGAGCGAGGGCAGGGCATGACCTCGGTCTATGACTTCACCGCCACCGGGATCGACGGGACCGAGGTTCCGTTGTCCCGGTTCGCGGGGAAGGCCCTGCTGATCGTCAACGTCGCCTCGCGCTGCGGCTACACCCCGCAATACGCCGGGCTCGAGGCCTTGTCCCGCGAACTGGCCGGCCGGCCCTTCGCGGTGCTGGGGTTTCCCTGCAACCAGTTCGGGGCGCAGGAGCCGGGGAGGGCGGATGAAATCGCCAGCTTCTGTTCCACGACCTACGGCGTCGATTTTCCGATGTTCGACAAGATCGAGGTCAACGGTCCGAACCGGCACCCGCTCTTCGACTGGTTGACCAGCCAGAAGAAGGGCCTGCTGGGCTCGCGTAATGTGAAGTGGAACTTCACCAAATTCCTGACCGACCGGGAGGGCAGGGTGGTCGCCCGCTACGCGCCCCAGGTCGAACCCCGGGCCATCAAGGCCGACATTGAGAAGTTGATCTGACCATGGCTGCTGAATTCGATCTCGTCATCATCGGTTCGGGCCCGGGCGGCTACGTCGCCGCCATCCGCGCCTCGCAACTGGGCCAGAAGGTCGCCATCGTCGAGCGCGAGTCGCTGGGCGGCATCTGCCTGAACTGGGGCTGTATCCCGACCAAGGCCCTGCTGAAGTCCGGTGAGAAGTACGAGAGCCTGTCGCACCTGAAGGAATACGGCCTGTCGGCGACCGGTGCGTCGTTCGACTTCGACGCCATCATCCAGCGCTCGCGCGGTGTCGCGGCGACGATGAACAAGGGCGTCGCCTTCCTGATGAAGAAGCACAAGGTCGAGGTGATCGAGGGCACGGCCAAGCTGGAGAAGGCCGCCGGAACGCCGAAGGTCGTCGTGGCCCTGAAGGCCGGCGGTTCGCGCACCGTCGAGGCGAAGAACGTCATGCTGGCCGTCGGCGCCCGCGCCCGCGCCTTGCCGCAGATCGGTCTGGAAGCTGACGGCGACAAGATCTGGACCTATCGCGACGCCCTGGCGCCGAAGAAACTGCCCAAGACCTTCGTGGTCATCGGCTCGGGCGCCATTGGTCTGGAATTCGCCAGCTTCTACCGTGCCTTGGGCTCGGAAGTTACGGTTGTGGAAGCGGTTGACCGCATCATGCCGGTCGAGGACGAGGAGATCTCCAAGGCCGCCCAACGGGCGCTGGAGAAGCGCGGTATCAAATTCCGCGTCGGCGCCAAGGTGACCAAGGTTTCCAAAGCCGCCTCGGGTGTGAAGGTCGATGTCGAGATCGGCGGCAAGGCCGAGGCGCTTGAAGCCGAGGTCTGCATCTCGGCTGTGGGCATCACCGCCAATACGGACGGCATCGGTCTGGAGGCCCTGGGCGTCGAACTGGACCGCGGCCACATCAAGATCGACAGCCACTGCCAGACCAATGTGAAGGGCGTTTTCGCCATCGGCGACTGCGCCGGCGCGCCCTGGCTGGCGCACAAGGCCTCGCACGAGGGCATCCACGCCGCCGAATACATCGCCGGTTTCAAGACTCCGAACGTCGTCTCGCCGATCGCGGGCTGCACCTACACCCAGCCGCAGGTCGCCTCTGTCGGCGTGACCGAGCAGGCTGCCCGCGCCGAGAAGCGGGAGGTCAAGGTCGGCCGCTTCCCGTTCAAGGTGAACGGCAAGGCCGTGGCCGCCGGCGAGACCGAGGGCTTCGTGAAGACCATCTTCGATGCGAAGACCGGTGCCCTGATCGGCGCCCACATGATCGGTCACGAAGTCACCGAGATGATCCAGGGCTACGTCACCGCCATCACCATGGAGGCGACGGAAGAGGACATGCACGGCATCGTCTATCCGCACCCGACCATGTCGGAAGCCATGCACGAGGCCCAGCTCGACGCCTACGGCCGCATGCTGCACATGTGAGGCGAGACGGGGCAGGGCGTCAGCGCTTCTTCCCCAGCTCCGCCGCGATGTCCCTGGTCATCCGGCCGACCTTGCGGTGGGCCGTGGTGATCTGGTCACGAGTGACGCCCCAGCGCTTCATCCAGTATTCGACGGACTGTCGCTCGGACAGGTCGATCCGGTCCTTGTCGATGAAGCCGCGCTTGTCTTTCAGACCCGCCATGTTCGCACCTCTGTTGGACGGACAGGCTTACGCTGATGCTGAGCCTCAGTGAAGTTTCTCACGCGACCCGGGGAGGACGTCGGCCGGAGAAACAGGGCTGTCTCAAACTGCAGTCCGTTTATCGCCTAAGATATATTATGCGAAATAATATGCGTCTGCTTTTGTGTCGTGACGCAGACTGAGACGACTTTTCAGTGATTTGTCGCGATTTTCTCTCTCGAGCAGAGAGGATGCGTTCAGCCCTTCGGCTTGCGATCCTGCAGACGCGCTGCGAGGCTTGAGGTGTCCCAGCGGGCGCCGCCCATGGCCTGGACCTCGGAATAGAACTGATCGACCAGCGCCGTCAGGGCCAGATGGCTGCCGTTGGCGCGGGCTTCGTCCAGCACCAGGCCCAGATCCTTGCGCATCCAGTCGACGGCGAAGCCGAAATCGAACTCGCCCCTGGCCATGGTCTTCCAGCGGTTTTCCATCTGCCACGACTGGGCCGCACCCTTGGAGATGGCGTCCAGCACGGCGTCGGTGTCCAGATCAGCCGACTGGGCGAAATGCACGGCCTCGGCCAGCCCCTGAACGACACCGGCGATACAGATCTGGTTGGCCATCTTGGTTAACTGGCCGGCGCCGGACGGTCCCATATGCTTGATGGCTTTGGAGTAGCTCATCAAGGCGGTCTCAACCCGCGCCAGAGCCGCTGCATCGCCACCGGCCATGACGCTGAGCTGGCCGTTCTCGGCGCCGGCCTGACCACCGGAGACAGGGGCGTCGATGAAGAAGGCCCCCTGCCCCGCCGCCAGCGCCGCCATTTCGCGCGCGACCTTCGCCGAGGTCGTGGTGTGGTCGACGATCACTGCGTCCTTCGCCAGATACGGCAGGGCCTCGGTCACGACCTGACGGACATCGTCGTCGTTGCCGACGCACAGGACGAGCAACTCCGCGCCGTCGGCGGCTTCGGCCACGGTCGCCGCAAAGGCTCCGCCGTTCGCTTCGGCCCATATGCGGGCCTTTTCCGGAGAGCGGTTGTAGCCGGTGACCGGATAACCGGCCTTGATCAGGTGGCGCGCCATCGGGCCGCCCATGACGCCGAGCCCTGCGAATGCGGTTTTCATCAGTCTGCTCCCAGTGACCCGTAGCGGCCGCGCCAGAAGGTCAGGGCGTCGCCTTCGGCGGTCGACCAGGCTTCGACGCGGCCGACGATGACCATGTGGTCGCCCATCTGGATCCGGTCGTGCACCGCGCATTCGAACCGGGCCAGCGCCTCCGGCAGGCACGGCGGGCCGTCGGGGCGGCGTTCGAACTCATGCGGTTCCAGCAAGGCGACGCCGCGGGCGAAGCGCACCGCCTTGTCCAGGTCCTCGGCCGGCAGGATGTGCACGGCGAAACGGTCGGCGGCAGCGAAGACCGGCCACCGTTCCGAGCGCTCGTCGATGCACCACAGCAGCAGGCGCGGTTCCAGCGAGACCGAGGTGAAGGAGTTGATGGTCAGGCCCAGCGGCCCCTGCGGGCTGTCGGCCGTCACGACGCAGACGCCGGTCGCGAATGAGCCCAGCGCCCGGCGGTAGGCGCGGGTTTCATCGGTTGGATGTTCGGGCGGCGGTTCGAGCGTCACCAGACGGACCTACGGTCCCCGGCGCGGCAAAACAAGCGCGGTGTGCGTGAGATCGAATATGGGAAACGTCGCCTTAACCCTGTTGTCCCATGTTCGGACAGTTTCGCGCGCTGAAGGCCCCTCCCCATGTCCATGAGTGATCGTCCGATCCTCATCAAGAAGATCAAGAAGGGCGGCCATGACGGCCACCACGGCGGCGCCTGGAAGGTCGCATACGCCGACTTCGTGACCGCGATGATGGCCTTCTTCCTGCTGATGTGGCTGATCAACACGACTGATCCGGAACAGAAGCGCGGCATCGCCGAGTATTTCGCGCCGGCCAGCGTGTCGGCGACGACCTCGGGCTCGGGCGGTATTCTGGGCGGGACGGCGCTCGGCGATGACGGCTCGAAGTCGTCGGGCACCAATTCGGTGATCACCCAGCTGGCGCCGGAATCGCCGCAGGACCCGTCGCAGCAGGCCGGGCAGAGCTCGGACCTGACCGGCGCAAGCGAGCGACAGCTCCGCGATGAGATCGCCCGTCGCGAGTCGGCTGATTTCGCCTCGGCCGCTGAATCCCTGCGTCAGGCCATGCAGTCGATGCCGGAGCTGGCGGAGCTGTCGAAGCAGCTGATCATCGACCAGACGCCGGAAGGCCTGCGTATCCAGCTGGTGGATCAGGAAGGGCGTTCGATGTTCGACCAGAACTCGGCCCGTCCGAACGCCCGCGCCCAGATCCTGCTGCGTGCCGTGGCCCGGGTGATCAACCAGCTGCCGAACCGGATTTCGGTAACCGGCCACACCTCGGCGGCGCCGGGATCGAACCGGGCCACGGGCCCCAATGATTGGGCGCTCTCGTCAGAGCGGGCCAATGCTTCGCGGCTGGTGCTCCAGGCCGCGGGCGTCGATCCGGACCGGGTCTATCAGGTCTCGGGCAAGGCGGGCTCCGATCCGCTTTACCCCGATGATCCGACGCTGGCGGGCAACCGCCGGATCGCCATCGTGCTGTTGCGCGAGGCGCCTGTCCTGCCGACGGACACCAGCCTGTGACCGGCCGCCTGTCGCGCCGGGTTCGGGCGACGGGCGAACGGGCTTGCGCCCCGCTGAAATGCGGCGCCAGATACGGGAATGAGTGGTTCGCCGGAATTCGGGCGTGTTCGGGTGCGGAGATGACTCCGTGACCTTCGTTCCGCAGCGACAGCTTCGCTTCTACATGACCTCGGTGGCGCCCTGCCCCTATCTGCCCGGCCAGACCGAGCGGAAGGTGTTCGCCAACCTGCCGTTCAGCGACGGCGCCCACGTCAATGACGAGCTGACCCAGGCGGGGTTCCGGCGCAGCCAGAACATCGCCTACCGCCCGGCATGCGAGGCCTGCGAAGCCTGCGTTTCGGTGCGAGTGCCGGTGGGCGGGTTCGCCTTTTCACGCTCCCAGCGGCGTATTCTGAGGCGCAACGACGACCTGTCGCGCGATCTGGTCGAGGCCGAGGCGACGGCGGAGCAGTTCGAGCTGCTGCGCCGCTATCTCGGCGCCCGGCATGCCGAGGGCGGTATGAACGGCATGGGCTGGGCCGACTATGTCGCCATGGTCGAGGATACGGCCGTGCGGACCCATCTGATCGAATATCGCCTGCCGTCGCCGGACGGCGGGCCGGGTGATCTGGTCGGCGTCTGTCTGACCGACCTGCTCTCGGACGGGCTGTCGATGGTCTACAGCTTCTTCGATCCGGCGCTGGAGGACCGCAGTCCCGGCCGGTTCGCCATTCTTGACCATATCCGTCAGGCGAATGCGGTGGGCCTGCCCTATCTGTACCTCGGCTACTGGGTCCGGGGGTCGCAGAAGATGGACTACAAGGCCTCGTTCCGGCCGATGGAGCAACTGACCCGCTTCGGCTGGCAGCGGATGTCGGATCAGCCTGTCGAGGGCACCGAGGTCGAATAGCCGGGCGACGCCGCCAGGGCCTCGCCTGACCAGGGGCCGGGGTCCCGCCCTCCCCCGAACTTCACCAGGGCCTCGATGCGCTTCTGGATCGGCGGATGGCTGGCGAACAGGCCTTCGAGACCCACGCCGTCCGGCTGGTTGTCGAGGAACAGCTGCTGGACCTCATCCGGCCCCTTCAGGCTGGACCGGCCGTCGACCTTGCGCAGGGCCGAGATCATGGCGTCGGGGTTCTTGGTCAGTTCGACCGCGCCGGCGTCGGCCACGAACTCGCGGGTCCGGGACAGCATCATGCGAATGACGATGGCCAGGGCGAAGCCGACCACGGCGAAGCCGATGCCGATCAGGATCAGCGGCATGGCGTTCTTGTTGTCCTCGCGGCGGCGACCGGCGCCGGAGTAGAGCAGACCCCGGAAGACCATCTCGGCGATGACGCTGATGATGCCCGCGAAGATGCTGGCGATCATCATGGTCCGCACGTCCTTGTTGATGACGTGGGTCAGTTCGTGGGCCAGCACCGCCTCAAGCTCATCGCGGTTCAGCGTCTGGACCAGCCCGCGCGTAACGGTGACGCTGTACTGGCCCTCGTGCAGGCCGGAGGCGAAGGCGTTGAGGCTGTCGCTGTCGATGACGCGCAGGGTCGGGGTCCGCAGGCCCCGAGAAATGGCGAGGTTTTCCAGAAGGTTATAGAGTTCCGGCTCTGTCCGGCGCTCGACCTTGCGGGCGCCGGTCAGCATGTCGATCATCGTCTGGCTGCCGAAGTAGGCGATGGCGAACCAGAGACCGGCGATGACGAAGGCCGCGGGCACGGTGAAGCCCAGCCACGACGCGGCCAGCGCCATGTCGTCAACGAGCCCCTTGCCCGTTCCCGGCAGGACGCCCATCCCCATCAGGACCAGCTGCACCCCGTACAGGATGAAGCCCACCAGAATAGGGAAGGTCGCCAGCAGCAGGATCGACCGGGTGTTATTCGCCCAGATGTGGGTCTGGAGCCCGACGGCGCCCATGATCGCGACTTAGAACTTCACCTGCGGCGGCGCGGCGTTCAGCGCGGCGCGCTCACCCTCGCCCACGTCGAAGAAGGGCTTGTCCGAGCCGAAGCCGAACAGACCGGCGAACAGGATGGTCGGGAACTGACGACGGATGGCGTTGAACTCCCCCACGGCGCTGTTGAAGAAGCGACGGGCGGCGGCCAGCTTGTTCTCGATGTCCGACAGTTCGGCCGAGAGTTGCTGGAAATTGGTGTTGGCCTTCAGGTCCGGATAGGCCTCGGACACGGCGAACAGGCGGCCCAGGGCGCCGGTCAGCATGTTCTCGGCCTGCACCTTGTCGTTGACCGAGGTGGCGCCGGCGGCGGCGGCGCGGGCCTGGGTCACGGCGTCCAGGGTGCCGCGTTCGTGCGTGGCGTAGCCCTTCACCGTCTCGACGAGGTTCGGGATCAGGTCCTGACGCTGCTTCAGCTGGACGTCGATGTCCGCGAACGACTGGTCGGCGCGTTGATCCAGCGCGACCAGCTTGTTGTAGCCGCCGACGGCGATGAACAGCAGCACGACGACGATGACGCCGATGATGATCCAGGTGATCATTTCATTCTCCAACCGACCGGAGGCCCGGTCCTTCGTGATTATCGCGCGACAGGGCCGCGCTTGATAATGAAATCGGCGTCACCCGTCGTTCAGCGGAACTTCCGCATGCCGCGCGGGCCCTGACGGCCGGCCTGGGCGCGCTTGCCCAGCCAGTCCTTCCAGTCCGGCCAGTTGCGACGGCGACCGCCGCCGTCGGCCCATTCCGGTCCCTGTTCGGCGTTGAAGACGGTGACATCGACCAGACCGCCCTGTTTGAAATTCTGCAGCTTCACGCCCTTGCCGCGGCCCATTTCGGGCAGTTCGGCCAGCGGGAAGATCAACGCCTTGATGTTCTCGCCGATGGTGGCGATGTGATCGCCCGCCGGAGACTGAGGCACGCGCAGGGCCGCGAGAAGCTCGCCGTTCAGCACCTGTTTGCCGCCGCGTTTCTGGGCCAGCAGGTCGTCTTCCGGCGCGATGAAGCCGTAGCCGGCCTTCGAGGCGATCAGCAGCTTGCCGCCCGGCTGGTGGGCCAGCAGGTTGATGATCTCGGCCTTCTCGTCCAGCTCGATCATCAGGCGCAGCGGCTCGCCATGGCCGCGCCCGGAGGCCAGCTTGTCGGCGCCGACGGTGAAAATGCGGCCGTCGGAGGCCGCGACCAGCAGTTTGTCGGTCGTCCAGGCGGGCACCAGGAAGGCCAGGCTGTCGCCTTCCTTGAACTTCAGTTCCGACGGGTCCTCGACCTTGCCCTTGGCGGCGCGGATCCAGCCGCGCTCCGACAGGATGACGGTGATCGCCTCGCGCGGAATGAAAGCTTCGGGGGCGACGAAGGCGGAGGTGTCCACGGCTTCGGCGATGGTGGTGCGACGCGGCGAGATCAGGGCCTTGCGAACGGCTTCGAGGTCCTTGCCGATCTGCTTCCACTGCTTGGCCGGCGAGGTCGAAAGTGATTGCAGGGTGGCAAGTTCTTCCGACAGTTCCTTGAATTCGTTTTCAATCGCCATCTCCTCGATGCGCGCCAGCTGACGCAGCCGGGTGTCGAGGATGTAGTCGGACTGCATCTCGGTCAGGCCGAAGCGGGCGATCAGGACGGCCTTGGGCTGTTCCTCTTCGCGGACGATGCGAATGACCTCGTCGAGGTTGAGGAAGACGATCCGCAGACCTTCCAGAAGGTGCAGGCGCTTCTCGACGCGCTCGATCCGCCATTGGGCGCGTCGGATCAGAACTTCCTGACGGTGATCGAGGAAGGCGCGCAGACAGGCCTTCAGACCCAGAACGCGGGGCGTTCCGGTGCCGTCCAGAACGTTCATATTGATGGGGAAGCGGACTTCCAGGTCAGAAAGCTTGAACAGGCTTTCCATAAGAACTTCAGGCTCTACGGTCCGGGTCTTTGGCTCGAGGATCAGGCGAATGTCCTCCGCCGACTCGTCGCGTACATCGCCCAGCAGAGGGGCCTTCTTGTTCTCGATGAGGTCGGCCAGCGCCTCGATCAGGCGCGACTTCTGCACCTGATACGGAATCTCGGTGATGATGATGCGCCAGACGCCGCGGCCCAGATCCTCGGTCTCCCAGCGGGCGCGCAGGCGCACCCCGCCCCGGCCTGTCTCATAGGCATCGAGGATGGAGGCGTGCCCCTCAACCGACACGCCGCCCGTCGGGAAGTCCGGTCCCGGCACGCGGGTGACCAGTTCCTCGGTCGTCGCATCGGGGTTTTCGAGCAGCAGGTGGCAGGCGTCGATCAGTTCGCCGACGTTGTGCGGCGGGATCGAGGTCGCCATGCCGACCGCGATGCCCGACGAACCGTTGGCCAACAGGTTCGGGAAACCTGCGGGCAGGACGACCGGCTCCTCGTCCTGATCATCGTAGGTGGGACGGAAGTCGACGGCGTTCTGGTCGATGCCCTCCATCAACAGGACGGCGGCGGGCGTCAGCTTGCACTCGGTGTAGCGCATGGCCGCGGCGCTATCGCCGTCGATGTTGCCGAAATTGCCCTGACCGTCGACCAGCGGATAGCGCTGGGAGAAGTCCTGGGCGAGGCGGACCAGGGCGTCATAGATCGAGGCGTCGCCGTGCGGGTGATAGCCGCCCATGACCTCGCCGACGACCTTGGCGCATTTGCGCGCGGCCGCCTGCGGGTTCAGCCGCATCTGGTGCATGGCGTACATGATCCGGCGGTGCACCGGCTTGAATCCGTCGCGCACGTCCGGGAGGGCCCGGTTGGTGATGGTCGACAGGGCGTAGGCGAGGTAGCGCCTGGACAGCGCGTCGCCCATGGGCTCGTCAACGATGCGGCCGCCCTCGGGCGGAGGCGTATGAATGCTCATGGGGTCCGAATCGGCAATCTGAGCCCGGAAGTCTAGCGGTCAGAGTCCGGTCCGGTTCGAATTTAGCGGACATAGCGGACATATCGGACCCTGTGTCCACAGCCGGATGCGTTCACCCGTCCTCCTGTTCGTCGGGCGGCGAGTGCTCATGCATCATTTCCGCCCGGATGTAGTCGGCGTCCCGGTAGACCACCCCGGTCAGGTCGGCGCGGCGGTCGCGCAGATCTGTGGTTAGACGCGCCACGCGGAGCCAGGCCGCCGTCTGGACCGGTCCATCCAGGGCTGCGCACTCGGCCGCCCGTCGGAAAGCGAAGCGGGCGAGTTCGGTGACGTCAGGGGTGAACAGCAGGTCATGGAGGTCCTGTCTGTTCAGATCATCGATCTGCGCCAAGGCGGGATAGACCTGCTCTTCCTGTCCCCGCTGGTCGCGGGGACGAGGACGCAGGGCCTCGGTGTCGGCGTCGCGCCGCCAGTTCTCCAGCGCGGCGCGGCGGCGAATGCTGCGGTCCGTGAGGTCATAGCGCTCAGCCAGAAGCAGGGTGGAAGCGCCAGCGCAGTAGTCATGGCGAATAGCGGTCCAGACGTCTTCCGGGCGGTGGGTGCGGTTGATGCAGGGGGGCTGTGTCATGCCTTGTATTTTCGCCTCTGTCGGAGTCGTGCGAGGCAAATGGCGAACTGTAAAAAACAACGCCCTGACAATGCTGAATTTCTTCGCACAAATTCGGCTGAACTTTTGTCGGTGGCTGGCTCCAAGGCGGGCATTGCCTATGTGGGAAGCAACGGAGTTTCGTCATGCAGACCGCCCTCACCCGCCGCCTGAACCTGCGTCACCCGATCATCCAGGCGCCGATGGCGGGAACCTCGACGCCGGAGATGGCGGCGGCGGTGACGGAGGCCGGCGGGCTGGGCTCCATCGCCATCGGTTCGGTGGGCGTGGACGAGGCGCGGGCCGCGATCCGCAAGACCCGGGCGCTGACCGGCGGGCCGTTCAACGTCAACGTCTTCTGCCATGATCCCGTCGAAGCCGATCCGGCGCGCAACGCCGACTGGATCGACAGCCTGAAGCCGTGGTTCGCGGCCTTCGGCGCCGAGCCGCCAGTCGAGCTGAAGAACATCTATCGCAGCTTCCGCGTGGACGACGCGGCGCTGGCCCTGCTGATCGAGGAACGGCCCGCCGTGGTCAGCTTTCATTTCGGCCTGCCGGACGCGGCGCGGATCGCGGCGCTGAAGGCGGCGGGGATCGTGCTGCTGGCCACTGCGACCTCGCCGCAGGAAGGGCGCGCGGTTCAGGGGGCGGGCATCGACATGGTGATCGCGCAGGGCGTCGAGGCGGGCGGGCATCGGGGGGTGTTCGATCCGGCGGACGATCCCCGCTTCGCCACCCTGCCCCTGACCCGGCTTTTGTCGACGGCGCTGGACATTCCGGTGATCGCGGCGGGCGGGATCATGGACGGCGCGGGCGTGGCGGCGGCGCTGGCGCTGGGCGCGGCGGGGGCTCAACTGGGCACCGCCTTCGTCGCGTGCCCGGAAAGCGCGGCGGGCGCAACCTATCGGGCGAAGCTGGCCGGAGCGGATGCGGGACGCACACGGGTCAGCGCGGCCATCTCGGGGCGACCCGCGCGGGGGCTGGAGAATGACTTCATGCGCCGCGCCGACGAGGGCCGGATCGCGCCCTATCCGTTCGCCTATGACATCGGCAAGGCGCTGAACGCGGCGGCCACGGCGGCGGGCGATACGGGCTATATGCCCAACTGGGCCGGTCAGGGCGCGCCGTTGAGCCGGGCGATGCCGGCGGAGGCCCTCGTTGAGACGCTGGTCCGGGAGACGCGTCAGGCGCTGGGCCGCATGGGCGATCTGCGTGCCCAGGAATGATCCGGACCGCCCCGTCGACGTATCCGGACTGTAGCCGCATCGGAAAGGCCCTCGCATGATCCTGTTCCTGCTCTCCTATCTGGCCGGCGCCCTGACCATCGTCAGCCCCTGCATCCTGCCCGTTCTGCCATTCGTCTTCGCCCGCGCCGACCGTCCTTTCATGCGCAACGGCTTTCCGTTGCTGGCGGGGATGGCGGTCACCTTCGCCGGCGTCGCCACCCTCGCGGCGTTGGGCGGAGGATGGGCGGTGCGGGCCAATGAGGTCGGGCGCTGGATCGCTCTGGCCGTGATGGCCGTGCTGGGCCTGAGTCTTCTGGTTCCGGCCCTTGGCGACCGGCTGATGCGGCCTTTCGTGAGCATGGGGTCGTGGCTGACCGACCGGGTGGAGACCCGATCGGGCGACGAGGGCGACGTGCGCGCGTCCCTGCTGCTGGGCGTGGCGACCGGCCTGCTGTGGGCGCCCTGCGCCGGGCCGATCCTGGGCGTGATCCTGACCGGCGCGGCCTTGCAGGGGGCGGGCGTGGGATCGACCGTTCTGCTGCTGGCCTATGCGGCGGGGGCGGCGACGTCCCTGGCCTTGGCCCTGCTGACCGGCGGGCGGGTGTTCAGGGCGATGAAAGGCGCGCTGGGGGCCGGGGAATGGCTGAGGCGCGGTCTGGGGGCGCTTGTGCTGGTCGGGGTCGCCGCCATCGCCCTGGGGCTCGACACCGGGCTGCTGACCCGCATCTCCGCCGCCGGAACCGCCCGGATCGAACAGACCCTGCTGACGTCCATCGGTCGCGGCGTGCCGCTGAACCGTGCGCCGGAGGATGTGAGCGATCTGCCCGTCGAGGGCGTCATGCCGCCGCTGAGCGGGGCGACGACCTGGATCAACTCCCCGCCCCTGACGACCGGGCAGCTGCGCGGGAAGGTCGTGCTCGTCGATTTCTGGACCTATTCCTGCATCAACTGCCTGCGTTCCATTCCCTATGTGAAGGCGTGGGAGGAGAAGTACCGGGAACAGGGGCTGGTCGTGATCGGCGTCCACACGCCCGAGTTCGCCTTCGAGAAGTCCGAGACCAATGTCCGTCAGAACATCGAGCGGCTGGGCGTGAACTATCCGGTCGCGATGGACAATGACTTCGCCATCTGGCGCGCGTTCCGGAACAACTACTGGCCCGCCCACTATTTCATTGATGCACAAGGCCGCATCCGCCACCACCATTTCGGCGAGGGGGATTACGAGGGGTCGGAGCGGGTCATCCAGCAGTTGCTGAAGGAGGCCGGCGCACAGGTCGAAGGCGGCACGGTGCGGGTCGAGGGCGCGGGCGCCGCCGCCCCCGCCGATTTCGCGCGCATCGCCTCGCCCGAGACCTATGTCGGCTATGCCCGGGCGGAGAATTTCCGCTCGCCCGGCGGATTCGCCCGGGATGTGGTGAAGGACTATGTCGCCCGGCCGCTGTCACTGAACGAATGGAGCCTGGCGGGGCGCTGGCGGGTGACGGACGAGCATGCCGACCTGCGGGCCGCCGGGGGACGCGTCGCCTTCCGCTTCCGGGCGCGGGATCTGCATCTGGTCATGGGACCGGGCGCGACCGGCGCCTCGCCCCGCTTCCGGGTCCGGATCGACGGCCAGCCGCCGCGCGGGGACGCAGGGGCGGACATCAATGCCGAAGGGCTGGGTCGGATCGAGAGCGAACGACTGTATCAGCTGGTTCGGCAGTCGGGAGAGGTGCGGGAGCGGGTGTTCGAGATCGAGTTTCTCGATCCCGGCGCGCAGGTCTTCGCCTTCACCTTCGGCTAGCGCCTAGAGCCGCCCGGACTGGCGCAGCTTGTCGATCATCCAGACCCGGGCGGGCGGCAGGGGGCGGTCCAGCGGGTGGAAGACGAACTGTTCGAGGAAGTGGCCGGTCAGGTCGAAGCCGTCGCCGATGTCGCCGTCGGCCAGACCCGCCTGGGCGCCCAGCATGAAGGGCGGCAGCTTCAGCAGCTTTCCGGCGTAGGGCTCGCCCGCCTCGCGGCTGACGGCGCGGCCGGTGCGGGGGCTGACCCAGCACAGGTCGTCGGTCGAGCCGGTGGCGGCGCAGCGGCTGAGATCCAGGCCGAAGCCGAGATCCTCCAGCAGCCCCGCCTCGAACCGGACGAAGACGGCGGGCCAGACGTCCGGGAGGATGAAGGCGCCCATCAGCGCCTCGAAAGCGAGGAAGGCGCCGGGGTGCGGCTCGCGCTCCGGCAGGGCGCCCTGCGCCACCGCGGCGGCGGCGGCCAGACCGGTCAGGGCCATGGGGTCATCGAACAGGGCGCTGGGCCCCTCGCCCACCGGCTCCAGACGCGCCGTGCCCAGATGCTCGCTGGTGCGGGCGCGGACCTCGGCCACGACCCGGGCGCCGGGCTGCAGAAAGGGCTTCATCTTGCGCGAGGCGCCGCCCGCGACATAGGCCGCGCGCCGCCCCTGCCCCTCGGTCAGCAGATCGACCACCACGCCGGTGTCGCCATGGGCGCGGGCGGAAAGGACGAAGGCGTCTTCGGTGAAGTCCATGAGGGTTGCTTTAGCCTGCGGAACGTCCGGGGAACAGCCGCCGGATTATCCAGAAAGCTCCGCGCCTTGTCGGCGGCTGTCCCGATGGGCTACGGTCAGGGCGTACAGAGTTCGCCGGGGGGCGTTTGTGACCGATTTTCCGACCTCGAATTCCCGACGCAAGAAGCGCGGGCCGACGGGCTTCGCCGGGCCGGTGTTCGGGGCGATCGCCGTCTTCCTGTGGGCCTTCATCTTCTCGGTCAGCCAGTCCTTCACCAAGGTGACGGGCACGGCCAACATGCCGGTCGATCTGGCGCTGGGCGTCGGCGTGGGTCTGGTCGGCGGCCTGCTGGGCGCGGCGCTGGTCTGGGCGCTGCTGTATTTCGTGCTGGGACGCAGGCACACCTCCGGCGGCCTGACGCTGCTGGCGATCCTGGCGGGGATCGCGGTGGTCGGCGCCGTGCCCGCCTCCGGCTTCCGCGTGGTCGGGGCCGGGATGATGGCCGAACAGAAGGCCATGGATGAGGTCCGCCAGCGCGTCGAGGCGCGCCGGGAGGCGCTGTCCGACCGGATGTGGGACGAGCGCGCGGCCATCGTTCAGGAGGACTTCTTCGAATCCGGCGCTCTGGCCGAGCGGGGCGGTCTGGCCCGCGCCCGCGGCAAGGTCCGTGACCTGCGCGAGATGATGGTCAAGGCGCAGGCGGACGATGAGCAACTGCGCGTCCAGGCCCGCGCCGAGATCGGTCAACTGCCCGTGTCCGGCCCCCGTCGTGCCCAGATGCTCAGGGCGTTCGAGCAGGGCGTCGCCAGCGAGAAGGAAGACACCCAGGTCAGTCTTGAACTCAGCACCATGATGTTCGACGAGATGGACGCTCAGCTCGATATTCTGGAGCGCCGTCGCTGGGTGGTGGAGTACGGCCAGATCGCCTTCACCAGCCTGTCGGACATGAACGACTTCAACACCCGGGCCCGCCGGATTCAGGAGATTTCGGCGGAGCTGGACGCGATGGCCCGGCGTCGGCCGTGATCCGTCGCTGACCTGCTTTTTTGGGGGGGCTAGTTCTCGCCCCCCACCACCTCGACTACGGTGCGCGCCTTGTCGTTGGGGATGGTGAAGCTGAGGACGTACTGTTCGATCTTCCAGCCGTCTTCGGTCAGGCGTAGCACGCCGGAGCCGCGGGTGACGCCGTAGCTGGCGTTGTGCAGCACCTCGTCAAACCAGGCGAGGCAGCGGCAGTCGATGGGCGCGATGGTGATGACCCGGTCGCGAGGGGTGTAGGTCCAGCCGCGCCCCTGAGCGAAGTAGGGCTCGGTATAGGCGCGGAACTCCGCCAGCGACCAACGCTCGGTCGCATCCGTGCCGATGAAGCGGGCGTCGGGCGTGAACAGGGCGAAATAGGCGGTAGTGTCCGCGGCGGTCGATGCGACGTTCAACTGGTCCAGCACCTCACCGATCTCGGCCTGCGCATCCTGCGCCTGCACGGCGGGGGCGCTCAGCAGGGTCAGGGCGGCTGCGGCGACGGCGATGGCTTTCATGGTTCGATCTCCCCTTGTGCCGTACATGATTACCCCTCCCCGTCCGATTGTCGCGTGCGAACACAGGCATCATCGCCATTGCGCTCACCCCGGTTGTCGCGAAGCACGGGAGCCGCATCTCCCGCCGGAGGCCCGTATGGGCGCCGGCGGTTCAAAAGACCGGCTCGATGCGTGCGTAAGCGCCGAGGCCCCTCGCGGGTGGCCTCGATCTTTATTTAACCTGATGGTTGACAATGAGGTGCATCGGGCGCATTTAACTTATCGGTTATATATAAAGACGCCTGATGGACACCGACCTTCTCTCTGCCCGTTTCGCCGCCCTGGCTGATCCGACCCGTCGGGCCATCCTCGCGCGGCTGACCGAAGGCGAAGCGAGCGTGAACCAGCTCGCCGAGCCGTTCGACATGAGCCTTCCGGCCGTGTCGAAGCATCTCAAGGTGCTGGAGAAGGCCGGGCTGATCAGCCGGGGCAAGGAAGCCCAATGGCGTCCCGCGCGCCTCGAACCGGAAGCGTTGAAGACCGTCGCCGACTGGCTTGAGCACTATCGCCGGTACTGGGAGGCCAGCTTCGACCGCCTCGACGCCTACCTCCAGAAAATCCAGAAGGGAGACTCCTCCAATGGCCCAGGACACTGAAAACAATCCCTGTCACACCGACGGCGAGGCGCATGAGCACGCCCTGACCCTGCGTCGCGTGATCGATGCGACGCCCGAACAGATCTGGAAGGCGTGGATGACGCCGGAAATTCTGCAGCAGTGGTTCGTGCCGCGTCCGTGGACCCTGTCGGACGTGAAGATCGACCCGCGTCCGGGCGGGGTGTTCAACTTCGTCATGCATGGCCCGGACGGCGAAACCATGCCCAACAGCGGCATCTTCCTGCACGTCGAGCCGGGCAAGCGCTGGATCACGACCGACGCCCTGACACCGGACTGGAAGCCCGCCGGACAGCCTTTCATGGTGGGGACCGTCGAACTGACCCCGACCGCCGACGGTCGGACCGAATATGTCGCCACCGCCCGGCACTGGAACGCCGAGACGATGAAACAGCACGAGGCCATGGGCTTCCACGAAGGCTGGGGGACCTGCGCCGATCAGCTGGCCGAACTGCTGAAGACCCACTGAGCGAGCGGACGCCTCCATGAGCCTGACACAAGCCGAGACGTCCCGCCCGACCCTGAACATGCGACGCGTGTTCGATGCGCCCCGTGCGCTGGTCTGGCGGGCGTGGACCAATCCGGAAGCGATGGTTCTGTGGCTGGGTCCGGTCGAGTGGCCGGCGGTCAGCGTGACCCAGGACCTGCGGGTCGGCGGCGAATGGAGGGCCTGCCTGCGTTCGCCGGATACCGGGCAGGACCTCTGGCAGGGTGGCGTCTATTGCGAGATCGCGCCGCCCGAGCGGCTGGTCTTCACCTTCAAATGGGACGAGTCCCACGAGGACGGGCCGCCGGTCGACACGCTGGTCACCATGGTCCTGACCGAGACAGAGGACGGGCGCACCCGGATGGACTTCACCCACGAGGGCCTGAAGTCCGAACAGAGCCTGACCGGCCACAAGCATGGCTGGAACAGCACCGCTGACCGGCTGGAGGCCTGGCTGGCGGCCAACAAGAGCTGACAAGAACCACAGGGAGAGACGACCATGAAGATCGTGACGAGCCTGAGTTTCAAGGGAGAATGCCGCGAGGCGTTCGATTTCTACGCCAAGGTTTTGGGCGGCAAGGTGACGGCAGCCTATCCGTTCGGCGATGGACCGCCGGACATGCCCGTGGACGCGAAATACAAGGATTGGCTGATGCATTGCTGGCTGGATGTCGGCGACCAGTCGATCATGGGCGCGGACATTCCGCCGGAGTTCGGCCCGAACATCGACAAGCCGAAGAACGGCTTTGACGTCACCCTGCACACCGGGGACGCAGCCCAGGCGAAGGCGTGGTTCGACGCCCTGTCGGAGGGCGGCGCGGTGCATATGCCTTTTGGCGAAACCTTCTGGTCGCCGGGCTACGGTAATCTGGTCGACCGGTTCGGCATCCCGTGGATGGTCAACACGATCCCGGCCGAGGGATGGGCGCCTTCGGCGGCCTGACAAGGGATGCAACAGGGCCGCCCCAGTGGGCGGCCCTTTGATCGCGGAGACCGATGATGCGCACGATCCGACTGGCCAGCTTCATCTCCATCGACGGCGTCATGCAGGGACCGGGCGGTCCGCAGGAGGACACGACCGGGGGCTTCGCCTTCGGCGGTTGGGTCTGGCCTCATTTTGATGAGGCGGCGGGCGGCCTGATGGGCGAGGCCATGGGCGACGGCTACGACCTGCTGCTGGGGCGGCGGACATATGAAATCTTCGCCGCCTACTGGCCGACCATGGACGATGAGATCGGCCGCACTTTCAACGCCATCAACAAATACGTCGCCGCCGGGCCTGACACGCCGATGACCTGGGCTCACAGCCACCGGCTGGAGGGGGATGTGGTCGAGGCTGTGCGGGCGCTCAAGGCGACGGACGGGCGTGACCTGTTGATCCAGGGGTCCAGCGAGCTGGTGCAGACCTTGCTGGCGGAGGGGCTGATCGACGAACTGGCCACCCTCACCTTCCCGATCATGCTGGGGCGCGGCAAGCGACTGTTCGACGGGTCAGCGAGCCCGCGCAGCTGGGCGCTGGAAAAGAGCGTTCAGTCCGCGACCGGCGTGGTCGTGAATCGCTACCGGCTGGCGGGCGATGTTGAGACCGGCAGCTTCGCCGAACAGGAGCCCGGCCCCGCCGAACTGGCGCGCCGGGACCGGTGGGCGCGCGAGGATCGTGGCTAGCGGGCGACCGTTCTGGGGAAATCCCGGCCCAGGGCCTCGGCCATACCTTGCTGGGACAGCAGGAAGACCGCTTCGCGCTGGTGGTAGTTGTTGGACAGGACGATGACGGTCACATCCTGATCCGGCTGATAGGTCATCAGATTGCGGAAACCGGACCAACTTCCGGTGTGGAATATCTGGTTGTCCTCGAATTCGGGCCGAACCTGCCGCCCCAGCGCCTTCTCATAGATGCCGTAGCCCCAGAGCCGACGGGGCTTGCCACGCTCGTCGGGCGTGTCTTGCGGCGCGTGATCGGCGATCATCTGGCGATAGCTGTCCGGCGACAGGACATGGCCGTGGTGCAGGGCGCGCTGCCAGATCAGCAGGTCGTCCAGCGTCGAATACAGGGCGCCCGCCGCGTAGACGATGCTGACGTTGGCGTTCGGTTGCGGCGTCACGCCCCCGGCCAGATTGGCGTAGCCCATGGCCATGTCGGCGCCGCCGTCGTCATAACCTGTGTCGGTCATGCCCAACGGCCTGAAGAAGGCCTGCTGAAGATAGTCATGCAGACCCATGCCGGTGATCTTTTCGACCACGGCGCCCAGCAGGTTGAAGCCCGCGTTGTCGTACCGAACCTTCGTGCCCGGCGCGAACTGGAGGCCGTAGCGCATGGAATCCGCGGTCAGTTCCTCCGGCGTTGCGGGGGTCACACGGCGCAGGCCCCAGCCCGGTCGGGCCATCAGGTCGGGGATGCCGGAGGTGTGCGACAGCAGATGGTGCAGCCGGATCGGCGCCCAGGCCGCGGGACAGGGCTGGATGTATTTGCAGACCGGGTCGTTGACCGACAGCCTGCCCTCGTCCTGCAGGCGCAGGATGGCGGCGGCGGTGAACTGCTTGCTGACGGAGGCCAGGCGGAAACGGGTGTTCAGCGCCATCGGCTTGTCGAGGCTGCGGTTCGCCCAGCCGTGAACCTGACGGAACAGAACCTCGTCACCCTTGGCGACCAGAACGCCGCCGCTGAACTGGCCGGAGGCGCCCCAGCGGTCTAGTTGCGCCTTCAGGTCCGGCAGACGCTCCACCACCTCGACCGGCGGACGGGGCGGCAGGGGATCAGGCGCGGCCTCGGCGATCTGCGGCGTGCGCACCGTACCCCAGGCGATCAGCCCGATGACGGTGAGCAGCAGCAGAGCCAGAAAGCCGAGAGCCAGCCGGGGATGGTTCCCGGCGCGACGGGGGACGTTGAACACCGAACGCGAACTCTTAGACGTCGTAGTCCAGCCCGAACTGGGCGTAGAGGGCGCGGCTGTCCTGCCATTTGGGGTCGACCTTCACGGTCAGGAACAGGTGCACCTGCCGGTCCAGCAGTTCGTTCAGTTCCTCTCGCGCCTTCTGGCCGATCCATTTCAGGGTCTGGCCGCCCTTGCCCAGCACGATGGGGCGCTGGCTTTCGCGCTCCACATAGATGGTCTGCTCGATCCGGACCGATCCGTCGGCGCGGTCCTCGAACGAGGTGGTCTCGACCGCCGCCGAATAGGGCAGTTCCTCGTGGACGCGCAGGTAGACCTTCTCGCGGGTGATTTCGGCGGCCAGAACGCGCATCGGCACGTCGGCGGACTGGTCCTCGGGATAGAGCCACGGTCCGGCGGGCATGGCCTCGGCCAACCGCTTGCCCAGATCGTCCACGCCGTCGCCGCTGAGGGCCGAGATCATGAAGACCTCGCTGTAGACGCCCGTCTCATACAGCGAATGCGACAGGGCCAGCAGGGTGTCGCGGCGCATGCCGTCGATCTTGTTCAGCGCCAGGATGACCTGCTTTCCGGCCTCCTTGAGCGCGGCGATGATGGTCTCGGTGTCCTCGGCCGAGCGGCGGTCAGCGGCCGTGCCGTCCTTGCCTTCGGCGGCGATGTGCGAGGCCGCGTCGATCAGGTGGACGACCACGTCCGCGTCATCGGCGCCGCCCCAGGCCGAGGCGACCATGGCGCGGTCCAGACGGCGGCGCGGGCTGAAGATGCCGGGGGTGTCGACCAGCACGATCTGGGCGTCGCCGTAGATGGCGATGCCGCGCACCGGGAAGCGCGTGGTCTGCACCTTCTGGGTGACGATCGAGACCTTGGTCCCGGTCAGGCGATTGACCAGCGTGGACTTGCCCGCGTTGGGAGCGCCGATGATGGCGGCGAAGCCGGCATGCTGGTTCTGGAGATCGGTCAAATCACGCCTTCACGTTGGAGAAGGGCCGTCGCGGCCGCTTTCTCCGCGTCCTGACGTGATCGCCCCTGTGCGGTCAAGGGCGGATATCCGGCTACGCTTGCTTCGACCGTGAAAGTCGGGGCGTGGTCCGAGCCTGTTCGCTCGACAATTCTGTAGGTCGGAAGCGCGCGCCCCTGCCCCAGCGCCCACTCCTGAAGCGCGGATTTGGGGTTGGTCAGGGCCTTTTTTGGGGTGGCCGCGAACTCGGGCTGCCACGCGTGGTCGAAGACCTGCCGGGCCGCCTCGATCCCGCCGTCCAGCCAGACGGCGGCGAGGATGGCCTCCATGGCGTCGCCCAGAACGCCCTCACGGCGGCGCCCGCCCTGTTTCGCTTCGCCCGGCGACAGGCGCATGGCGGGGCCGACATCCAGCCGTTCGGCGACGCGGGCGCAAGCGGCCTTGTCGACAAGGGCGTGCAGGCGGGCGGACATGTCGCCCTCGTCGGCCTCGGGGAAATCGCGCATCAGTCGGTCGGCGACCAGCAGACCCAGCACCCGGTCGCCCAGGAACTCCATCCGCTGATTGTCGATGAAAGGCCGGCCGCGCGCATCACGCTCGGCGCCCTCGCCCACGCTGGCGTGGGTCAGGGCCTGCTCCAGCAGGCTCCGATCCCTGAAGTCATGGCCGAGGTTGCGCGTGAGCGCACGAACAGCCTCGGCCCGTCTGTCTGTCATCAGTTCAGGACTTTGAACCAGCGGCTCAGGCGGACCTTGGAGAACCAGCTGACCGGATTGCCGAAGGAGGCGCCCTCGTTCCACGAGAACAGGATGATCTCGGCCTTGCCGATCAGGTTCTCGGCCGGGACCAGACCCACGCCGCCCTGGGCCGGATCAACACGGCTGTCGCTCGAGTTGTCCCGGTTGTCGCCCATCATGAAGTAGTAACCGGCGGGAATTTCAAACACCGGGGTGTTGTCCAGTTCGTTGCCCGGACCGAAGTCCTGCACGCGGAAGGTTTTGGAGCCGTCCGGGAAGGTCTCTTCCAGCTGAATGACCGGCAGGCCGTAGAGGTTGGTCACGTCCGCGTTGGTCAGGACCACGTCGCGCACCGGCTGGCCGTTGATGTTCAGGACGTTGTTGACCATCTGGATGCGGTCGCCGGGCAGGCCGATCAGGCGCTTGATGTAGTCGGTCCTGTTGTTGCTCGGCAGCTTGAAGACGACGATGTCGCCGCGCTTGGGCGCATTGCTGACGAACGGCAGTTCGATCCGGCCGTCAAAGATGTCCGGGCTGCCGATGATCGAGTGCTTCGAATACCCGTAGGACCATTTCGACACGACGATGTAGTCGCCCTGATAGAGGTTGGGCTCCATCGAGGCGGACGGAATGGTGAAGGGCTGGAACAGCAGGATCCGCAGGACCAGGGCGATGAACAGGGCCACGGCGATGGTCTTGGCGATCTCCCACAGCTCGCCCAGTAAGCCTTGCGACTGCTTCTTCGCCTTTCTGTCCTTCTTGCCGCGCGCATAGACGGGGGTCGTATCGACGTCCTCGAAGGGGGCGTCGCCCGCGTCGCTCCAGATCGGGCGCTTCTGTTCCGTGCTGGCCGCGACAGCGGCGGCGCCCGCAACGGTGGCGGCGGTGGCAGTGGTCTCGGGGACGCTGGAGCCCTCGTGGACGGGCTCTTCGTGGACAGGCTCGATGTGCGCCGGTTCCTCGATGGCTTCCACCGGAGCCGCGGGCGCCTCGTGCACGATCTCTTCGGCGACGGGCGCCGGCTCGTGAGTTTCGGCCGGAGAGTCGCCGGGCGTGTCCTCGACGACAGCGGCCGCCTCGACCGGAGCGGCTTCGGCTGGCGCGTCCTCGAGAGTCACCTGCTCTGCGGCAGGCGCATCGTGGGCTTCGATCGGAGCGTGAGTCTCTTCAGACACGACCCCGGCTTCAGCGGGGGGCTCCCCCTGCGCGGCGTCGGAGGTCGGCGCCTGGTCCGCGTGGTCGTGCGCTTGCGCAGCGGCTTCCGGCGCGGCGTGATCGTCGTGGCCGTGCGCGGCGTCATGCGCGCCGTCGGCGGCGTGGTCGTCGTGCGGCTTGTGTTCGTCGCTCATGTGAACCCTGTCCCCCAGCCGCTTTGCGCGGTTTTCAGCGGGCAAAGCGGTATAACGTGATTAAGCGACGGGCAAGGCTTCGATGACCACGAAAGCCAAGGCGTAAGGGTGTTCGTCGCTGAGAGTGAGATGGATACGGACTTCATGTCCGGGGGGCGTCATACGGGCCAGACGCTCGGCCGCCGGACCGGTCAGGGCGAGGGTCGGCTGGCCGGAGGGCAGGTTCACCACCCCCATGTCGCGCCAGTACACATCCGAACGCATGCCGGTGCCCAGCGCCTTGGCGCAGGCTTCCTTGGCGGCGAACCGCTTGGCGTAGCTCCACGACGGGTCCGGCTTGCGGTCCGAACGGGCGCGTTCCAACGGCGTGAAGCAGCGCTCCTTGAAGCGTTCGCCATAGCGGTCGAGCGTGTCCTGGATACGCCGGATATCCGACAGGTCCGCGCCGACGCCGAGAATCATGCCGCCGTTCCGATCCCACGCGCCTGATCCATCAGATCGCGCATCCTGCTGATCGCCGGTCCCAGACCGACGAAGATGGCCTCACCGATCAGGAAGTGGCCGATGTTCAGTTCCACGATCTCGGGGATTTCCGCGACCGGAATGACGGTGTCGTAGTCGATGCCGTGTCCGGCGTGGACTTCGAGCCCCAGAGCGGAGGCCTGCGCCGCGCCGGCGCGCAGGGCGGCCAGCTCCGCTTTGGCCTCTTCCTCGCGGCCCTCGCGCACGGCGTCGCAGAAGGCGCCGGTGTGCAACTCAACCACGGCCGCGCCGGTGCTGTGCGCGGCGGCGATCTGCGCGGCGTCCGCGCCGATGAACAGGGAGACGCGCGATCCGGCTTCGGTGAGCTGGCGCACGACCGGCGTGATCCAGTTGTGGCCGCCGACGACGTCCAGACCGCCCTCGGTCGTCCGTTCCTCGCGCTTCTCCGGCACCAGACAGACGGCGTGCGGGCGGTGATGCAGGGCGATGGCCAGCATCTCCTGCGTGACGGCCATCTCGAGGTTCAGCGGGCGCGACTGGCTGCGCAGCACCGCTGAGAGGCTGTCGATGTCGCTGTCCGAGATGTGGCGGCGATCCTCGCGCAGGTGGGCGGTGATGCCGTCGGCGCCGGCGATCAGGGCGTCCTGCGCCGCGCGTACCGGGTCGGGCGCCAGGCCGCCGCGCGCGTTCCGCACGGTCGCGACATGGTCAATGTTGACGCCCAGCCGGACCCGTTCGCTCATTCAATCAGCCTTTCGACAGACGACGGCTGCCCGGGTCTTCCACCGGAATGGCGGCCAGTTCCGGCGGCAGGGCGTCAGCGGGGTAAGCGGGCACGTCCAGCGTCGCCAGGGCGATCAGGGGCACGCCGACATCGGCGCGGCCGCCCGAGCGGTCCACGATGCAGGCGGCGGCGACGACTTCACCGCCCGCGGCATTGATCGCGGCGATGCACTCGCGCGAGCTCAGGCCCGTGGTGACGATGTCCTCGACCATGACGACCTTCTGGCCGGGTTCGACGTGGAAACCGCGCCGCAATTTGAATTCGCCGTCCACCCGCTCGACGTACATCGAGGGGACCTTCAGCCAGCGGGCGGTCTCGTAACCGGGGATGATGCCCCCGACCGCGGGCGAGATGGCCACGTCCACCGGGCCGACGGCAGCGACGATCTTCTCCGCCAACGCCTTGCACAGGCGGGCGCAGCGCTCCGCGTCCATGAAGACCAGGTTTTTCTGCAGGAACGTCGGACTGTGCAGGCCGGACGACAGGACGAAGTGGCCTTCGCGCAGGGCGCCGGCGTCGCGGAATTCGGAGAGAACGTCTTCGGAGGTCATATGCGTCCCCTACTCCGTCACGGCCTCGCTTTGAAGGGCCGGTTGATGCGGATCGGTGCGGTTTTCGCCGCCGGGGTTCAGGCCGCGGGCCAGAAGCTCGGCCCAGGCGCCTTCGGCGTCCTCGGCGAAGCTGATCAGTTCAAGGTCGGCGGGCGCGACCATGCCGTGCTCCACCAGGGCGTCAAAGCCGACAACGGCCTTCCAGTAGGCCTCGTCCACCAGCACGATCGGGATCGCCCGTTCCTTGCCGGTCTGGCGCAGGGTCAGGATTTCAAACAGTTCGTCAAAGGTGCCGAAGCCGCCCGGGAACACCACCAGCGCATTGGCGCGCATGGCGAAATGCATCTTGCGCATGGCGAAGTAGTGGAAGCGGAAGGTCAGTTCCGGCGTCGACCACGGGTTCGGCTCCTGCTCGTGCGGCAGGGTGATGTTGAAGCCGATGGAGGGGGCGCCGACGTCATGGGCGCCCCGGTTGGCCGCACCCATGATGCCCGGTCCGCCACCGGTGGCGATGACATTGTCGCGCGGATGACCGACATCGCCGCGCATCGCGCCGCCCCGTTCCGACGCGATGCGGCCGAACCTCCGGGCTTCGGCGTACCAGCGGGCGTGGCTGGGTCCGGCGTCCTCGCCTACCCGGGCGCTGCCGAACACCACGATGGTCGAGCGCACGCCCCAGGCCTTCAGCGCCTGTTCGGCCTTCTCGTACTCCATCAGGAAGCGGGCGCCGCGCATGGCTTCGCTGAGCACGAAGTCCTGATCGAGGGCGGCGAGACGGTAGGAGGGCGACGCCAGCTGCGCCGCATTCAGGGGACGCTCTTCACTCACCCGCGGGCGCGCTCCACTGTATCAACGGACGGATTGGCGCGTAGGGCGGCCATGATCATGGTGGCGTGGCGGGCGTCCTCGACCTCGACGTCGATCTCCACGTCGAAGAAGTCCTGCTGCCGGTGGCTCATTACCAGGTTCAGGATGTTTCCGCCCGCTTCGCCGATCAGGGTGGCGACCTGACCCAGGACGCCGGGCGCGTTCTTGATGGTGGCGCGCAGGCGGGCGGCGGCGACGGCGCCCTGTTCGGCCTGCGGGGTCCATTGCAGATCCTGCCAGACAGAATCGTCGTCGGCGAAGTCCGCCAGACGCTGGCAGTCGATGGTGTGCACGGTCAGGCCGACATCCGGTTCCATGATGCCGACGATGCGGTCGCCCGGCACCGGCGAGCAGCACTGGCCGAAGTGGATGCTGACGCCCGGCGTCAGGCCGCCGCCGCGCACGAACAGGCGGGCCTGATCGTCGGCGATCCGTTTGCGGTCCGGCCCGGCCTTCAGGCGGCCCTTCAGGGCCGGGAACAGGGTTTCGCCGACCTTGGCCGCCGACAGACGCCCCTTGCCGATGGCCTCGAACAGATCGTCTTCCGAAGCGACGGCCAGGGTTTCCAGCGCGGGCTTCAGCGACACCTCGTCCATCGCCTTGCCGGCGCGGGACAGGGTCTGTTCCAGCGTGGCGCGGCCCAGTTTCTGGAATTCACCGCGCTCGGAGGTGCGGATGTGGCGCCGGATAGCCGAGCGGGCGCGGCCGGTGACGGTCAGTGAGCGCCAGTCGACGGGAATCTCGCGTTTGGCGCCGCGGATGATCTCGACCACGTCGCCGTTCTGGAGCTGGGTCCGCATCGGCTTCAGTTCGCCGTTGACCTTCACCCCGACGGCGGAATCGCCGACCTCGGTGTGAACTGCATAGGCGAAGTCCAGCGGCATGCCGCCGCGCGGCAGGGTGATCAGCGAGCCCTTCGGCGTGAAGACGAAGACCTGATCCAGATACATCTCGAGCTTGGCGTGCTCGACCCAGTCCTCGCCGCCCTCGCCATGCTCGATGACCTGCACGAGGTGGCGCAGGTTCTGCAGCGGGTCGCGGCCGCCGTCGGCCTCCATGGCTTCCTTGTCGAAACCATAGGATTTGTTCTTGTAGGCCCAGTGCGCGGCCACGCCGTCCTCGGCCACGCGGTCCATGGCTTCGGTGCGGATCTGCATCTCGATGCGCAGGCCGCCCGGCCCGACGATGGTGGTGTGAAGGGAGCGGTAGTTGTTCGACTTGGGCGTCGAGATGAAGTCCTTGAACCGCTCGGGCACCATCGGCCAGGCGCGGTGGATGACGCCCAGGGCGCGATAGCAGTCGTCCTCCGCTTCGACGATGACGCGGAAGCCGTAGATGTCGGACAGGGACGAGAAGCCGACCGACTTGCGCTGCAGCTTGCGCCAGATCGAGTACGGCGTCTTCTGGCGGCCCAGAACGCGGGCCGTGACGCCGGCTTCGGCCAGCACCCGCTCGACCTCGCGCGACACGCCGTCGATGGCGCGGCCGTGCTCCAGCTTCAGCGCCTCCAGACGGCGCTCGATGGCGGTGCGGGCGGTCGGGTTCAGATGCTCGAACGCCAGTTCTTCCAGCTCGGACGCGATCGAGTGGATGCCGATGGAACGGCCCAGCGGGGCATAGACTTCCAGGGTCTCGCGACTGATACGCTCGCGCTTCTCGGGCTTCACATACTGGAGCGTCCGCATGTTGTGCAGACGGTCGGCGAGCTTGACCAGCAGGACGCGGACGTCACGGCTGATGGCGAGGATGAATTTGCGAAGGTTCTCGGCCTGACGTGTGTGTTCGGCCTGAAGCTCGAGGCGCGACAGCTTGGTCACGCCCTCGACGAGAACCGCGACCTCTTCGCCGAACATCTGGGCGATGTCGTCGCGCGTGGCCGAGGTGTCCTCGACCACGTCGTGCAGCAGGGCCGTGACGATGGTGGCGGTGTCCAGCCGGTAGTCGGTCAGGATGCCCGCGACCTGGATCGGATGAGCGAAATACGGATCACCCGAGGCCCGCAGCTGCGAGCCGTGCATCTTCATCGCATAGACGTAGGCGCGGTTGAGAAGGTTCTCGTCCGCGGTCGGGTCATAGGCGCGAACGGCTTCGACCAGTTCGAACTGGCGCAACACCTTGCTTCGAACGGGCTCCGGGGTCTTTACCGGAGCCGCGCCGTCAGGGTCGTTCAGATTGGCAGCTTCAGGGGGCGGCGCGGACTGCCGCGCCGGCAGGATGGTGATACCGTTGGCGGGATCGGCCGTCAGTATCGCTCCTCCTGCCCGCCGTCGCGGTCGCTTTGCAGCGCGCGGATCAGCTCGGCTTCAGCCATGTTCATGTGCTGCGGCTCGGCCAGCAGGGCGACGGTCTCGGCCTCGTCCTCGGCTTCGGTCCGCTCGTCAACGCGTTGCAGCGTGGTGATGATGTTCTCTTGCAGCTCGTCCGGGATGACCGTGTCATCGGCCAGTTCGCGCAAGGCGACGACCGGGTTCTTGTCGTTGTCGCGGTCGATCGTCAGGGCGGCGCCGTTTGCGATGTTGCGGGCGCGGTGACCGGCCAGCAGAACCAGACCAAAGCGGTTCGGCACCTTTTCGATGCAATCTTCGACAGTGACGCGGGCCATGAATTTCCTCGGACGCGGGATAGAACCGCGCAAAATATAGATGTGGACCTGTTTGTGCAACGCCACATGGGCGTATTTTGGGCGATAAGCCCTTGATGATCAGGGCGTCGGACGGGCGTCCCGGCCGCCATCGGCGGTTCTCGCCAGTTCCGCGGCGCGGCGGCCTGACTCCGGTTCGATCCAGTCCGGCGCGATCTCCGCCAGCGGCCCCATGACGAACAGGCGCTGGCGCGCGCGCGGATGGGGCAGGATCAGGCCATCCAGATCGCCGGTCAGGCGGCCATAGGCGATCAGGTCCAGATCCAGGGTGCGTGGCGCATTGGCCACGGACCTCTGGCGGCCGAAGGCGTCCTCGATGCGGCCGAGCGCGGCCATCAGGGCGTGGGCGTCGTGGTCGGTACGCACGATGACCACCCCGTTCAGGAACGGCGGATCGGTCGGGTCCGGCCAGGCGGCCGAACTCCACCAGGACGAGCGGGCGACGATGTCGATACCCTCCGTTCGAAACCGTGCCAGCGCCGCCTCCAGCGCTTCACGGCAATCGCGCCAGGCCCCCTTGTCATTGCAGCCGAGGGCGACGATCACAGCGGTGTCCGGATCAGGCTCGCCGTCTATTTCGACGGGGAGCTGGACGCCCATTTCCTCGGAGCCCTTTTCCATGACGCCCAATCCCGCTGACCGCACCGCCCTGTTCATCGACGGCGCCAATCTCTACTCCGCCGCCAAGGCGCTGAATACAGACCTCGATTTTCGCAAGCTGGTCGAAATGTATCGCGCGAAGGGCGATCTGGTTCGGGCCCTGTATTACACCGCCGTGGTCGAGGGTGAGGAGTTCTCGCCGATCAAGCCGTTGGTCGACTGGCTGGACTACAACGGCTTCACGGTCGTGAAGAAGCCGGTGAAGCGCTTCACTGACGCCCAGGGTCATACGCGAACCAAGGGCAATATGGACATCGAGATCGCCGTCGACATGCTGGAGCTGGCGGCGAGGCTGGACCACGTCGTGCTGTTCTCCGGCGATGGGGACTTCCGGCGTCTGGTGCAGGCGGTGCAGGCCAAGGGGGTGAAGGTCACCGTCGTTTCGACCGTGAAGAGCCAGCCGCCCCAGATCGCCGATGAACTGCGCCGTCAGGCCGACGCCTTCGTGGACCTGATCGACCTGCTGGGCGAGATCGGACGCCCCCGGCATTCGGGTGGAGCGCCTTTGCGGGACTGACGAGAGGGGATCGCGCCTGTGGCCACGGCGCCACGGGAATCAGACCCCGAAAAACCTCGCTCAGCGAGCGTGGAACGGCGGACAGTCGGTTACGTTGATCGCGCAGCTTTGGAGGCTGTCATGATCAGGGGCAACGGGGTCTTCTCCCCCCGCGAACGGAGAACCGCAATCATCGCACTGCTGGGCGCCGCCGCGATCGCGGCCGGCGGGATCGTGCTGCAACCGATGATCAAGCCGTCGCTCGGTCCCGGCGGCGCGGACGCCTACAGTTCCGCGCCGGCGCAGGGCGTTATGGATGCTGTGCCGCTCGGCTGACCCTTGGGCTGAACCTTGCGCCGATCAGCGGTGCGCCCGGATCGAAATCCCGGCGCACCGCCGCGTGAACGCTCCCAGGAGGCGGGGGCGCTCACTGATTTCAACGTTATCCTGATCGGCTCGGGGCGAGGATGCGGCGTTATCGCGCGCGACATTCCGTCCGCTCGGAGGCGCTCAGCCCCGTTCCTTCATCAGCCGCGCCTTGTCGCGTTGCCAGTCGCGTTCGGCGCTGGCCTCACGCTTGTCGTGCAGCTTCTTGCCCTTGGCCAGCGCGATCTCGATCTTCGCCTTGCCCGCCTCGTTCAGATACAGCCGGACCGGAATGATGGTCTGGCCGTCGCGCTGGACGGCGCCGATGAACTTGTCGATCTGCTTGCGGTGCAGCAGCAGCTTCCGGTGGCGGCGCGGCTCGTGGTTGAAGCGATTGGCCTGCTTGTAGGGCGGGATGTCAGCGTTCACGAGAACGATCTCCCTGCCCTCCACCGCCGCGTAGGATTCAGCGATATTGGCCCGGCCGTCGCGCAACGCCTTGATCTCGGTTCCGAGCAGGGCGATGCCCGCCTCGGTGTAGTCCTCGAGGAAGTAGTCGAACCTGGCGCGCCGGTTCTCGGCCAGCACCTTCATCTTGGGTTTCTCGGAGGCCATGAGCCCTTCTTGTCCTTACAGTCCGGCGTCCGCCATCGCGCGGTCAATCGCGGGCTTCACGGCGTCGGCGGTCGGCGCCAGCGGAAGGCGGACCTCCTCGGTGCAGAAGCCCAGACGTGACAGGGCGTATTTGGAGGGCGACGGCGAATTGTCCAGGAACAGGCCCTTGTGCAGGCCGATCAGACGGTCCTGCCACTGGCGCGCCGTGGCGTAGTCGCCCGACTGGGCCGCGTTGTGCAGGGCGACCATGCCTTCCGGCGCGACGTTCGAGGTGACCGAGATCACCCCGACCCCGCCGTGAGCGTGATAGCCGAGGTAGCTGGGATCATCGCCCGAGATCAGGTCGAACTGGCCGTCGATGTTGGCACGCATCCAGCTGATCCGCGACAGGTCGCCGGTGGCGTCCTTGATCCCGACGATGTTCGGATGGGCGGCCAGACGGGCCACAGTCTCATTGGCCAGATCCACGCCGGTGCGTCCCGGCACGTTGTACAGCAGGACCGGCAGCTGGACGGCTTCGGCGATGGCCTCGAAATGCGCGGCCAACCCGGCCTGCGAGGGCCGGTTGTAGTAGGGGGTCACCACCAGGGCGCCGTCGGCGCCGACGGTCTTGGCATGACGCACCAGATCAATGGCCTTGTCGGTGGACGAGGCGCCGGCGCCGGCGATCACCCGCACGCGACCGGCCGCGACCTGAACGCAAAGTTCGACAACCCGTTGATGTTCCTCCGGATGCAGGGAAGCGCTCTCTCCGGTCGTGCCCATGGGCACCACGCCGTGAACTCCGGCGGCGATCTGGCGTTCGAGCAGCGTCGTGAAGGCGGCTTCGTCCACCTTTCCGTCACGAAGTGGTGTGATCAGGGCGGTGATCACGCCCTTGAACAAGGGGGCGGTCATTGAAACGATGGTCCTGCGTGGAGTTGGGCGGTAGTCGCCTGAATATGAAGCGCCGGAGGGTAGGTTGCCGGTTCGGCGACCGCAACCGCGACGAATGGGAATCGGACACGGAATGATCGGAATCAGTCTCGCGGCCGTACTGGCTCTTTCTCCCGCGCCGGAAGTCCTGCTGTCGCAGGAAGTGCCCTACTACGCCTCCACCCCCGTCAATCCGGCCAGCAACCAGCCGCGCACGCTGAACGATCAGGACACCGCGCTTTTCCGTCAGGGACTGGCCGCCGCCCGTGCGCGTGACGTGCCCGGCGCCCGCGCGGCCATGGCCCGGATCGGAGATCCGGCCGCCCGCAAGCTGGTGGAATGGGCGCTGCTGGACACCTCGGCAGACGCGATGTCCTGGGGCGACCTGTCGGACGTGAACACCCGTTTCGCCGGGTGGCCCCGCGCCGACAGCCGCCGTCAGGCCGTCGAGCGGGCGCTGGATCGCGCCTATGCCGGGCCGGACGCCGCCATCGCCCTGTTCAGCCGGGACGCCCCGACCACGGTGCAGGGCGCCATTGTTCTGGCGGAGGCGCTGGATCAGCGTGGCCGCGGCGACGAGGCGCGTCGTCTGATCAAGGACTGGTGGCGGACCCGCACCTTCGACGCGGACCAGCAGGCCCGTGTTCTGGCTCGTTGGGGCTCGACCCTGACGCAGGACGATCACGAGACCCGGCTGAACATGCTTCTGCTCGGGCCACATGGACCCGCGACCCGGGCCATGGTGACCATGGTTTCGCCCGAGCGGCAGACGGTGGCCAATGCCGTTATGGCTCTGCGAACCGCCTACAGTCCCGACGCCATCGTCGCCGGACTGACCCCGTCGCAGGCGATCGAGCCCGCCGTCGTGCTGGAGCGCGTTCGCGTCCTGCGTTCGCAGAATCGTCAGTCCGAAGCCTTCCCGATCCTCCGTTACCTGCCCGCCGCGCCGTCCTCGACAGATGCCCAGAACACCCTGTGGGCCGAGCGACGGAACTATTACCTCGACGCCTTGCAGGCCCGGAACTGGCAGGCGGCCTATGACGCCTTCAACGGCCACGGCTTCCCTGGCGGCGACCGCAAGGTTGACGCCGAGTTCTTCGCCGGCTGGGTTGCGCTGGTAAAGCTGAACGATCCGGCGCGGGCGGCGCAGCATTTCGAGGTTCTGCGCCAGACCTCGTCCACCCCGATCACCCAGGGGCGGGCGCTTTACTGGCTGGGCCGCGCCGCCGAGGCGCAGGGCAACACGCCTTCGGCGGTCGAGTACTACCGCGCGGGATCGCGGCACTTCCAGACCTTCTATGGCCAGCTGGCCGCCGAGAAGGCCGGACAGCGCAGCATCACCCTGCCCGCCGACCCCGTTCCGTCCGACGCCGACCGCGCCGCGTTCGAGCGCAACGAGGTCGTGCGCGCCTGGCGCATTCTGGGCGAGACCGGCGAGGCCAGCCTGTTCCGCGTCTTCGCCTACCAGCTGGACGATGACGTTCCGAACATCGAACAACTGGCCCTCATGATGGATACGTCGCGAGGCTATGGCGAAGGCTTCACGGCCATGATGATCGGGCGCGCCGCCAGCCAGCGCGGCTATCTGCTGCCCGAGCGCCAGTATCCGATCCGCATTCCGCCGGTCGTGCCGGGCGCCGCGCCGCAGGAGTTCACCCAGGCGATCACCCGTCAGGAATCCAGCTTCGATCCGCGCGCCCGGTCGCACGCCAATGCGCGTGGCATGATGCAATTCCTGCCCGCCACCGGACGCGGGGTGGCGCGCCAGCTGGGCCTGCCCTTCTCGGACGAGCGGCTCTATGACGCCGACTTCAACATGACGCTGGGCAGCTTCCACCTCGGCGACCTGATGAACAATTTCAACGGGTCGATGCTGCTGACGACGGTGGCCTACAATGCCGGTCCGGCGCGACCGCCGCAGTGGGTGGCGCGGTGCGGCGATCCGCGCGCGGGCTCAGTCGATCCGGTCGACTTCATCGAGTGCGCGCCCTTCACCGAGACCCGCAACTACATGATGCGGGTCATGGAGAATATGTCGATCTACAAGGCCCGGCTGAACGGCGGCACGGCGCCGCTGACCCTGTCGGACGATCTGCGTCGTGGCGTTCCGCGCGGGCCCCAAGCCTATTCGGCCGTGGACGGCGAGGAACCTTACCGGACGCCGGAGCCCGATCCTTCGGGCGAGTGACGCAGGCTGGACAGCAGCGGGCCATACGGCCCGTCGATCCAGTGGGCGTTCAGGCCGAAGACAGTCTTCATAACCTCTGGCGTCAACGCCTTCAGCGGCGAGGCGTCGGCGACCACCTGCCCTTCGTGCAGGACGATGACCCGGTCGGCGTAGCGGGCCGCCAGCGCAAGGTCGTGCAGGCTGATCAGGACGGCCTGCCCTGCCCTCGCCCTTGCCCGCACTCGTTCCAGCACCAGAAGCTGGGCGTCGGGGTCCAGTCCGGCGACCGGTTCATCGGCCAGCAGCCCCTTCGCCCCCGTCGCCAGAGCCCGCGCAAGCAGCACGCGCGCCCTTTCCCCGCCGGACATTTCTGCCACGCCGCGGTCCGCCAGATGGGCGGCTTCAACCTCGGCCAGCGCCGCGTGCGCCGCCGCCAACGCCTCGTCGCCGGACAGGAAGGGCGCACCGAGTGCGGCGACCTCGACGGCGGGCAGGTTCCAGGCGATCCGCCCTCCCTGGGGCAGATAGGTAAGCCGCTCTGCCCGTTCACGGGCCGACAGCCGGGGCAGGTCCGTTCCGTCCAGCCGCGCGCTCCCGCCCGTCAGCCGAAGCAGGCCTGCGAGGGCGCGAATGACGCTGGACTTGCCCGCGCCGTTCGGACCGACGATCGCCACCAGCTCTCCGGTCGCCACCGAGAGAGTGACGGTCTTCAAGACCTCACGCCCGCCAAGGGCTGCGGTCGCGTCGATCAGTTGCAGGGCGCTCACAGCCGCCACTCCCGCGCCGCGCGCCAGGCGATCAGGGCGAACAGAGGCGCGCCGACCAGGGCGGTGAAGACCCCCAGCTTCAGCTCCTGATCCGTCGGCGTGATCCGGGCCAGAAGATCCGCGCCAATCAGCATCAGGCCACCCGCCAGCGCCGCCGGGAGGAGCAGCCGCGCCGGGTCGCCTCTCACCGTGGCGCGCACCAGATGGGGCGCGGCCAGTCCGACGAAACCTATGACGCCGGACACCGCCACCGCCGCCCCGGTCGCCAGCGCCGCCGCCAGCAGAGCCAAGAGACGCAGCCGGGCCATCGGCAGGCCCGAGGTTCGGGCCGTTTCGTCCCCGAGGCTGAGCATCTTCAGGCCGGGCGCGGCCACAACGGATAGACCGGCCGAAACGGCGAGGACCGGCGCCACCCACAGGACGTCGATCCAGCTGCGGTTCTGCACCGAGCCAAGCAGCCAGCTCATCACCTCCGCCGAGGCGATGGGTGATGGCGACAGGTTGAAGATGAGCGCCGTCGCGGCGCCCGCGAAACTGGACAGGGCGACGCCGAACAGGATCAGGGCCTCCGGCGACCGCACCCGGCTGGAAAACAGGATCAGCAGGCCGCCCGCCAGACCTGCTCCGATCAGGGCCGAGACCTCGACCGCGCCGGGAACGGCGGCCGCGCCCAGCACGATGGCGCTCGCGGCGCCGAAGGCGGCCACGGCCGATACGCCGAGGACGCCGGGATCGGCCAGCGGATTGCGCAACAGGCCCTGCATCACGGCGCCCGACAGGCCCAGGGCCGCCCCGACCAGCAAGGCGGTCACGGCGCGGGGCGCCCGCACGGCCCACAGCACTTCGCCGGGGGCTGACGCGGGATCAGCGAAGGCCTGTCCAAACTGGACGGCGGTCAGCGCGCTCTCGCCGAAACTGACGGCGAGGACCAGGGCGACGATGATGGTCGCCGCGAGGATCAGGATCAGACGGTTCACGCAGCGCCGTCTCTCAACATTGCCGCCGCATCGGCGGCGAACCAAGCCGGACAGGTCAGGGTAGCGGCCGGGAGCTTGGCGGCGACCTTGCCCCGGGCCGCCTCACGGACGACGGGGTGGCGGCCGGGGCCGCGCCAGTCCGCCCGGGACTGGTCGAAGAAACCCAGCACGAACCGCACGGGCGGGAACAGGGCGATGCGCTCGACGCTGACCGGATTGAAGTAGGGCTTGTCCGCGGCGTTGCGGTAGCCGGCGGCGCGCAAGATCGCGTCGATCAGGGTTTCCTTGCCCGCCGTGAAGCCGCCGGGCGTCAGGTAGAGGGCCGTGGGGCGCTCCGGCGCCGTCGGCGCGGCCTGCGCCAGCCGGGCGTTCATTCGGGCGATCAGGGCCTCGCCGCGCATCTCGGCGTCCAGCGCCTGTGCGACCGCGCGGATGTTGGCGCGGATTCCGTCGAAGTCCGTGGCGTCTGCGATGACGACGGTGGCCGTTCCGCGATCCTCAAGTCGGTTCAACAGGCGCGGCTCTCCGCCCCAGTAGCGCACCACGACATCGGGCTGGAAGGCGACGGCGGCTTCAAGCGTTGGGCGGACCCGCGCCCTGCCCTTCGCGGCTTCCCGGAGCCAGGAATCGGGATCGTCAGCGCGGGGCGACAGGGCCAGGTCCGCGTCGGGACGCAGGGCCAGCACATACTGGTCCGCACACTGATCCAGCGACAGGATACGCGTCGGCCTCGCCTCGGCGGGGCCGGCCATGATCATCAGCCCCGTGGCGGCGATGGCCGCCCGCCGGATCAAGACTTGAGCAGGCCCGCGAACAGACCCTCCAGCAGGGTCCGGACCAGCTCCTCCCGGTCAACCCAATCGAAATAGGGCTTGGCGATCATCAGCGAAATCACGCCGTGGCCGCCCGCCCAGAAGGCCTGGGCGGTCGTGCGGGCGTCGCTCTTCAGCCGCCCGGCGGACTCCAGTTCCTGAATGACTTCCAGGAAGGCGCCGAACAGTTCTCCGCCCATCGTCTGGGCCGCGTCCTGGGCGCCCTCGCGCAGCTCGGACGGCCGGGTCATATAGACCAGCCGGTAGGCGTTCGGGTTGTGGAAGCCGAAGTCAACATAGGCGCGCATCATCTTGCGCATGCGTTCCTCGGGCGAAACGGCCTCGGCGAGGGCTTCCCGATTGGCCTTCAGCAGGGACTCGAACGCCTGTCGGCAGATCTCCTGAAGGATTTCGCCCTTGTCGGCGAAATGCATGTAGAGGGCGGTCGAGGACAGGCCGACTTCATCCGCGATCTTGCGAATGGTCGCGCCCTCATAGCCCAGTTCGACGAAGATGCGTTCGGCGGCGGCGAGAATCTCGGCGCGCCGCTCGTGGCCCTCGCCCTTGGGCTTGCGGGCGGATTTGGCGGTGGCTGTGGTGGCTGTCACGCGCGACTCCGAAGGTCTGCCCACTGAATAGCGACATTCTCTCCCACACGCCAAGCAGTTGCAAAGTCGCGCAACTGGACGTTAACTTTTGCGTGTGGGGCTGTATACGCACATCAAAAACGGGAAATCGGGCGGCGAGTCCCCGTCTGGCGGGCTTCCGCGCGACCAGAGCGCCGCCCGTCGCGGCCTGTCCCTGTTTCAGTGGGGCGTGGGCGCCGTCGTGCTGCTGTTGGTGGTCTGGGTCGCCCGCAACGCCTCTCGCGCGCTGTTCGATCAGGCCGCCGCGGTCGCCGGCGTCGGCTTCTTGGGCGTCGCCGGGTGGCGATGTCTTCTGGTGGTCGTCGGCTCGAAGCGGACTCCCGTTCCGGCGGCTCCGGACATCTGGCCGCGCTACACCATCCTCGCCGCCCTCTATGACGAGGCGGAGGTGGTGGGACAGTTGATCGCGCGTCTGGCCGTTCTCGACTATCCGGCAGATCGGCTGCAGGGATTTCTGGTTCTGGAGGCGCGGGACGTCGCGACCATAGCCGCCGCCCGCGCCGCGCCGAAGCCGGACTGGCTGGAGGTCTTCATCGCGCCGCCGGGCGAGCCGAAGACCAAGCCGCGCGCCCTGAACTGCGCCATGCCCTTCGTCACCGGCGATCTGCTGACCATCTATGACGCCGAGGATGCGCCGGACCCCGGCCAGTTGAGGGAAGCCGCGTCGCGGTTCTTGGCCGAGGGCGACGGGCGACTGGCCTGCCTGCAGGCGCCGCTTCGGGTCCGCGCCCCGGACGGATCGACCACGCCCTTCATTGATCGGCAGTTCGCCGCCGAATACGCCAGCCTGTTCGAGACCACCCTGCCCGGCATGGCCCGGCTGGGGCTGCCCTTCCCGCTCGGCGGCACCAGCAACCACTTCCGCGTGGATGTGCTCCGCGCGGTCGGGGGATGGGACTCCTGGAACGTCACCGAGGATGCCGACCTGGGGTTCCGTCTCTGGCGGCGCGGCTGGAGGCTGGGCGTCATGAACCGGCCGACGTGGGAGACCCCGCCGGGGGCGCTGTATGACTGGCTGCCCCAGCGCACGCGCTGGCTCAAGGGCTATATGCAGACGTGGGGCGTGCACACGCGAAACCCACTTGCGCTCGGGCCGAGGGGGCTAATTTCACTGTGCGTGACGCTAGGCGTGGGTCTGGCTTCGGCGGCGCTCTATGGGCCGACATTGTCGTGGGTGGCGGCGTCTGTGCTGGTGGCGCTGGCGGCGGGCCTGCCGCCGGAAACCTCGCAGTTGGCGCTAAGCGTTCTCGTGCTGGGCGCGGCGACCGCCTGGCTGTCGTGCAAGGTCGGCGCACGGCGGGCGGGCATAGCCTATGGTCCGTGGGACATGATCCGTGCGCCGATCTACTGGTGCCTGCTCAGTCTGGCGTTCAGCCATGCGCTTTGGCGGCTGCTGATCGAGCCCTTCAGGTGGGACAAGACCCGGCATCGGCTGGAGGTCGCACCCCCGGCGGATGACGCCGCGCTGGACGAAACGGCCCTGCCCGGCCTATCAGCGGCCCATGTCGCCACGCCTGAACCCATCGCCTGAAACGCTCTTCACCCGGGGGTGGCAGGACTACGCCCTGCTGGACAGCGGCAACGGGCTGAAGCTTGAGCGCTACGGCCGGTTCACCGTGGTACGGCCCGAGCCCCAGTGCTTCTGGTCGCCGCGGGATCCCGCGGCCTTCGAGAGGGCCGACGCCACCTTCGCCCCGCAGGCGCAGGACGAGGACGACGACGGCCGCTGGCGCTTCGCCGGCAAGCCGGTCGAGACCTTCCCGCTGGCCTGGCGTGATGTGCGCTTCACCGGCCGCTTCACGCCCTTCCGCCACCTCGCCTTCTTCCCGGAGCAGGCAGCGAACTGGGAGTGGCTGGATGCGCGGGTGCGGACCCTGAAACGCCCGAAGGTGCTGAACCTGTTCGGCTATACCGGCGTGGCTTCTCTGGCCTGTTCGGCGGCGGGCGCAGAGGTGACCCATGTGGACGCTTCAAAGAAGTCCGTCGCCTATGCTCGTGAGAACGCCGAGCAGTCGGGATTGGCCGACCGTCCGATCCGCTGGATCGTCGAGGACTGCCGCAAATATGTGGCGCGCGAGGTGCGTCGCGGTGTGAAGTATGACGGCATCATTCTGGACCCGCCCAAGTACGGGCGCGGGCCGACCGGCGAGGTCTGGCGGCTGTTCGAGGACCTGCCGGGCCTGCTGAAGGATTGCGCCGCCCTGCTGTCGGACGACGCGTCCTTCCTTTTGCTGAACGCCTATGCCGCCCGCATCTCGGGCCTGTCTCTGGCCCACATGATGGCGGAAGCCACGGCGGACCGGGGCGGCGTCATCGACTGGGGCGAGCTGGCGCTGGCTGAGCACGGCAATGACGGAAGGGCTATCGGCCTGAGCTTCTTCGCCCGATGGAGCAAGGATGGAGGGAACGGGCAATGAGCGACCGCCTGATCACCTCCCTGACCAATGAGACGGTCAAGGCCGTGCGCGCGCTGAACATGCGCAAGGAGCGCGAGACCACGGGTCGCTTCCTGGCGGAAGGGCTCAAGTTCATCGGCGAGGCTCTGGATCAGGGCCAGACGCCGAAGCTGCTGCTGGTCGGGATGGAGGCGCGGGAGCATCCGCTGCTGGAGCGCGCCAAGGCCGAGACGCGCAAGGCGGGCGGCGAGGTGATCGTGGTCACCCACCCGATCCTCGAGAAGATCAGCCGCCGGGACAACCCGCAGACCGTGCTGGGGGTGTTCGAGCAGGTCTATACGCCCCTGTCGGCCATCAACCCGAAGAGCGCGCCCTGCTGGGTGGCGCTGGAGCAGGTGCGCGACCCGGGCAATCTGGGCACCATCATCCGCACCGCCGATGCGGCGGGCTGTGGCGGGGTGATCCTGATCGACGACTGCGTGGACCCCTATTCCACCGAAGCGGTGCGGGCGACCATGGGCTCGGTCTTCGCCGTGGCCATCGCGAAGGCGACGACGGCCGAGTTCATCGCCTGGCGGCAGTCCTGGCCAGGCAGCGTGATCGGCACCCGTCTGGACGCGACCCACGGCTATCGCGACGCGGCGATTCAGCATCCTGCCCTCATCCTCATGGGCAATGAGCAGGCGGGGCTGACCGATACGCTCGCGGCCGCCTGTGATGTGAACGTCAAGATTCCCATGCGCGGTCGGGCGGACAGCCTGAACCTGGCCATCGCCACGGGCGTGATGGTCTATGCGGTGACTGACGCCGTCTGAGGCCGCCCCGAAGGTGACGGGAGATTCACTTGCCCGGACGACGGGACGGGTGAAGCTTCGGCGCATGCGCTTACTCCTGCTCCTCACCGTCCTCCTGCCCTTCGCGGGGTCCGTTCAGGCCCAGACGACGGACCTGACGCCGGAGGCGTACCGGGCCGACGCCCTGTCGGTCGAAGGGCTGGTGAACCGCCAGTACGCCTATCTGGATCGCTTCCCTGACGGGGTCATGCCGATGACCGAGGCCCTGCGGGCGGAGGCCTCGGCGGTACACGACCGGTCCAGCCTGTTGCGCTATCTCGAGCATGCGGTCACGGCGCTGGCGGACCATCATGCGATCACCGGCAGCTCGTTCCGTGACAGCTGGGCGCTGGTTCCCAGCTACGGGGACCTGTGGGTCGAGCGGGAGGGCGAGGTCTGGCGGATCACCGCCGTGCGTGAAGGCTCCCCGGCCGAGGCGGCGGGTGTAAGGGCCGGCGAGACGCTGGACGCGGTCGGCGGGGTCGTCACGACCGAGGCGGTGCGCGCCTTCTGGAGCGAGATCGGGCTGACGCCGGGCGGCGAGCGGGACGGCTATGCGGCGCGGGTGCTGGCGGCGGGGCGGCGGGATCGACCGCGGGACCTGACCGTCTCGGGGCGGCGACTGACCTTGGCCAATCTCTATACGGTCAGCGCGGGCGATCGGCCGCCGGTGACCGTGACCGAGGCCGGAGACCGGCTGACGATCCGGTTCAATGACTCGCTGGGGAACAACGACACGGTCGCGGCCTTCGACACGGCCATGGCGCGGGCGCGGCGGGGGCAGACGGTGGTGCTGGACCTGACCGACACGGCGAGCGGCGGCAATACGGTGGTGGCGCGGGGCGTGATGGGCTGGTTCGTCAGCGAGGCCCGGCCCTATCAGATCCACAACCTGCCCGCCGAGGCGCGGGAGACCGGGGTGCCGCGCCAGTGGGTCGAGCAGGTCCTGCCCCGGGCGGGCAAGCGGTTTGAGGGGCGGGTCGTGGTGCGCGTGGGGCGCTGGACCGGCAGCATGGGCGAAGGGCTGGCGGTCGGGATGGATGCGCTGGGCGCGCGGGTCGAGGGGGACCGGATGGCGGGCCTTCTTGGAGCTATCTACGACCTGCGGCTGGAGAACTCCGGGCTGGTCATCAAGATCCCTGTGGAGCGGCTCCATGCCGTGGACGGGACACCCCGGGAGGCCTTCGTTCCGGTCCGCTGATCACTCCGCCGGCAGGGTGTAGTCCAGGACGTAGCGGTGCTCGCCGTCAGCGATGGTCAGGTGGAAGACGCCGACGAGGCCCTCCAGCGCGCCCGTGCCCGAGCCGGGGACGACGGTGATGGACAGGTCCTGCGCGCCGCGATCCATGATCCCCCGATGGACCAGAAGGAAGGTCCCCTCATGGCCGTCGAGGGCGCCGCGCACCCGCTCCATGGCGACATAGGCGCCCGACTGGTTCGGGCCCATGGAGCCGAGCATCTCGCCCTCCCCGGTTCCGGTGAGGCCGCCGTGGAAGGTCTTGGACAGGGTCATGCGGCCGTGAAGGTCCGCCGCCGCGCCCTCGGCGGGCGGGACCGGTGTGATGGAGACGGTGAACGTTCCGCTGGCCTGATGGGACATGGGGGCCTCCTGTGGGGCGATGGCAAGGCTGACGGCGGCGAGGATGGACGCCAGCATCACGCGTCCTCCAGATAGCTGACGCCCGGCGCGGACTTCAGGGCGCCGCGCAGGGCGCCGTCGAGGCGGTAGCGGCCGGGCAGCTTCATCTCGACCTCGCGGCGGCCGTCGAGGCTGGCGACGAGGAAGACCTCTCCGCCCTTCCCGCCCGCGGCGGCGGCGCGCTCCAGACGGGTTCGCAGGGTCTCCGGGTCGGCGCCGCGCGCCGAGACGTGGATGCGCAGGCCCATCTGGCCGTCGTCGATGAGATTATCCAGACGGCTGGCGTCGTCGCCGAAGAAGCGCACCTCGCCGTCCGAGCTCTTGGCCCGGACCTTGACCATGACGGAGGCGCCGGTCTCCAGCACGTCGCGGCATTTGCGCAGTTGTTCGGGCGGGAACAGGCATTCGAACTCGCCGGTCGGGTCCGAGAAGGTGACGAAGGCGAATTTCTCGCCGGTCCGGGCGCTGGCCCGCTCCTGACGGCGACGGACCACGCCGGCCATCATGAACGCCTCGTGGCCGCTTTCGGCCAGGGCGGTGGCCTCGGCGACGAAGGTGACGCGCTTGCGCTTGAGCGCCGGGGCCATGTCCTCCAGCGGGTGGCCGGACAGGTAGAAGCCGACGGCGGCCAGTTCCTGATCCAGCTTCTCCGGCCCGACCCAGGGCTCGACCGGCTGGAGGCGCGGACGACCGGCGGCGACCTGATCGCCGCCGAACAGGGAGACCTGCGAGGACGCGCGCTCGGCGGCCACGCTCTGGCAGTAGGCGATCAGCTTGTCGGCCTGTTCGAACAGCTGGCGACGGTTGGTATGGAAACTGTCGAAGGCGCCGGCGCGGGCCAGGTTCTCCAGCGCCCGCTTGTTGACGAAGCGCGGGTCGACCCGTTCGAGGAAGTCGAAGATGTCGGTGAAGCGGCCGCCCGCCTCGCGCACCTCGACCAGATGCTTCATGGCTTCGAGGCCGACGTTGCGGACGGCGCCCAGCGCATAGAGGACAGCGCCTTCCGGCCCGTCCTGGCCCTCCACCCATTCCACGTCGAAGTCGGCAGAGGACCGGTTGACGTCCGGGGCCCTGACCGGAATATCGAAGCGCCGACAATCCTGATAGAAAACAGCCAACTTATCGGTGTTGCTGAGATCGAGGCTCATCGAGGCGGCGAAGAATTCGACCGGATGGTTTGCCTTCAGCCAGCCCGTCTGGAACGAGATCAGGGCGTAGGCGGCGGCGTGCGACTTGTTGAAGCCGTAGCCGGCGAACTTGGCCACCAGATCGAAGATGCCGCCTGACTGGGCCTCGGATACGCCCTTCTCGGCGGCGCCCCTGACGAAGCGGAGGCGCTGGAAATCCATCTCCTCCTTCTTCTTCTTGCCCATGGCCCGGCGCAGCAGATCGGCTTCCCCGAGAGAGTAGCCGGCCAGGATCTGGGCGATCTTCATCACCTGTTCCTGGTAGATGATGACGCCGTAGGTCTCGGTCAGCGTCTCCTTCAGGCTGTCGTGGAGATAGTCGACCTCGGCCCGGCCGAACTTCCGGTCGATGTAGGTGTCGATCATCTCCATCGGCCCGGGCCGGTACAGGGAGATCAGGGCGGTGATTTCCTCGATCGACCCGCAGCGCATCTTGCGCAGGGTGTCGCGCATGCCTTGGGATTCCAGCTGGAACACCCCGACCGTCTGGCCCGAGGCCATCAGCTCATAGGTGCGGGCGTCGTCCAGCGGCAGCTGGTTCCAGATCGGGGCCAGCCCGCGCCGCGACAGATAGCCGTGGGCGCGGTCCAGCGTGGTCAGGGTCTTCAGGCCGAGGAAGTCGAACTTCACCAGACCGGCCGGTTCGACCCACTTCATGTTGAACTGGGTGGCCGGAATGTCCGAGCGCGGGTCCTGGTACAGGGGCACCAGCTCGGTCAGCGGGCGGTCGCCGATGACGATGCCGGCGGCGTGGGTCGAGGCGTTGCGGTACAGCCCCTCCAGCTCCAGCGCCGTCTCCAGCAGGTTGCGAACCGCCGGTTCGGCGTCGCGAGCCTCCTTCAGGCGCGGCTCAAGGTCGATGGCCTGGGCGAGGGTGACGGGCGCGGCCGGATTGTTCGGCACCATCTTGCAGAGGCGGTCGACCTGACCGAGCGGCATCTGCAGCACACGGCCGACGTCGCGCAGCACGGCGCGGGCCTGCAGGGTGCCGAAGGTGATGATCTGGGCGACCCGGTCCTTGCCGTAGTGCTGCTGGACATAGGTGATGACCTCTTCACGCCGCTCCTGACAGAAGTCGATGTCGAAGTCGGGCATCGAGACGCGTTCCGGGTTCAGGAAGCGCTCGAACAGCAGGCCGAACCGCAAGGGGTCCAGATCGGTGATGGTCAGGGCCCAGGCGACCAGTGAACCGGCGCCGGAACCCCGCCCCGGCCCCACCGGAATATCGTGGGTCTTGGCCCATTTGATGAAGTCGGCGACGATCAGGAAGTAGCCGGGGAAGCCCATCTGGACGATGATCCCGACCTCCCATTCGAGGCGGTCCCAATACTCCTGCTCGGGCACGGCGGGCGTGACCTGTTGCAGGCGCAACTTCAGCCCCTCGCGCGCCTGATGGGCCAGTTCGTCGGGCTCGGACCTCCCGGCGCCGGTGTCGAAGCGCGGCAGGATCGGCGCGTGGGTCTTCACCAGGAAGGCGCAGCGGCGGGCGATGTCGAGGGTGGTGTCGCAGGCCTCGGGCAGGTCAGCGAACAGCTCGCGCATGGCGGCGGGCGTCTTGAACCAGTGCTCGCCGGTGATGCGGCGGCGGTCCTCCTGACCGGTGAAGGCGCCGTCGGCGATGCACAGCAGGGCGTCGTGCGACTTCGCCTGCGAGGCCTTGGCGTAATAGACGTCGTTGGTGGCGACCAGCGGGACGTCGTTCTCATAGGCCCACGCGACCAGACCCCGTTCGGCCTGGGCCTCGGTCGGCAAGCCGTGGCGCTGAAGCTCGACGTACATCCGGTCGCCGAAGGTGGCGAACATCTCGTTCAGGGCGGCGTCGCCGTCGCGCACCTTGCCCTGAACATAGAGGGGATCGACCGGACCGTCGGGGCCGCCGGACAGCAGCAAAAGGCCGTCGGAATGCTCGACGACGGTGCTCCACGGCACGCCCGGCTCGTCGGTCGGGGCGATGTCCAGGTAGGCCGACGACGACAGCTTGCACAGGTTCAGCCAGCCGGCCTCGTTCTGGGCGATCAGGACGACGGTCGGGACCTTGGTCCAGCGTTCGGTCCCCTGCCCGCCGATGCCGGTGATCGGCAGGGCGCAGGCGACGATGGGCTGGACGCCCGCATCCTTGGCGGCCTGGCTGAACTCGAGCGCGCCGAACAGGTTGGCGCGGTCGGCCACGGCCACGGCGGGCATACCATTGTCCGCCGCCATCTTCGGGATCTTGCCCGCCTTGATCGCGCCTTCCAGCAGCGAATAGGCCGAGCGGACCCGCAGGTGGATGAAGCCCTGACTGTTCAACACCTCGCTCACCGCTTCACCGCTCCGTTCGTCCGCCATCCGTCCATGGTGAACCGAGTCTCACATCCTGGTCGCCGGAAACACCGGAAAGCGACGCGGGGCGGATGTGACCGGGGATGGCCTGTGGACCGGCGCCGGGCGGACCTCGTCGCGCCGGGCGGATGTGCACTCAATTAATTTTTGAGTGCACTTTAGTGGCCTTTTCGATCAGGCGGCGGGGAGCAGCAGGACCGCCTGCCAGACCAGCAGCACGAAACCGGCGCACGACGCCAATGACAGACACTCCCGAACCCAACGCGCCATGACGGCCTCCCGGATATATGTTCTGGTTGTGTTCTATGTTCTCATTCTGTTCGCGTCAAGGGGTCGTCAGTTCCGATTGTTCCCGAAGGCGCCACGCGTGAGCAGGATAGTCTTCCAAAAACCCTCGCGATCCAGAATCGTCTGATCAGGCGTGGCGACCGGGCGGTGCTCGAGAAGGGCGAACCGGAAAGCCTTGCGTACATAGTCGAGGTTCGGGTTCGTCACGAGTTGGCGAAGTTCCGCGTTGTTGCCGTGCCCGGTTGCGGCGTATTCGCACCACCGCGACCAGACACCGCCTTGCCCATACGCCGAGCCGACATAGCGTTTCCCCGTCAGAACGTCGGAGATCAGGTAGATGCCCTTGATGCTGCTGAGGGCCGCCATCCAATCAGCCCGTCCTGTGCGCGCCAGATTTTCAAGTTCGGCGAAAGACAGGTCGATACCGTCGAAACCCGGGAATGCGCGACCGCTGTAGGGCTCTGCCAGCACCTCAGACACCTGCATGAGCGGATAGTGGTTTTCAACGTTCAACCGGACAGAACGGTCTCGGTAAGGATGTCTGATCTTCAATCGGCCGATGAATGCGGATCCCTCGGCGGAGCGGGAGACCACATACTGATCAGCCTTGCGGTCAAGAACATCGAAGATGCCCGTGAATAGCCAGATGTCGGGCTCATGATAGAAGCGAGCGAGCGAGAAGATGCGTGGGCGATTGAACTCGTCCCGAGCTGGTCTGTATTCCTGCCATGTCTGATAATCCGCCGGGCTGTTCACCCACACGTCCAGCGGCTCATGCTGCCGGTTCCACCGCGAGAAGTGGATCTTGAAGGTGGCCGGCGCCGCCAGCGGCCAGATGTCAGACAGAAGGATGGGCGCCGAGACGCCCATCAATAAGCGTGGGCTTCCGCCGGACGCTCTTCCAGGTGCCCGTCCTTGATGGCGAAGACGCGGTCCATGTGGCCGGCCAGTTCCATGTTGTGGGTGGCGATCAGGGCGGCGACGCCGGTGGATTTCACCACGTCGTGCAGGGCCTCGAACACGGTCTGGCTGGTGGCCGGGTCGAGGTTGCCGGTCGGCTCGTCGGCCAGAAGCAGGCGCGGACGGTTGGCCAGGGCGCGGGCCACGGCGACGCGCTGACGCTCGCCGCCCGACATTTGTGACGGCTGGTGGGTCAGGCGGTCGCCGAGGCCGAGGGCGGTCAGAAGCTCCTCGGCGCGGGCGCGGGCGTCGGCCTGTTTCCAGCCGGCGATGCGCAGCGGCAGGGCCACGTTATCGCGGGCGTCGAACTCGGGCAGCAGGTGGTGGAACTGATAGACGAAGCCGATGCGGTCCAGACGGATGTGGGTCCGCTGGCGGTCGCTGAGGGCGGCCACGGCTTCCCCGTCGATCTTCACCTCGCCCTCGGTCGGATGCTCCAGCAGGCCCGCGGCGTGCAGGAGGCTGGACTTGCCCGAGCCGGAGGGGCCGATCAGGCCGACGATCTCGCCGGGCATGATGTCGAGATCGACGCCGCGCAGGACGGTCAGGCCGCCGGCCGCGGTGTCGTAGGTGCGGGTCAGGCCGCGCACCGAAAGGACGGGAGCCACGGTCGTCTTACTCATAACGGAGGGCCTCGACCGGATCGAGCTTGGCGGCCTGCCAGGACGGGATCAGTCCGGCGACGCAGCTCATGAAGAAGGACCAGACGGTGACCCAGAAGACGTCGACCGGATCGACCAGGGCCGGGACGGCGTCCAGCATATAGACGTCGGCGTCGAAGAGCTTGGTCTGGAAGACAAACTCCAGGAAATGCTGGATCGAGCCGATGTTCAGGCAGAACAGCAGGCCGAGCAGCAGGCCGGTCAGGGTGCCCGCCACGCCGATCATGGCGCCGGACAGGAAGAAGATCCGCAGCATGGACGACTGGCTGGCGCCCACGGTGCGCAGGATGGCGATGTCGCGCGTCTTGTTCTTCACCAGCATGACGATGCCGGAGATGATGTTCAGCGCGGCGATGGCGACGACGAGGCCCAGGATGATGCTCATGGCCGCCCGCTCGACCTTCAGCGCGCCCCAGAAGGCGGCGAGGCGGTCGCGCCAGTCGGTGACGACGCCGGTCTGACCGACGGCGCGCTGGACGGGCAGGCGCATGGATTCGACGCGGTCAGGCTGGTCGATCTTCAGCTCGATCACGTCCCAGACGGAATCCTTGCCGTAGAACAGCTGGGCCTGTTCCAGCGGCATGAAGATGAAAGCCTGATCGAAGTCCGTCGTGCCGGAGCTGAACACGCCGCCGACGCGGTAGGTCTTCTCCAGCCCGCCCAGATTGCCGAAGGCGCTGGAGGCGCCGGTGGGCGAATACAGGGTGATGGGATCGCCGATGCGAAGACCCAACCCCTCGGCCAGCGCCTTGCCGATCAGGACGTTGTCGCCGCCGAACTCGCCCCGGCCGAAGCTGCGGATCGCCTCGGGCGTCTCTTCGAGGCTCTCGTAGACGTATTGCATGGAGGGCAGGTCGCCGGGGGCGACGCCGCGCACGATGGCGCCCGTCGTGGCCCCGCCCGCGCGGACGATGCTCTGGTCATTGGTCATCGGGGTGACGAAGGCGACGCCCGGGACGGCCTTCAGACGAGCGACTGCCGCGTCCCGCTCGGGCGAGTTCAGCAGGTCGCCGGACACATACATATGCCCGTTGAACGACAGCATGCGGTCCAGCAGCGTCGCCCGGAAGCCGGCCATGATGCTCATCACCGTGATCAGCGCCATCACGGCCAGCGCGATGGCGACGTAGGAGATGATGGCGATCAGGGCGATGCCGCCCTCCTTGCGCTTGGCGCGAAGGTAGCGGAGGGCCAGTCCGATCTCCCAGGCGGAGAAGGGACCGGCGGGCTTCGTCGGCTTCGTCGGCTGGGCGGCCGGCGTGGCGTTGGTCATCCGATGAGCCTCGAAATGGCTTCGTCCAGCGGCAGGGTCAGTTTCTCGCCGGTGGCGCGGCGCTTCAGTTCGACCACGCCGTCCGCCAGACCCTTGGGCCCGATGGTCAGCTGCCAAGGCACGCCGATCAGGTCGGCGGTGGCGAACTTGCCGCCCGGACGTTCGTCGGTGTCGTCGTAGAGGACGTCCTTGCCGGTGGCCTCGAGGCGGTGAACGGCCTCCTCACAGGCGGTCGAGACGGCTTCGTCGCCGGCGCGCAGGTTGATGACCACCACGTCGAACGGAGCGACGGCGTCCGGCCAGATGATGCCGCCGGCGTCATGGCTGGCCTCGATGATGGCGCCCAGCAGGCGCGAGACGCCGACGCCGTAGCTGCCCATGTGCACCGGGGCTTCCTTGCCGTCCGGGCCCTGGACGTTAGCCTTCATGGCGGCGGAGTATTTGGTGCCGAAATAGAAGATGTGGCCGACCTCGATGCCGCGGGCCGAGAGCCGGTCGCCCTCGGCGGTTCCGGCCTCGAAGGCCGCCGCGTCGTGCATTTCCTCGGTGGCGGCGTACAGGGCGGTGCGTTCGTCGAAGACGGCCTGCACGGCCTCGGGGCTGAAGTCGTGGCCGGGCGCGGGCATCTCGACCAGCTTGCGGTCGCAGAAGACCTCGCTCTCGCCGGTCTCGGCCAGAACGATGAACTCGTGCGACAGGTCGCCGCCGATGGGGCCGGTGTCGGCGCGCATCGGAACGGCTTTCAGCCCGATGCGGGCGAAGGTGTTCAGATAGGCCGCGAACATGCGGTTGTAAGCGACGCGGGCGGCGGCCTCGTCGATGTCGAACGAATAGGCGTCCTTCATCAGGAACTCGCGGCCGCGCATCACGCCGAAGCGCGGACGGCGCTCGTCGCGGAACTTCCACTGGATGTGGAAGAGGTTCAGCGGCAGGGCTTTGTAGGACTTCACGAAGCCGCGGAAGATGTCGGTGATCATCTCCTCATTGGTGGGGCCGTACAGCAGTTCGCGCTCGTGACGGTCGGTGATGCGCAGCATCTCCGGGCCGTAGGCGTCGTAACGGCCCGACTCGCGCCACAGGTCGGCGAGTTGCAGGGTCGGCATCAGCAGCTCTACGGCCCCTGCCCGCACCTGCTCCTCACGCACGATCTGCTCGATCTTGCGCAGCACCCGCAGGCCCAGCGGCAGCCAGGCGTAGATGCCCGCCGCTTCCTGTTTGATCAGGCCGGCGCGCAGCATCAGCTGGTGGGAAACGATCTGGGCGTCCGAAGGCGCCTCTTTCAGGGTGGGCAGGAAGTAGCGCGACAGGCGCATGGTCGGGAATCCGGGAGAACAGGCTTGGGAGTGGCAGGTGTAGCCGGGAGGACGGGGCGAAAGCTAGGCGGTGGATGGGGGATTAGGGACCGGGGATTAGGGATCAGGGGCGCGAAGACGCGCCAACGCCTGATCACAGTCCCAGAAATCCTAATCCCTAATCCCTGTTCCCTAATCCCTCAGGGGTGTGGCAAACCGATGCCGTAGCGGGCCGCCAGATAGGGGGCGATGGCGTGGTCCTGAAGGAAACGGCGGCCGGTGGCGGCGCTGGTTTCGGCGTCGGGCCAGTCAAAGGTTCCGTCCAGCACCAGCAGCGGGCAGCTCTGGTGATCCTCGCCGACCTCGGCGATGACCGGCGGACGTGGCCGCGGGTGATCCAGATAGGTGATCAGGAGTTGCTCGCGCAGCGCCGGATAGAAGGACAGCATGCCCTCCACGAAGGCGCCCGGCGGGCAGAACCACGGGCCGCCGGCGTCATCATGCCAGTCGGGATTCAGGAGGTAGAGACGGTCGGTCATGACGAGACCCTAGACCGGCGGCGCCATCGGCGGCAGGGGCATCCAGCCGAAGAAGACCATAATCATGATCACCACCCAGACGATGGCCGAGACCCAGGTGGTGGTGATGAATTTCTTCTTCAGCTGCGGGTTCTCCGGCGCGCCCCACTGGGCGCCGTCGGTCGGCTTGGCCTGTCCCTGCTGATTCATGCCGAGCGGCAGGACGGCGAACAGCACCGTCCACCAGACGACGACATAGATGGCGAACATGGTCAGCGGACCGATGGGCATGACGGGGCTCCACGCCGAAAACAGGCTGAGGTTGCTTTAGCGGCTGTCGGCGGCGGCGAGAAGGCGCGGCGGGTGTCGCACCGACATCTTCGCGAAATGCCCGTTCGCGAAATCACGAACGGACTCCCGAAATCACGTCAACAGCGTGGAGCGGTCTCGAGGCGGACCGGGGCCGCTGCTGCGGTTGCCGTGAACGGAAAAAGGGCGTCGCAGCGGAGGCCGCGACGCCCTTGCTCAGGCCTTCAGGCCGGTTCCGTTACTGCTGCAGCGGGAACGGGTCGGTCGGGTTCGGGCGGGTCGGCAGCGGCATGCGCGGCAGGGGCTCGTCCGAGTTGGCGGCGTTCAGCAGGAAAGACGCCAGAATGACCGCGGCCTGACGCAGGTCCTCGGCGCGCATGTGGTCATAGGTGTCGATCGAGGTGTGGTGCAGGCGCGCGCCGTAGTCGAGCGGGTCCTGGATGAACTGGAAACCCGGGACGCCGACGGTCTGCATGTAGACGTGGTCGGTCGCGCCCGAGGTGCGTAGCGAGACGGTCGTCGCGCCCATCGGGTTGAAGGGCTTCAGCCACTCCTCGAAGATCGGGGCGGCGGCGACGTTACCCTCGGCGTTGATGCCGCGGATCTTGCCCGAGCCGTTGTCGAGATTGAAGTAGGCGACCAGGGAGCCGTGACCCTCGCGCGGCTGGACGGGCCAGCGCTGGCGCCAGGTGCGGTTGTTCGGCAAGGCGTCCAACGCGGCGTCGCCCAGCGGGGCGCGGGTGGCCAGATAGCGGTCCGTGTAGGCCAGCGACCCCCACAGCCCCTGCTCTTCCCCGCTCCACAGCGCGAAGCGGATGGTGCGCTTTGGACGGACGCCCAAGGCGCGCAGGATGCGGGCGGCCTCCATGACCACGGCGCTGCCGGCGGCGTTGTCGACGGCGCCGTCAGCGGCGGCCCAGCTGTCCAGATGGGCGCCGGCCATCACGTATTCGCCCGAACGGCTGGTCCCCGGAATGTCTGCCAGGATGTTGTAGCCGTTGGTGTCTTCCTCGTGGAACCGGACCTCGCTCATCAGTTCGAGGGTCGGCTTGGCGTCTTCGGTCTGGGCCAGACGGGCGAGACGACGATAGTCCTCGGCGGCCAGTTCCATGCCCGGCGTCCTGCGCTGATCGTCCATGCGGTAACCGGTGCCGTTGCCATGCAACAGGCCGCCGTCGCGTTGCGACATGCGAACCCACGCCAGCGCGCCCTCTTCCTGCAGGAAGGCGTCCAGCTGGCGGGCGAAATCCGGGCCGCGCAGGCTGTCGACCGACTGGGCCGAATGGTTGGGGATGTTGTAGGCGTTCCCGGCGTTCTCGAGGTCTTCCTCGGTCAGGCGGCGGAAGGCCGGGTCGGTCGGCTCGGAGCCGGCGGTCGGGCGCGAGACCAGAACAATTTTGCCGGCCAGCTTGCCGCGATAGCGGGCGAAGTCGCCGGCGCTGCTCATCGGGGCGACGATGACTTCGCCGCTGATGGTTCCGGGCGTGGACGGGGTCCAGGCGATGGGGATGGCGCGCAGGTCCAGCGGACGCGGCGCGGTCATGCGGGCGCTGGAGCGGACGACCGACCAGCCACGGCCGAAATCGAACGGATCGGCGCGGACGTTGGTCAGGCCCCAGTCGCGGAAGCGCTGCTGGGTCCAGGCCTCGGCCTGACGCATCTGGGGCGAGTTGGTCATGCGGCCGCCGATGCGGTCGGTCAGGTAGGCGGCGGTGTTCATCACCTCGCTGTGGTTCAGGCCCTGGTCGATGATGCCGTTGATGGCGACCAGATCAGGCGACTGGGCCAGAGCGGGCGTGGCGAGCGGAACAGCCGTCAACGCAATCGCGGTGGCGGACAAAAAGGCGGCAAGACGCATGGAAACTCCCCTGAATCACTGAACGGCGGCGATAAGACTGCAAGCCTCGCCTCAGTGCAAAGGAAGAACGTCCACGGAGCGTCAGTCCGTCGCGGCGTCCGGATCAATCGCGTCCTCGACCAGCTTGCGCCAGACGGGGTCGGTGTCGTCCACGAGGTCGCAATCCTCCATCAGGGCCACAGCGGCGCCGCCGTCCGGCAGGATCAGGCCCAGAACGTCCATCTCGTCGCCCTCGTCGCTCAGATGGCTTTCGGCCTGTACGGCCACGGCCGCCTGCTCGCCGCCGTCCTCCCACCAGATCACGGGCTGGGGCAGGTCCATGTCGATGACGCGGGGATCGGCGGTGTCATTGAGGGCGAAGACCGCGACCTTGGCCCGCACGTCGTCCAGCGTCGCGATGCGGCCAGTGAAGGCGGTCAGGCGGGACCAGTCGTCCGCGTCGTAGCCGCCGCCGTCTTCTTCGTGTTGCGGCAGTTCGTCCTGCATGAAATCCGCTCCGTCTTCGCTTCGGCGGCGATACCAAAGATCGCCCGACGGACACAGTCCCGGGACGAACGCCATCCCGCTAGTTCGCGAACATCCTGAAGGCGAAGTAGAAGCAGAGGATGGCGATGCCGATGGCTACAAGATACCCGCCCCGCGTCCGGGTGGCCATGACGGAACGCATGCGACGCTCATGCCTGCGCGAGTCCTCATAGGTGTCGAACTGGACTGTCCCGCCGCCGGTCCGGTTCTCGAACTCGTATTTCTTCAGCTCATGATAGGTCCGTGAGGCGAGCCAGAGGGTCACACCTCCGATCGCCATGAACAGCAACCCGATCATCACCATCGCTCGCCCTCCCTCGGATAAGGGCGAATGTTGAAATGGACGCCCCGTCCTGGCAAGGCCCGGAGCCGGACGAAAAAAGGGATCGATGGCAAGCCATCGATCCCCTTGATCGTCTCAGGTTCGGCAGGACCTGAAGTCGGTCTTACTGACCGCCCATCATCGAGGCGACTTCCGAAGCGAAGTCCGGGCCTTCGACCTTCTCGACGCCTTCGCCCAGCGCCAGACGGACGAAGCCGGCCAGGTGCAGGTTCGAGGAGCCGAGTTCCTTGGCCGAGTTGGCGACCAGCTGCTCGATGGTCACGTCCGGGTCCATGACGAACGGCTGCTTCGACAGCACGACGTCCTTCTGGAACTTGTTGATCTGACCTTCCACGATCTTTTCGATCATGTTTTCCGGGCGGCCTTCTTCCTTGGCCTTTTCGATCAGAACGGCGCGTTCCTTCTCGATGGCGGCCGGGTCCAGGTCGTCGGTGTTCAGCGACAGCGGCGCCGTGGCGGCGACGTGCATGGCGATCTTGCGGCCCAGTTCGCGCAGGACGGTCTTGTCGCCCTCGCCTTCCAGGGCGACCAGCACGCCGATACGGCCGACGCCCGGCGAGACGGCGTTGTGGACATAGGTCGAAACCACGCCTTCCGACACCGACAGACGGGCGGCGCGACGCAGCTGCATGTTCTCGCCGATGGTGGCGATCATGTTGGTGACTTCGTCCTGGACGGTCTTGCCGGCTTCCAGTTCAGCGCCGTGCAGAGCTTCCACGGTGTGGTGCTCGAGGCCCAGTTGGGCGAATTGCTTGGCGGCGTTCTGGAACAGCTCGTTGCGGGCGACGAAGTCGGTTTCCGCGTTGAACTCGATGGCGGCGGCGACTTCGCCCTTGCCGTCTTCCTTCGACGCCACGGCGACCAGGCCTTCAGCGGCGACGCGGTCGGCCTTCTTGGCGGCCTTCGACAGGCCCTTGGCGCGCAGCCAATCGATCGCGGCTTCGATGTTGCCGTCGTTCTCTTGCAGGGCCTTCTTGCAGTCCATCATGCCGACGCCCGAACGCTCGCGCAGTTCCTTGACGAGGGCGGCAGTGATCTCGGCCATGTTCAGTCTCCTTGGAGGGGTATTCGTATGCGGTAACGGCCGGGGTGTTGTGCCCCGGCCGTGTGTCAGTTCGACGTAGGGCCTTCAGGGAAGGCCTTACTGCGGTCTCAGACCGCGGCCTTGTCTTCGTCGGCGGCCGGCTCGGCAGCCGGTTCAGCGGCGGCTTCCAGCTCGGCGGCGACGGCTTCCGTGCCGGCCGGAGCGGCTTCAGCGGCGACCGGGGCCGAAGCCTCGCGCAGCATCGGCTCTTCCGGGTTCACCGAAGCGCCCAGATCGACGCCGGCGGCGCCGGCGCCGGCGGCCAGGCCGTCCAGGACGGCATCGGCGATCAGGTCGCAGTAGGTCTGGATGGCGCGGGCGGCGTCGTCGTTACCCGGGACCGGGTAGGTGATGCCGTCCGGATCCGAGTTGGTGTCCAGGATCGCGATGATCGGGATGTTCAGCTTGCGGGCTTCCTGGATCGCGATCGCTTCCTTGTTGGTGTCGATCACGAACATGATGTCGGGGATGCCGCCCATGTCCTTGATGCCGCCCAGCGAGGCGTCCAGCTTGTCACGCTCGCGTTGCAGGCTCAGCAGTTCGCGCTTGTTGCGGCCTTCGCCGCCGGATTCCAGCAGGCCGTCCAGTTCGCGCAGACGGGCGATCGAACCCGAAACGGTCTTCCAGTTGGTCAGCGTGCCGCCGAGCCAACGGTTGTTCATGTAGTACTGGGCGCAGCGCTTGGCGGCCTCGGCGACCGGATCGGCGGCCTGACGCTTGGTGCCGACGAACAGAACGCGGCCACCCTTGGCGGCGACGTTGCGGACTTCAACCAGAGCCTGGTGCAGCAGCGGGATGGTCTGCGACAGGTCGATGATGTGGATGTTCGAGCGGGCGCCGAAGATGTAGCGGTCCATCTTCGGGTTCCAGCGGTGCGTCTGGTGACCGAAGTGAGCGCCGGCTTCGAGCAGCGAACGCATGGAGAATTCAGGCAGAGCCATGATCGGTAGTGTCCTTTTTCCGATAGACGTTGCGCGGGCGTTTTAAAGATCCGGCTGGACCCTCGGAATGGTGCGGTCGGGGATGTCTCCCCCGGCCGCGCCACGCCCACGTGCGAAGTGCGCGGGCCGTTTAGTCGGGATGGGACGAAAAGGCAAGCGAAGACCGGTCCCGTCGCCCGTCGTCAACCGACCGGATTGAACTCCAGACCGTCGCCGACCTGATCGATCGTCAAAAGCGGACCGTCCGGCAGTCTGGTCCAGACGGGCGCGGGATCCTTGTCGGCCTCGATGCTGGAGGTCGTGGTGCTGACGCGGCGGGTCAGGAAGTTCACGCTGCGATCCAGCGTCTCGCCGGTGTTGCGCTGAACTTCTGAATAGTCGTGGCCGATCAGGCGCAGGGCGCCGTCCTGCCAGCGGAAGCGGGATGTTGCGTTGGACATGGTCCATCCGCCGGCGCTGGCGAAATAGTTGAGCGTGATCGACAGCACGCCGTTGCGGATTTCAGGTGATTGCTCGAGCGCATCGGACAGGGTCGGTTCGAGGTGGCGCGGGATGAAGCTGTGATTGGCGACGGCGAGCCGGTAGCCGTCCTGACCGGCCAGGCCGACCACGAGCAGACGCGGGTTGGTGTCGAGACGTTCGCCGCCAAGTCCGTCATTGTTCACGATATTGGCCGGGTTCTGCTCGCGCATCACCAGCACCAGATCGGCGCGCCGATCGCCGTTCAGATCGCCCTCGACCCGATATTCGACACGCCACCCCTTGGGCGTGACGGCTGCCGCATCGGCGAAGCGCCCCGGCAGGGGCGGATAGATCGCCGGAGGGATGTTCAGCCGGTTGTCGTCGCCGACCGGCACGACGGCGGCCGCTGTCCCTTCCGAAGCCGGGGGCGCCTCGGGCGCTGCCGGAGCGGCGGGTGGTTCAGGCGGCTTCGGCGCTTCGGGTCCGCCGCGACCGCAGCCGAGCAGAACGACGCAGGTCAGGGCCGCAACACACTGCTTCATACGCAAGCTCCCTCAAGGCTCCATCCTGCCGCAGACCGGCAGGTGCGTCACGTCCCGCGCGGCTTGGCGCGATTCGTGGCCTCGGCGACGGACGGATCTTCGGGCCAGGGGTGGCGGGGGTAGCGGCCGCGCATGTCGGCGCGGACATCCTTCCATGAGCCGGCCCAGAAGCCCGGCAGGTCCTTGGTCATCTGGATCGGGCGGCGGGCTGGCGACAGAAGGGCGAGCGTCAGGGGCGTCCCCCGGCCGACCGTCGGATGGGCCTTCACCCCGAACAGCTCCTGCACTCGGATGTCGACACGCGGCCCGCCCTCGGCGGCGTAGTCGATGGCGGCGGAGCCCAGCGGGGTGTCCAGCCGCTCGGGCGCCAGCTCGTTCAGGGCGCGCTGACGGTCCCACGGGATCAGGGCGCGCAGGCCGTCGGCGAGAGGGCCGTCCGCGAGGGCGTCCAGCGACTGCACCGTCTCCAACAGGGGCCACAGCCAGGTCTCGCGCTCGGCCAGCAGGCCCTCGTCGGACACGTCGGGCCAGCCCTCCTCAAGCGCCGACAGGAAGGCCAGCCGGGCGCGCAAGGCCGAGGCGCGTTCGCCCCAGCGGATCGCCTTCAGTCCGTCCGCCTCGATCTCGCTCTTCAGGGCGGCGGTGATCGCCTTGCGGTCCGGCGCGCCCATGATCTTCTCGTCGACCACGACGGCGCCGATCCGGCGGATGCGCTTCAGCACCATGCGGCCCGAGGGCTCGCGGGTGAGTCGGTCCTCGATCTCGAGCCGGTGTTCGAGATCGGCCAGCGCGACCGGCGCGGCCAGGCGGATGCGATCGCGGGCGTCTCCGCCGCCCAGCTCGGCGACGGCCAGCCAACCTTCGCGCGCCATGACGTCGGTGGGCTCAAGGAAGGCGCCCCGGCCGGAGGCCAGCAGGAATTCGCCCGGCTTTCCGCGCGCCTTGGCGACCCGTTCCGGGAAGGCCTCCGCCAGCAGGGCGCCCGGATCGGGATGCCCTCCCTTCCCGCCCCCCGCCGCCTTCGCCCAACGATCCGCCAGCTTCGCGGCGTCGCGGGCGCGGGGCGAGCGGTCGCGGTCGAAGCCGCGCAGGCGCTCGGTCAGATCAACAGAGGTTCCGCCGAGGCCCGGTTCGCTGAGCACGGCGGCGATGTTCGTGCCCAGCAGGGCGTCGCCCCTGTCGCTGGCCAAGGCGACCATATGGGCCAGACGTGGCGACAGGGGAATGCGGGTCAGGCGACGGCCGTGGTCGGTCAGGGCGCCGTCGGCGTCGAGGGCGTCCAGCCGGGTCAGCACCTTGCGCGCCTCGGCGAAAGCGCCGGCGGGCGGCGGGTCCAGCAGGGCCAGTCCGTCCGGCGAGCGCGCGCCCCAACGGGCCAGATCGAGCGCGAAGGCGGTCAGGTCGGCCTCGAGGATTTCCGGGCGCTGGTGCGCGACGAGACCCCGCGTCTGTTCCTCGTCCCACAGGCGATAGCAGACGCCGGGTTCGACCCGCCCCGCCCGGCCCCGACGCTGTTCGGCGGAGGAGCGGCTGACCCTGACCGTCGCCAGTCGGGTCAGGCCGCTGGACGGCTCGAAACGGGGCACGCGGGACAGGCCGCCGTCGATGACCACGCGCACCCCCTCGATGGTCAGGCTGGTCTCCGCGACCGAGGTGGCCAGAACGATCTTGCGGCGGCCCGGCGCGGCCGGTTCGATAGCCCGGTCCTGCTCGTCCTTGTCGAGGCCGCCATAGAGCTGGACCAGATCGACATTGGCCGCGAGGCGGTCGCCGAGGGCGCGGGCGGTACGATGAATCTCCCCCTGCCCCGGCAGGAAGACGAGGATGGAGCCGGTCTCGTCCGCCAACGCCTGACGCACGGCGCGCGCGACGGCGTCCTCGAACCGCTCGGCCGGATTGCGGCCGAGATAGCAGGTCTCAACCGGATACATCCGCCCTTCGGCCTCGATGACCGGCGCGCCCTCCAGCAACCTCGAGACGCCCGCGATGTCGAGCGTCGCGGACATGACCAGCAGGCGCAGATCGTCGCGCAGCAGACCCTGCGCCTCGCGGGCGAGCGCCAGCCCGAGATCAGCGTCCAGACTGCGTTCATGGAACTCGTCGAACAGGACCGCGCCGACGCCGTCCAGCGCGGGATCGTCCAGAATCATACGGGTGAAGACCCCCTCGGTGATGACCTCGATCCGGGTCTTCGGGCCGATGCGCGACTGGAGGCGGGTGCGATAGCCGACGGCGCCGCCCGCCTGCTCGCCAAGCGACGAGGCCATCCGGTCGGCGGCGGCCCGTGCGGCGAGGCGTCGCGGCTCCAGGACCAGCACACGCTGTTCGCCCAGCCAGGACTGGTCCAGCAGGGCCAGGGGCACGACCGTGGTCTTGCCCGCCCCCGGAGGCGCGGCCAGCACGGCGACATTGCCTTGCGCGAGCACGGCCTTCAGAGGGTCGATAACGGCGTGGATCGGTAACATCGAGGTGCGGTCTAGCGGCAACGGGCCGGTTCACGAAAGCGTCGTCTCAGGTTCACGCATCGGAAACCGCGTTGCCACCGGCCTTTCACGTCGCTAGCGTCCGGCCAAAGCAGCGAGAGGGCTGCTCAATAAAGGGTGGCGAGAGGGCTGCCCCGTACCAATGTCGGAGGGGTAATTTATGTGGCGCGTTAAATCGCTAGACGCGATTCTGGCCACGGCCGAGAAGAAGTCTCTTCATCGGTCGCTGGGTCCGGTCCAACTCACACTTCTGGGGATCGGGGCCATCATCGGCACCGGGATCTTCGTTCTGACCGCCGCCGCCTCGCAGAAGGCCGGCCCGGGCATGATGCTCAGCTTCGTCATCGCCGGCGCCGTCTGCGCCGTCGCGGCGCTCTGCTACTCCGAACTGGCCGCCATGGCTCCCGTCTCGGGCTCTGCCTACACCTACACCTACGCGGTGATGGGCGAACTGCTGGCCTGGTGCGTCGGCTGGGCGCTGATCCTCGAATACGCCGTGGCCGCCTCGGCCGTCTCGGTCGGCTGGTCGGGATACGTGCTGGGGCTGATCGAGCAGGGATTACATTTCGACTTCCCTGACTTGCTTGCCGCCGGTCCGACCTGGACCATGAACGGCTTCATCCCGACGCCGGACTTCTCGGCGGGGATCGTCAACGTTCCGGCGATCATCGTGGCCCTGGCCGTGACCGGCCTGCTGGTGCTCGGCACCACGGAATCGGCTCGCGTGAACGCCATTCTGGTGCTCATCAAGGTCGCTGCCCTTACGGTCTTCATCGTCCTGACCCTGCCGGTCATCAAGACCGGAAACCTGTCGCCCTTCGCGCCCAATGGCGCATTCGGGGCCTATTCGGGGATGGGCATCGTCGGCGCCGCCGCCTCCATCTTCTTCGCCTATGTCGGCTTCGACGCGGTCTCGACCGCCGCCGAGGAAACCAAGAATCCGCAGAAGAACGTGCCGATCGGCCTGATCGGATCGCTGGCCTTCTGTACGGTCTTCTACCTGCTCGTCGCACTGGGCGCGGCCGGCGCCATCGGCGCCCAGCCGGTTCTCGGCGCGGCCGGTGAAGCCGTCCAGCCCGGTTCGCCCGCCTTCGTCGCGGCCTGCGCCCTGGCCGAAAACAGCGAGCGTCTGGTCTGCTCGAACGAGGCCCTGGCTCACGTCCTGCGCGTGATCGGTCATGAGCAGGTCGGTAACGCCCTGGGCGTCGCCGCCATGCTGGCCCTGCCGTCGGTCATCCTGATGATGATCTATGGCCAGACCCGCATCTTCTTCGTGATGGCGCGCGACGGTCTGCTGCCGGAAGGCCTGACCAAGATGCACAAGCGCTTCAAGACGCCCTACGTCGTGACCATTTTCACCGGTCTGGCCGTGGCCATCGGCGCCGCCCTGTTCCCCGTCGGTCAACTGGCCGACATCTCGAACTCGGGCACGCTGTTCGCCTTCTTCATGGTGTCGATCGCCGTGATCATCCTGCGTCGGACCGATCCGAACCGCGCCCGCCCGTTCAGGATGCCGCTGGTTTACGTCATCGCGCCGCTCTCGGCCGCGGGCTGTGCGTTCCTGTTCTGGAACCTGCCGCACGACGCCAAGATGGTGCTGCCGATCTGGGGCGCGATCGGTCTGGTGATCTACTTCGCCTACGGCATCCGCAAGAGCCACCTGGGCCGCGGTCACGTCGAGGTCCACGAGCAGGACAGCGACATCCCGCCGCCGCCGGCGACGACCTGATCCACGGATCAAGGATAACAGGAAGGCCCGGGAGCGATCCCGGGCCTTTTCCTTTGCGCTTCGATCAGGCGACGAAAGTAAAGGGGGTGGTGCGGATGAGAGGACTCGAACCTCCACGCCTCGCGGCGCTGGAACCTAAATCCAGTGCGTCTACCAGTTCCGCCACATCCGCATAGGTTCTGCGCCGGTCCTAAGGCGCGGCGGCCCGTCGGGCAAGAGGCCCACGCCGGTCAATCCTCAAGCGTGAAGTTCAGCCGCGCGGCCTCGGCGCGGTAGCGTTCCAGCATCCGCGTCCACTGCACCTCATTGGAGGCGGTGATCTCCCTGATCGTGTCCAGACCCCGGATCGCGGCGGCGCAGGCTGCGGCGGTGTCTCCGGCCTCATCCGCTTCCGCATAGGTCATTATGGCGTCGAGCATCTGTCGCAGGCGCGGCATCTGCTGGCCCAGTTCACGCGTGACGACGGGATCGCGGGCGGCGCGCAGGGCAAAGGCGTCGCGGGTGGCCTCTGTCCAGACCCCGCCGTCAATAAGTTGCTGGCCCCACCAATCAGCCATGTGTTCTGAATAGCGGGACGCCGCATTGCCGTGATCCAGCGCCTGCATGCCGACCGTCGAAAAGGCCGTCGTCACGACCCTGGCCTGTTCGGGATCACTGCAGGCGGAGCGGTCCACGCTAGGCGGCAGTTCGAGCACGGGCTTGAGCGGGCGCGTGACCCGACCGTTCCCCAACGTCTCATTGACGTGCTGGACCTCAAGACTGCGGTCGTTGCAGGTCAGGGTGACCGCCACCCGGCTGTTGTGGGTCAGGGACAGCGTGACGTCCGAACCGGGCACGTCCCAGGTCCAGCCGCCGTACTGGCCTTCCCGGCGGTTCCCATACCGGCCCCCCTCGACGATCTCTGTCTCCAGCGCGGCGTAGAGCGCGTCAGCAGCGGCGTAGCGATCCTCCAACGTAGTTCCCGGTAGCCGCTCGTAGGAGATGGAGGCCGACAGATCATAGATCTGCTGCGTCCGCGCGGTGCGGGTGATCTCAATCCGGTTGTGAGCGACCTCTTCAGGGTCCAGACCCAGTTGGCTCGGGCCGGTCCAGACCGCGCCGAACTCACGCCCAAGAGCGCCCTGGGCGGTGCAGGTCATCGCCAGCCTCTCGACCAGAGCCGGACGAAGCGGAGGCGTCTGCATCGCCCGGACGGGCGTCGCCGCCATTCCAGTCGCCGCGACAGCCAGCAGCATATTGCGAAACATTTGTCTGATCCCCCTGCCTCTAACTGCCTGCCGGGAGACCGTACGGCAAGTGTCAATAAGTTCTTGCTTTGTTCTCGTTTGTGCGTATCGTTCTCCTATGGTCGAGACGGCGAAAGGACGGGGTGCGAGGTCGAATGCGACCGGACGCTTTGAGCCCGAAACGGTCGAGGCCTTCGATGACGGCTGGACCGATCAGGATGCCGAGGCGGCGCCGTTGCGCACCACCCTGACGCCTGAGGCGGCCCGGACGATCATCGCGAGGAACACCAGTCCGGACATCGGTTTCGACCGTTCCATCAACCCGTACAAAGGTTGCGAACATGGCTGTATCTACTGTTACGCCCGTCCGTCCCATGCCTGGATGGGCCTATCCCCGGGCCTGGATTTCGAGAGCCGGCTCTTCTTCAAGCCGGGGGCAGCAGGTCTGCTGGAGCAGGAACTCTGCAAGCCGCGATACGTCTGCAAGCGCATCCACATAGGCGGCAATACCGACCCCTATCAGCCGGTTGAGCGCGAGCTGAAGTCGACCCGGTCGATTCTGGAGGTGCTGCAACGGTTCAATCACCCGTTCAGCATCATCACCAAGTCGGTGCTGATCGCGCGCGACGTGGACATTCTGGGACCGATGGCACGAGACGGGCTGGCCTCGGCCTTCGTCTCGATCACGACGCTGGACCGCAAGCTGGCGCGGGCGATGGAGCCGCGCGCTTCGACGCCGGCGAAGCGGCTGGAGGCCATTTCCCGGCTGGCGGATGCGGGCGTGCCGGTCGGAGTGGGCTTCGCGCCGGTCATCCCCGGGCTGAACGATCATGAGTTGGAGGCCATTCTGGAGGCGGCGGCGAAGGCCGGGGCGACGACAGCCATGTATGTGACCCTGCGTCTGCCGCTGGAGATCAAGGACCTGTTTCGCGAGTGGCTGGCGGACGCTCGCCCCGACCGGGCGGCGCGGGTGATGTCGCTGGTTCGCCAGACGCGGGGCGGCAAGGATTATGACGCCGACTGGTCGCATCGGATGAAGGGCACGGGGCCGGTGGCGGAGCTGATCGGGACCCGGTTCAGGGCGGCGGTGAAGCGGTACGGGCTGGATGCCCCGCGCCATCTGCTGGACGAGACGAAATTCAGGGTGCCGGCCTCGGCGCGCAAACAGATGGATCTGTTCGACGCGGCCTGACCTGGCTCTGGACAAGGGTGAGTTCCGGATGCGAACTGCCAAGGTTGATGTCAGTGAGGCGACCGATGATCCTGCGGAAGACGCGTGCGGCGGGACTGGCGGCGGCCGTGATCCTGCCTATGGCCCTGACCGCCTGCATGAAGGTCGATGTGCCGGAGCGGGCTTTCTTCTGGCCGGATGCGCGGCTGACGCAGGAGAACATCACGCTGCCCTCAAATCCGCCGCCGGAGGGGTCCGAAACTGTTGTCCTGGGCTATGCGCAAGGCCCGATCGGGGCGACGCGCGTGCGGTCATCCGAGACGACGCGGCCCCTGATCCTGTTCTGCGGCGGCAACATGTTCCGGCGTGAGGCGGCGGGCGGGTCGCGCGCCGAGATTCTGGCGCCGTTTGGCGACGCCCTGATGTTCGACTATCCGGGCTATGGCGGCACCGCCGGTCCGGACAGCTTCGCCAATTTCCGCGCCGTCGGCGAGGTGGTGGCCGATGAGGCCCGGCGGCAGGCGGATGCCGAGGGGCGCCGGCTGATCGTCTGGGGCCACTCGCTGGGTGGCATCGTCTGCTCCGAGATGGCGGCGCGCACCCGCGCCGATGTGCTGGTGCTGGAGACCACCACGCCGGGCGCGCGGGCGACCGTGAACCAGCAGGTCGGCCTGATGCGGCCCTTCGTGCGCGTGACGCTCGCCCCCGCGCTGGAGGCCGTCGACATCCCGACCGCCCTGAACGGCTATCCGGGCAAGGTGGTGGTTCTGGAGGCCGGCAAGGACGACACCCTGCCCCCGGCCCTCAGCCGTGACCTGGCCCGGGCTCTTGAGGCGCAGGGCAATACGGTCGAACGGATCGTCTTCCCGGCCGCCGGTCACAGCGATGTCGGCCGTCAGCCGGACTTCGTGGCGCGTCTTACGGCGGCGTTGGGAAGTTAGCGCCGGAAGACGCTGACCAGTTCGACGTGGGCCGACCAGAGGAACTGGTCCACCGGGGTGACGCTCTCCAGCCGGAAGCCGGCGTCCAGCAGCACGCGGGCGTCGCGGGCGAAGGTCACCGGATTACATGAGACGTAGACCACGGTCGTGGCCTTGGTCTGGGCGATCTGCTGGGTCTGTTCCAGCGCCCCCGCGCGGGGCGGGTCCAGCACAATGGCGTCGCAGCCGCGCAGGTCGTACGGGGCCATCGGTCGGCGGAACAGGTCGCGGGCCTGCGCGTCGATGGTCTTGATCTTCTTCGCCGTTCTGAAGCCGGCCTTCAGCGCCGCGATGCCGGGTGCGGAGCCGTCGGCGGCGATCACGGGCGCGACGGTGGCCAGCGGGAAGGTGAAGGTGCCCGCGCCGCAGAAAAGGTCGGCGATCTTCTTCGCCCCCTTCACCGCCGCGACGGCGCGGTCGACCATGGCCTGTTCGGCCGGCGGCGCGGCCTGCAGGAAGCCGCCCGCGGGAATCGGCACCGTGGCCGGGCCAAACTCCACATGCGGCTGGCGCGCCATGACGAGGGTTTCACCCGCCAGACTGAGGCGGGCCAGATCGGCGGCGGCCGAGGCCTTGATGGCCTTCATCTGCGCGTCGCGGGACAGGCCTCCGCCCGAGCGGCGCTCGACCCCGGTGACATCCACGTCCAGCCCGTCCAGCGTCAGGGTGACGTGCAGGGTCGGGGCCGACTTGGGGTGTTCCAGAAACGGCGTGGCCACCCTGGCCAGCGCGGGCAGCGCCGCGACCAGTCGCGGATCGGCGACGGGGCAGCTGTTCACCTCGACCAGACGCCAGCTCTTGCGCGCCTTGAAGCCCAGAACAGCGCCGCCGTCCGGACCGCGACGGGCGTGGAGGGCCAAGCGGCGGCGCGACCCGGCGGGCACAGGCACGGTCGGCTCGATCTCGATGTCGATCTTTTCGCGAGCCAAGGCCAGGCGGACCTGTTCGCGCTTCCAGTCCAGATAGGGCCCGGCCGCCCAGTGCTGCAGCGAGCAGCCGCCGCAGTCGCCGTACTGGGGCGAGACCGGCGCGATCCGGTCGGCGCTGGGGGTGACGACCTCGACCTCCTCCAGCCGCCCGTCGCGCACAACCCCGCGCACGGTTTCGCCCGGCAGGGTCAGGGGGGCGAACACGGGGCCTTGGGGCGTTTCGGCGATACCGTCGCCCTGCCCGCCCACACGCGAAATGGTCAGCGTTTCCGTCATCCGGCGCTTCTAGAGGCAAATCCGCGCCGAGCGAAACATGAACGAAGATGAACGGCGCGATCAAAGGCCGTTCAGCTTGGCGCCGTCATAAGGGATGCAACAGATGCGGGGCCGGATCGTTCGGTCGTCGTCTGAACCGTTCAAGGATGACGTCCATGTCCGTCTCTCTCTCCAGCAAGGTCGCCTGTGGCGCCGCCGCCGTCGCGGCCGCCGGTCTGCTGCTGGTCCCCGCCAGCGCCTCGGCGCAGGCCTACACCTATCAGGGCGACCGCTACGGCGGTTCGAACTACTACGGCCAAAGCTACGGTGATCGCTATTACAGCGGCGACCGGTACGACGACCGTTACAGCAGCTACGACTATTGCCGCAGCGACCAGAACCAGAGGCGCGCGGCGGGCGCCACCATCGGCGCCGGGATCGGCGCGGTGGCGGGCTCGCAGGCGGCGGCGCGCGGTCGCCGCACCGAAGGCAGCATCCTCGGCGGCGTTCTGGGCGCGGTCGTCGGCGGCGCCATCGGCAACGACTCGGCCCGTGACTGCGGACGTTATGACGACCGCGGCTACAGCTATCAGGGCTACGACAGCCGTTACGATGATCGCTACGCCCGGGACCGTTACGACGACCGCTATCGCTATGACGACCGCTACGGTTACGGCGACCGGTCGGACTATCGCAGCGACCGCTACGGTTGCCGCACGGTCGAGACCCGGACCCGCGACTGGAGCGGCCGTCTGGTGGCCCGCTACGAGGAAGTCTGCAACGGCTACTGACGGGATCGCGTCGCCGGTTATTTTCAGCCCCCCTGTCGATCGGCGATGTGACGGAGGCCCCCGGTGGAGAAATCCACCGGGGGCTTTTCATTTCTGGAGGGCGCTAACGCTCGCGACGCGGTCGCTCACTGCTTCAGCGCGTTGTCGAACGCCGGCTCTGCGGCGCAATGGCATGCGCGAAGCGCGAGGCCGCGTCGGGTGGGGTCGGGAGGTCCCGAAGAGCCGACGACCGCGGCCCAACAGAGAAAGCGCAGCGTTAGCTGCGCTTCGCCCAAAGAAGATATTCGATGTTGCCGTCGCCGCCGGTGATGGGGCTTTTGGCGGTCGCCCGGACAGTCCAGCCGCGTGATGTGATCCAGTCGGCGACGTGGGCGAGCGCGGCCTGACGGGCCTCATCGTCCTTCACGACCCCGCCCCGCCCCACATCGGCGCGGGTCTCCATCTCGAATTGCGGCTTCACCAGCGTGACCAGATCGGCGTCGGGCGCCGCGAGCGCGAGGGCGACCGGCAGGACCTTGGACAGGCCGATGAAGCTGGCGTCGCAGACGATCAGGTCGGGGGCGTCCGGGATCAGGTCCGGCGTCAGGTCGCGGGCGTCTGTCTTCTCCAGATTGGTCACGCGCGGATCGGCGGCGATCCGGCGGTGCAACTGCCCCTGCCCCACATCGACCGACCAGACATGGGCGGCGCCGCGTTCCAGACAGACCTCGGTGAAGCCGCCGGTCGACGCGCCGACGTCCAGCACGGTCCGGCCCTCGACCGCGATCGGCCAAAGGGTCAGGGCGTGATCCAGCTTCAGGGCGGCGCGGCCGACGAAGCGGTGGGCCTCCTCGGCTTCCAGAACCGCGTCATCGGCGACCTTCTCCGACGGCTTCGAAACGACCCGGCCGTCCGCCTTGACCAGACCCGCTTCGATGGCTGCCTGGGCCCGCGAACGACTGTCGAACAGTCCTCGCGAGACCAGAAGTTGGTCGATGCGGGTCATAGTTCCTCCCCGCCCCGGGAAGGGGGACCATCCGAAGGATGGTGGAGGGGTGTTGAAGCGAGCCCGGAGCCGGCGCCCCTCCACCGCTTCGCGGTCCCCCTCCCCCGATGGGGGAGGAACGTGATCGTCACAGCGCTTCCAGACGCTTTAGCGCGGCCTCGAGGCGGGCCTTGCCGGCTTCGGCCTCGGCCAGCTTCTCGCGCTGTTCGTCGACGACTTCCGGCGCGGCGCGTGAGACGAAGTTGGGGTTGCCCAGCTTCTTGTTCACGTGGCCGATGTCGCTGTCGAAGGCGGCGATTTCCTTGACCAGACGAGCCTTCTCGGCGGTCAGGTCGATGATTTCGGCCAGTGACAGGGCCGCCGTGTCGCCGTTGATGACCAGCGAGACGGCGCCGGTCGGAAGAGCGTCGGCGAGCGTCACTTCGGACACGCGGGCCAGGGTCAGGATCAGGGGGCGGTGCAGTTCGACCAGACGGGCGTTCTCCGCCGACGGGGCGACGAAGGTCAGCGGCGGCTTGGCCGACGGCGGGACATTCATCTCAGCGCGCAGTTGGCGCACCTCGGTGACCAGATCGACCAGCCAGCCGATCTCGGCGTCGGCGGCGACGTCGATGAAGCTGTCCGGCAGCACCGGCCAGGCGGCGCCAATCAGGGTCGCCTCGGTGCGGGGCGCGCCCTCTTCCGCCAGCTTGTCCCACAGCTCTTCGGTGATGAAGGGCATGACCGGGTGCATCAGCTTCAGGGTCTGGTCGAGCGTCCAGGCGGTCATGGCGCGGGTCTCGGCCTTTGCGGCCTCGTCCGAGCCCTGGAAGACCGGCTTGGCCAGTTCCAGATACCAGTCGCAGAAGACGTTCCAGACGAAGCGGTACAGGGCCGAGGCGGCGTCGTCGAAACGACCGCCTTCGATGGCGTCCGACACCTGACGTTCGGCCTTGGTCAGCTCGCCGCGAATCCAGCGGTTGATCGACTGCTGGACGGTCGCGGGATCGAAGCCCTCGACGCGCTTCGCCTCGTTCATCTGGCTGAAGCGGGCCGCATTCCACAGCTTGGTGCCGAAGTTGCGATAACCTTCAATACGTTGCTTCGACAGTTTAATGTCGCGTGTGCCCGACAGGATGGCCATGGTGAAGCGCAGCGGATCGGCGCCCAGCTCGTCGATGATGCCGAGGGGGTCGATGACGTTCCCCTTCGACTTGCTCATCTTCTGGCCCTTCTCGTCGCGGACCAGGCCGTTGATGATGACCCGCCTGAACGGCACCTCTCCGTCCATGAAGTGCAGACCCATCATCATCATCCGGGCCACCCAGAAGAAGATGATGTCCGCCGCCGTGACCAGGTCGCTGGTCGGATAAAACCGCTCCAGATCCTCGGTCTTCTCGGGCCAGCCCATGGTCGAGAACGGCCACAGGGCCGAGCTGAACCAGGTATCCAGAACGTCCTCGTCCTGCGTCAGCATGACCTCGGAATCATAGTCCGACATCGCCTGTTCGCGGGCGTCCTCTTCCGTCTCGGCGACATAGATCTCACCATTCGGCCCGTACCAGGCCGGGATCCGGTGCCCCCACCACAGCTGGCGCGACACGCACCACGGTTCGATGTTGCGCAGCCACTCGAAATAGATCTTCTCATAAGACTTCGGCTCGAACACCGTCGCACCCGTCTCCACCGCCTTGATCGCGGGCTGGGCCAGGGTGTGGGCGTCGACGTACCACTGGTCCGTCAGCCACGGCTCGATGACCACGCCGGACCGGTCGCCGTGCGGAACAACGTGTTTGGTTTTCTCGATCTCGCGCAGCCAGCCTTCCGCCTCGGCGCGGGCGATGATGGCCTTGCGCGCGGCGAAGCGGTCAAGGCCCTGCAGATCACGAGGAATCTCATTCTCGATGAGCCACAGTTCCGGGCCGTAGTCTAACGCGTCGGTCCCGGGGATTTCCTTATAGGTGACGTCCGCTGCACTCAGGATTTGAGCGTATTGGTTCAAGATGTTGATGGAGCGTAGTCCCGCCCGCTTGCCGACCTGGAAATCGTTGAAGTCGTGGGCCGGGGTGATCTTCACCGCGCCAGAGCCTTTTGTCGGGTCGGCATACTCATCGGCGACGATGGGTATGCGGCGGCCCGTGATCGGCAGGATCACTTCATTGCCAACGATGGAAGCATAGCGCGCGTCGTCCGGATGCACCGCCACGCCGGTGTCGCCCAGCATCGTCTCCGGCCTCGTCGTGGCCACGACGATGAAGTCGCGGGTTTCCCATTTGGTCGGCTCGCCCGCCTCGTCGAAGGCGATCGGGTGTTCGTAAGTCACGCCGTCCGCCAGCGGATAGGCAAAATGCCAGTAGTGGCCCTCGACCTCGCGCTGTTCGACCTCCAGGTCGCTGATCGCCGTCTGGAAATGCGGGTCCCAGTTCACCAGCCGCTTGTCGCGATAGATCAGGCCCTCCTTGTGCAACTGGACGAAGACCTTGCGGACAGCGGCGTTCAGACCCTCGTCGAGGGTGAAGCGCTCGCGCGACCAGTCGCAGGACGAGCCCAGACGGCGCAGCTGGCGGACGATGGTCCCGCCGGATTCGGCCTTCCACTCCCAGACCTTGTCGACGAAGGCGTCGCGGCCCATTTCGCGCCGCCCGACATTGCCGGCGGCGGCCATCTGGCGCTCGACCACCATCTGGGTGGCGATGCCCGCGTGGTCGGTGCCCGGCAGCCAGAGAACGGCCTTGCCCTTCATCCGGTGATAGCGGGCCAGAATGTCCTGAAGCGTGTTGTTCAGCGCGTGGCCGATGTGCAGCGAGCCGGTCACGTTCGGCGGCGGGATGACGATCGAATAGGCGTCGGCGGCTCCGTCCGTGGCCACGGCGGCGCGGGGCGCGAACAGGCCGCTGTCCTCCCACATCGCGTACAGCCGGGGTTCAGCGGATTTCGGATCGAAAGTCTTGTCGAGCATGGTCTTCTTCTTTTGCCCTAACGCTCGACCCTTCGGGGCCTCGCTGCTTGAGGGCGGGCAATCTGAAAAGAGAAAGGGCGGCCCCGCCGGAGCCGCCCTGTGGTGATCTAGTGAAGATCGGTGTGCAGGTGAAGGCTTAGCCGGCCGAGCGGGCGATACGTTCTACTTCCTTGCGTACCTCAGCCTCGACAATGCCCGGCAGGTTGGCGTCGAGCCAATCCTTGAGCATCGGGCGCAGCATTTCGGCGACCATGGCCTCGACGGTCGAGCCGCTGGCGAAGGTCAGGTCAGTCGACGACGACGCGGGCGCGGCGGCCGGCTTCTGGAAGCTGGCCGCCAGACCGGCGAAGGCCGAGGCGGCGCTGGCGGCGGCGCTTTCGCCGACGAGCGAGTCGTAATGGGGTGTCGGGACCGAAGGATGCTCCGGCGTGTGGATTTCCGGCGGCGGGGCGAAGACCGATTCGCTGACCGGCTCGGCCGGGAACGGCTCCGGCTCAGCGACCGGAGACAGGTCCAGGTCGCCGATGCTGTCAGTGGCCGGGGCTTCGTAGGTGTCGGTCAGTTCGAGAACGTCTTCCTCGACCGGCTCGGGCTCGGGCGCCGGGGCCGGCGCGGCGGCGATGACGGGTTCAGGCGCCGGGGCGGGTTCGGAAGCCGGGGCCGGCGCGGGTTCCGGCGCAGGCGCGGGCGCGGCGGCGGTTTCGGCCGGCGCGTCGTCCTCGGAGATGATCCGGCGGATGGACGCCAGGATTTCCTCCATCGTCGGTTCCTGGGCGGTCTGGTCGGTCATGGCTGTATCCCGGACGCCCACTCAGGCGGGCGATCTGATCGAAAAACTGGCGTGCGAAGCGGTTCCCCGCCCCGCACGATTGTCGTCGCATCTCAGCCCGCCGGAATCAACGGGCGTTTTTCCCCCGCCGCGAGAGTCGCGCAGGAGGCTTCAGTCGCGTGGCGCGGTCCGCACGATCTCGGACTTCAGCTGGGCGTCCACCGGAGCGTCCTCGGCGTCGGCGGCCGGCGTGATGCGCGGTGCGGCGACACGGTCGAGGGTTTCGACAACGCCGTCCCACGGCAGGGCGCCCCGGTTGCGGACGCGCTGGTAGTTGGCGGCAGGGTCATAGGCGGTCAGGGTCGGATCGAGGTCCGGACCTTCCAGCCTGCCCATGGCGGCCAGCAGATTGGCCTGGGCGACGTATTCGTTGCGCTGGGCGCTGGCCAGGGTGACCTCGGCGTTCCGCAGTTCCAGTTCCTGGTTCAGCACGTCCAGAGTGGTGCGCAGACCGACCTGGGCCTCCTGACGCACGCCTTCGGCGGCGACGGTGGCGGCGCGAACCGCTTCCTGACCGGCCTGCAGGGTGGCGCGGGCCGAGATCGACTGGGCGTAGGCCGAGCTGACGGCCTGCAAGGTGTTGCGGCGCTCGCCCTCGACGCTGATCTGGGCGGCGTTCGAGCGTTCCAGGGCCTGGGCGACGCGCGACGAGTTCAGGCCGCCGGTGAACAGCGGCACCGACAGGGTCGCGCCGGCGGTCAGACGGGTGTTGTCGCCGATGTCGCCGATGCGGTCGAAGTCCGCGTTGGAGCCGCCGTAGCTGGCGGTGGCGCGCAGCGACGGCAGGAACTCGGCCTTGGCGGCGGCGACATTGGCTTCAGCCGCCTGCAGCGTATAGGTCGCGGCGCGAACGCCGGGGTTGTCGACCAGAGCGACCTCCAGCGCGGCGTCGAAGTCGGACGGCACGCCCGGCAGGACCGGCATCGGGGCCAGATCGCCCGGCGTCTGGCCGACGACGGCGGCGTAGGCGGCGCGCGAGACGGACAGCTGCGCGCGGGCGTTGGCCAGATCGGCTTCCGACTGGGCCAGACGGGCTTCGGACTGGGCGACGTCGGTGCGGGTGATCTCGCCGACTTCGAAACGGGCGGTCGATTCGTCCAGCTGACGACGCAGGACCGTCAGGTTGGCTTCGCGGATGCGCAGGATTTCGGTGTCGCGGATGACGTCGGCGTAGGACTGGATCACCAGAGCCAGAACGCTTTGCTCGATGTCACGCAGGTTCTCGCGTCCGGCCAGAATGTCGGCCTCGGCGGCGGTGATGGCGTGGGCGACGCGGCCGCCGGTCCAGATGTTCTGGCCCAGACCGATGCTGGCCGAGGCGCTGTCGCTGTCGTCGACGCCGCCCGAGGTGAACGGCGGCGTGCCGGTCACCGGCGAATCCGTGCGGGTGTAGGAGCCGCTCAGGGTCACATCGAGCGTGGGCCGCAGGCCGGCGCGGGCCTGAACGATGCTTTCGTCCAGCGCGCGCTGGTTGGCGCGTTGGGCCAGCAGCGAGGGGTTGGTGCGGTAGGCCAGCGCGATGGCTTCCTGCAGGGTGTCCGCCCAGGCCGGGGCGCCGATACCGGCGATCACGGCGATGACGGCGACCGAAGTAAGTGCGCGCGAGCGTTTCAGCATGATGGTTCCTGCCTGGCGCTGGGAGTGCGCCCTCATAACGTACAGCCTGATGCGGGACGGATTATGCCCGCGCCAGTTAAGTTTTTTTCACGCGTCCAGCCGCGGTCTCCGTCGGAGACGCCAACTAGAGGGCGAAGGTGGGCTCCGGCGCCAGTTCCGCAAGCAGCGGCGGGGCGGCGTCGAACAATTCCTTGCGCGATATGCCCTGTTCGCCACGCACATAGAGGACGGCCTTGCCGGCGGGGCCGGTGCGCTCGACGACGGCCAGACGACCGCCGACGGACAGGGCCTTCAACCAGGCCTCAGGGCGGCCCGGGACGGCGGCTTCCGAAACGATGATATCGTAGCCCTCGCCCGAGGCGGCGGTCAGCGGCGCGACGACGGTGGCGACGCCGTCGGTCGCCAGGGCCGCGCCGGCGACGTCGAACACGGCGGGGTCCGATTCCTGGGCGGTGACATTCAGGCCCATCCGCGCCAGCACGGCGGCGGCATAGGGGGCGGCGACGGCCAGGGCGCGCTCGCCTTCGCGGGCATGCAGGGACATCAGCAGCTTGGACACGTCACGGGCCAGCATCAGGCGACGATCACCGGCGATCTCGACCTCGACCTCGGCATAGGCGGAGAAGGCGCGGTCAGCGGGAACGAATGCTTCGCGCGACACGGCCAGCAGGGCGGCCTGCAGGGCGCGATCCGTGACATCGTTGACCCGAACCTGGCTGTCGACCATGGCCTTGCGTGCGGCGGCGAAATCCATTTTGGAAGAATCCTGCTGAAATCTGGCGCGCTTATAGGTCTGTGCGTTGCAGCGGACAATCCGATCTGATAGCGAACCCGCCTCGCGATGGACGGCCTGGTTCTTCCAGGGCTCTCTGGCCTGATGGCGGAGTGGTTACGCAGCGGACTGCAAATCCGTGTACGCCGGTTCGATTCCGGCTCAGGCCTCCATCGCGAGAATTTCCCCTTCAGATCGATCTGCATGACGCGCACAGATTCGCGCGCCGACTTTCGTCGCGCGTTCCTCGAAGATTTTCTGCCCTTCAGGCGACCGGGGCGGTGATCCAGCCGATGGCTCCGGCCGCGCCGACAGCTGCGGCGACCACGGCGACGGCGATGCCGACGCGCGCGTTGCGACTTACGAAAACGAGAATACCGCCAAACATAGCAACGCCCCTTCCCCGGACATGGCTACAGCGACACAGGTCCAGCGCTCCATCAAGGTGTACAAAGCGTTAATCGCGATTTGGTGATCGCTTTACGCCCGGCGCGCGAAATGATGCAGGGCCAAGGCGCCCGCGACGGCGACATTCAGGGAATCGAAGCCTCCAGACATGCGAATCCCCACCGGTTCGCATCGGTCGATGATTCCCTGATCCAGGCCCGGGCCTTCCGCTCCGAGCACGATCGCCGTGCGTCCTCCGACCTGCGCCTGATCCAGGGTCCCTGTCGCAGAGGGCGTCATCGCCAGTACTCGGAAGCCCGCCGCCTTCAGGGTCTCGACCGTCTGTGATGCGTCCAGTCCCGTGCTCATCGGCGTGCGGAGCACCGCGCCCACAGAGACGCGGATGGCCTTGCGGTAGAAGGGATCACAGCAGTGCGCATCCAGCAGCACCGCGTCCGCTCCGAAGGCCGCCGCGTTACGGAAGATGCCGCCCATATTGTCGTGATTGCCGATCCCGCAAGCCAGAACGACCAGAGCCTGATCGCTGAAGCCGCCGACCAGGGTCTCCAGCGGCCTTGGCGTCGGCTTTTCGCCCAGGGCCAGTATGCCCCTGTGCAGGGGGAAGCCCGCGATGGCGTCCAGCACACCCTGCCCGGCAAGATAGACCGGCACACCATGGGGCAGGCCCTCCAGCGCGTCGGCCAGTCCGTCGAACCTGTTCTCGGCCAACAGGACAGCGCGGGGGCGGCACAGGGCGTGCGCGGAGGTCAGGACGCGCAGAACCACCTCCCCTTCGGCCACGAACAGGCCCTGACGCCCGGTGAGGTCTTTTTCGCGTATGTCGCGGAAGCCCGCGATGCGGGGATCGTCGGGTGTTTCGACGCGGAAGTTTTTCAAAGTCCGACATTTCCTGTTGCGTACATTCGATTCCCGTTGCTATAGCGCCCGCCTTCCCGAGCGAAACCTGTTCCGCAGTAGCTCAGTGGTAGAGCAGCCGACTGTTAATCGGCTGGTCGTAGGTTCGAATCCTACCTGCGGAGCCATCGCCCTTTTCGGGCCTCGGCAAGTTACTCGACAGAACAAGACGTCGCCCTTCGGGGCCGCTTTCGTGCGTCCGGATTTCGCGCAGAAAAAAGCCCGACGCGAGCGCCGGGCTGAAAAAGTTCGGTGATGGTGGGTGTCCTCGAAGAAGAGAAGACAAGGCATCCGTGCGGCTGAATTGGTTAACCGGGGATTAAGAAGCCGGAGGCGCGCCGTCCGGCATCCACGTCCACTGGCGGGCGCCGCCAGGCCCGCTCCAGCCGACGCGCCAGCCCTGCCCGGCCCGTTCGACCTGCAGGGGCGCTGTGTCCACGCCCGCGCCCGGCCAGATGAAGGCGCGGCCTCCGACGGCCACGCCGGCGCCGGGCTCGACCGGCCCCAGCAGGACGCTCCAGACGCCGGATTCGCCGGAAATCACCTGCAGCGCCTCATCGTCGGCGGAGACCTCGACGCGCGCGCCGGGGGCGGCGGTGCGGCCTGACGCCAGAAGGGACTGGGCGTCGCTGTCGACGGCGCCGAGCGACGGGGCGGCGTCCAGACGGCGGGTCGGCCCGCCGGATCGCAGGATGGCGATCGGGCCGCGCCCCCCGTCTATGATCAGCAGCCGGTCTGGTGAAGGGGCCGCATCCTGTCCGACCTGGGTCTCAGGGCGCAGCAGCAGGGAGCCGCGCGGTTTGACCATCCGAATCTCGAATCGGCCTTCGGGATCCGCGGCGGCGGCATAGGCGGCGCCCTGCTCGCTGCGCAGAACCACCCGCGCACCCGGTTCCGCCCGTCCGGAGAAGATCAGGCTGGCTTCGGCCAGACGCACCGACAGAATCTGCGGCGGCTGGGTCCAGCCGGTCGTATTCCCCGCCACATCACGGGCCGGACGCTCCGCTTCAGGCATGCAGGCGGACAGGCCCAGGGCCGTCACGGCGACGACTGCGCAGATGGCCCGTTTCATCCTGTCTCTCCCGCCGCTAGGAATACGCCCCCCGATAGCGCGGCGGGGCCGCCGCTGTCTTCCGTTTCACGTTCGAGGCTTCATGAGCATCTCCATCCAGCCGTTCGACGGCAAGTCCGTCTGCCTGTTCTGCGGCTCCTCCGACCGGTCCGATCCGGCCTACACCATCGCCGCCCAGGAATTCGGCGCGCAGACGGCGGGGGCCGGCTGGCGGCTGGTCTATGGCGGCGGCGGCGTGGGCCTGATGGGCGCCTCGGCCCGGGCCGCGCACGAGGCTGGCGGACGGGTTCTGGGCGTCATGCCGGGCTTCCTGCGCAGCCGCGAGCGTCTGTTCGACGAGGTGGAGACCCTGGTTGTGACCTCGATGCACGAGCGCAAGACCATCATGTACGACCAGTCTGACGCCTTCGTCGTCGCGCCGGGCGGCGTGGGCACGCTGGAAGAAGTGATCGAGGTTTTGTCGTGGAAGCGGCTCGACCTTCACCACAAGCCGGTCATCTTCCTCAATATCAACGGCTTCTGGGACACGCTTCTGGCTGCGATTGAGACCGGCATCGCGCAGCAGATGACGCCGGAGTCTTTCCGCGACGCCTACAGTGTCGTGAATACCGTCGAGGAGGCGATCGCCCTGATGCAGGGCGCGGACGATATGCCTCACTTGCAACATGATCTGCGGTAAGTGATCGTTGATCAGATCGCGCTGACCGCGTTTCGTTTGGCTACGCGCTCTTGACAGTTTTGAATAACAACGCACACTGAGATGGTGGGTGCGCCAGCGCGCCCGACCTCATCGGAGATCTCCAATAATGCGCGCCTTCCTCGTCGCCGCGGCCCTGCTGGTCGCCGCTCCCGCCTTCGCTCAATCCGCCGGCACCAGCGCCACCCTGACCGACGCCTCCAAGGCGCCCGCCGGCCGCACCATCATCGACGGCGCCACCTGGCGCTGCGACGGTGCGTCGTGCACCGCCACGGGCGGCAACAGCCAGACCGCAACCCGCGCCTGCCGCCGCGTCGTGGCCCGCTTCGGCAACGTCTCGGCCTTCACCTACAAGGGCACGCCGCTGACCGCCGAAGAACTGACGGCCTGCAACGCCGCCTGATCGGCGACGTATCGCTGAAAATGAAAAGGCCGCCCTGCGAGGGGCGGCCTTTTTGCTGTGCGTTGTCGAGACGTCGGCTCAGGCCGTCTCGCCCCTCAGGCGCTGCACGATGCGCTCGCGGCCGATCATCGGGGCGATGGCGGCCATGTCGGGGCCGTGGGGCTGGCCGGTGAGGATCAGGCGCAGCGGCATGAACAGCCCCTTGCCCTTGGCGCCTGTCTTTTCCTTCACAGCGTTGGTCCACGTCGGCCACAGGGTCTCGTCCACCGTCTCCGGCAGGACCTCCAGCGCGGCGGCGGCGAAGGCGGCGTCCTCGATCACGGGGGTGACCGGGCCGCGCACGATGGCGGCCAGACCGATGACGTCGGCGAACTTCTGCAGGTTCGGACGGACAACGTTCCAGAAGGCTTCGCCCAGATCGGCGTCCAGCGCGGCCAGGCGCGGCTGGGCCGTCGCATAGTCCATGGCGTGCAGGGCCTGGGCGTTGAGACGGTCCAGATCGGCGGTGTCATAGCGCGCGGGCGAACGGCCCATCTTGGAGAAGGCGAAGCTGTCGCCCAGCGCCTGCACGGAGGCGCCGATCTCCAGCGCGTCCGAGGTGCCGATCTTGCCCAGGTGGCTGGTGATGGCGATGGGCTCGTAGCCCTGCTCGCGCATGTCGCTGATCGACAGGGAGCCCAGACGCTTGGACAGGGCCGCGCCGTCCGCGCCGACCAGCAGCGGCATATGGGCGAAACCCGGAACCGTGGCGCCCAGCGCCTCGAAGATCTCGATCTGGGCGCCGGTGTTGGTGACGTGGTCCTCGCCCCGGATGATGTGGGTGATGGCCATGTCGATGTCGTCGACGACCGACGGCAGGGTGTAGAGGAACAGGCCGTCCTCGCGGATCAGCACCGGGTCCGACATGGAAGCGGTGTCCACCTCGGCGTGGCCGCGGGCCAGATCTTCCCAGGCGACGCGCTTGCCTTCCAGCTTGAAGCGCCAGTGCGGACGACGGCCCTCGGCCTCATAAGCGGCTTTCTCGGCGTCGGTCAGGTCCAGCGCGGCGCGGTCGTAGATGGGCGGCAGGCCGCGCGACAGTTGCACCTTGCGGCGGCGGTCCAGCTCTTCGGAGGTTTCGTAGCAGGCGTACAGGCGGCCCGAAGCCTTCAGGCGCGCGGCGGCGTCCTCATAGCGGTCAAAGCGTTTGGACTGGTTGTGACGCTCGTCCCAGACCAAACCCAGCCAGGTCAGGTCATCCTCGATCCCCTGCTCGAACTCGGGCGTCGAGCGGGCCAGGTCGGTGTCGTCGATCCGTAGCACGAACTGCCCGCCCTGCCCCTTGGCGAAAAGCCAGTTCACCAGGGCGGTGCGGACGTTGCCGACGTGCAGCTTACCCGTCGGCGACGGGGCGAAACGAACCTTGACGGTCATGGGAAGAGAAACCTCGGGATGCGAGGCGCGTAGGTCGCGCTGCAACCCGGCGAAGTCAAGGCGCGCAAGGATATTCAGGCGGTTCGGACCGCCTGAACCGTCAGTCGTCGCGGTGGACGCGTTCGCGGCGCTCGTGGCGTTCCTGGGCTTCCACCGACAGGGTCGCTGTCGGGCGGGCTTCCAACCGGCCGAGGCTGATCGGCTCGCCGGTCTCCTCGCAATAGCCGTAGGAACCGTCCTCGATCCGACGCAGGGCGTCGTCGATCTTGGAGATCAGCTTGCGCTGACGGTCCCGGGTCCGGAGCTCCAAGGCCCGGTCGGACTCCGAAGACGCCCGGTCGACGATGTCCGGATGGTTCTCGGTCTCGGCCTTCAGATTGCTGACGGTGCCCTTGGACTCGCGAAGGATGTCATCCTTCCAGTCCATGAGTTTGGCCTTGAAATAGGCCAGCTGCCGCTCATTCATGAACGGCTCGTCGTCGGACGGCCGGTACGCGGCCGTGTCGATAACAGACGCCAATGCGTTCATCGCACTCACGCTCTAAACAACGCCCCCCTGTGGCGCACCGCTGCGTATACGGATGCGCGGGAGTCGCGGCAACACGCCTCTCGCGAGCGTGAGCGAGAAAGATTAATCCGCCGCCGCAACCGTGACATTTCTTCATCACCCGGCGCGTGCGTCGCGAGATTTAGGGGAAGATTTCGCCGCTTGAGGCCGGATTTCGAGTCATATCGGCCTTTGCCAGCTCAACCGCGGCGCGAAGATCAATCTGATCGAGCACTGCCTTGAGCCCCGGATCGGCGTCGTCGGGCCGTTCTTCCTGCAAGGTGCGGGTCAAACGCTCCAGCGCCCCCTCCCCCGCTTCTCCGGCGAGAAGGGCCAGTTTCAACTCGTCCAGACGATCCAGAAGACCGCTGCCCCGACGCATGGCGCGACGGCGGCGCTCGGTGGCGTCCTCAACGCCCTGAAGCGCCATGAGGGCGTTCATGCCGGCGACGCCCGAGACGGAGCTCGCCGCAGCGGCGGCGCCGGCGGGGGCTGCGGAGGCCGCGCCCGGCACCGAGAAACCGCTCGCCGCCTTCGAAGGGCGGGAGCTCTGGGACGCCGTGGGGCCGGTAGGGCCGGTGACCTTCATGCGGTGCGACTCCGGGACATGAGTCAACATCGCGGGCGCTGGTCACTGTTTGGTTAACGGCCCGGCAGAATTTACCCTCGCTGCGGCCCGTCGGGGCAAGGCGCTTGTTGTTTTTGTTAAGATTTCTGTTTGGCACAAAGTTAGCAACACGAGGCGCATCGACTGTTCACCGGACACATGACCGATGCAGAAATTGCTGGCCTCCCTCCTGACCGCCGCCGCACTGGCCGGATTCGCCGTTCCGGCGATGGCCCAGTCGCGGATCAAGGACATCGCCGCCGTCGAAGGCGTGCGCTCCAACCAGCTGGTCGGATACGGTCTGGTCGTGGGTCTGGCCGGGACGGGTGACTCGCTGCGCAACTGCCCCTTCACCCGGCAGTCGCTGGAAGGCATGAGCGAGCGCCTCGGCAACAATATCCGCGGTTCGACGGCCAACACCAAGAACATGGCGGCGGTGATGGTCACCGCGGAGCTCCCCGCCTTCGCTACACCGGGCGCGCGAATCGACGTCAGCGTCTCGTCCATGTGCGACGCCAAGAGCCTGCTGGGCGGGTCGCTGATCGTGACCGGCCTGCAAGGCGCCGACGGTCAGGTGTATGCGGTGGCGCAAGGCTCGGTGCAGACCGGCTCGGTTTCGGCTTCAGGCGCCTCGGGCTCATCGATCACGCGCGGCGTGCCGACGGCGGGCAGAATCGCCTCGGGCGCGACGGTCGAGCGTGAGACCGGCTTCGAGCTGGCCAATATGAATGAGGTGCGGCTGACGCTGCGCAATCCGGACTTCACCACGGCCCAGCGAATGGCGGCGGTGATCAACCAGTCCTATCCGAACAGCGCCCTGGCAGAGAATGGCACGGTCGTGGCCCTGCGCGCTCCGGCGGGTCTGGGTATGGCGGGCTTCATCAGCCGGGTCGAGAACCTGTCCGTCGAAGTGGATGCTCCGGCCAAGGTCATTATCGACGAGGTCAACGGCGTTGTGGTCATGGGCGAGGCCGTGCGGGTCTCCACCGTCGCCATCGCCCAAGGCAACCTGACCGTCTCGGTCCAGGAGAGCCCGATGGTCAGCCAGCCCGAGCCCTTCAGCCGCGGCGGTCAGACGGTCGTGGTGCCTCAGTCCGATGTCACGGTTGAGGAAGAACGCGGCGTGCAGATGCGGATGCTGGGCGGCGGAAGCTCCCTGTCCAGCCTGGTCAACGGCCTGAACGCCCTGGGCGTCAGCCCGCGCGACATGATCAGCATCCTGCAGGCCATCAAGGCCGCGGGCGCCCTGCAAGCCGACATCGAGGTGATGTGACCATGATCGACATGACCATCACCTCCCCCTTCTCCAACGGCCTGCCCGCGACCGGGGTTGATGTGCAGCGCAGCCGCGACGCCGCCCGCATGCGCGAGACCGCCGAACAGTTCGAGGCCTCCTTCCTGTCGCAGATGCTCAAGCCGATGTTCGAGGGGCTGAAGACGGACGGGATATTCGGCGGCGGCGAGGCTGAAGGTCAATGGCGCAGCTTCATGATCGACGCCATGGCCAAGCAGACCGTGAAGGCCGGCGGGATCGGTCTGGCCGATCAGGTCATGGCCCAGATGATCAAGATGCAGGAACAGGGACAAGCATGACCGACCCCGCCGTTCATAATGCCACCGCGCGCGTCAAGCAGATGACCGATCTGACCGAGCGCCTGACCGCCTGCCTGATCGAGGAGTCGAAGGCCTTCGAAGCCCGCCGTCCTCAGGACGCCGCCGCGACGGTCGCCGCGACCCAGGAACTGGCGAACGCCTATCGCCGCGAGTCGGTCCAGCTGCGGGCCAACCCCAAGGTGATCGCACCGGCCCCGGCGGCCTATCGCGCCGCGCTGCTCAAGGCGACACAGGTGTTCGAGGCCGTGCTGGCGCGTCACGCCGCGGCCGTTGAGGCCGCCCGGGTCATTTCCGAAGGGCTGGTCCAGACCATCGCCGCCGAGGTGGCCGGTCAGCGCGGATCGCCCTCCGCCTATGGCGCTTCGGGCCGGGCCAACGCCGGGGACGCGCGCGCGGTGGCCCTGAACCGAACGGCGTAATTTCGACGGTCGCCGCAAAGGCGTTTTTAACGCAAGTCGTTGTACGCCTGAGGCATGAGCATCAAATCCCGCCTCCTCGGCATGGCTTTCGCGGCTTCCGATGTGCTTCTCGAGCTGGACGGGGAGACGGTGACCTTCGCCATCGGCGCGGGCCCGGCGCCCGGTGTCGACCCCGGCGCGGCGTGGACCAGCCGGGCTCTTGAAACCTTCATGGGAGACGCCTCGCGCAAAAGGGTGACCACGGCGGTGCGCGCCCTGTCGCCGGGTGTTCGCTCCGGTCCGGTCGAAGTCGAGGTGCTGACCGGCGACGGACGGGCCCGCAGGGCGGTTTTGCGCGCCTTCCTGCTGCCGGACCTTGCGCCGGCCGTCTCGTGCGCCATGGCCTGGCAGGGCGCGGCCTATCAGGCGATCGCGCCGTTGACGGAGCCTTTGCTGGACGCCCGGGGGCTTCTGAAGCGACTTAGCGCCTTGCTGACCTCCGGGAGCATCCCGAACCCGCCGGGCGTGTCGGTGGACTTCGTCGAGGTTCCGGGGTTGGGCGAGCTCGATGACGAGGCTCATCGCAACGCCAGCCAGCGGATCGAAGCCTGTCTGCAGTCCGCCTCGGTCGATGGAGCCAGCGCGGCCAAACTGGCCCCGGATCGTTTCGCACTGATGCGAAGCGGCTCGGATGTGGCCGATCTGACAGTGGAGATACGCGCCCTCTGCGCGGCGGAAGGTCTGGATATTTCGGCTCAGGCCAGTCGCGCGAATATCGGGGCCGTGGAAGCCGCCGTCGCCGTCCGCACGCTGCGGCTGGCGCTGAGCGAGTACCTCAAGGACGGCGTGACGGCCGGTGACCGGTTCGGCGAGCGCCTGCGTCGCACAGTCGAGAACGCGGATCGGTTCCGCGGCATCGTGCGCGCCCGGGATTTCACGCTGGTCTGGCAGCCGATCGTGTCACTGGACACCCGGCTGGTGCACCATTTCGAGGCCCTGTCGCGCTTCGGCGGAGGACAGCAGGCGCCGACGGGGCCCATCGCGATGGCTGAAGAGCTCGGGCTGATCGAGGACTTTGATCTCGCGGTCGCCGAGAAGGCGGTGTCCCAGTTGCGCAAGCCCGGCTTCGGTCTGGTGAAGGCGGCGGTCAATGTTTCCGGGGTGTCGTTGGCCGACGACCGCTACGTCGAGGGTCTGTTGCGGATGACGGCGAGCAGTCCGGAAGTCCGGAAGCGCCTGATGGTCGAGATCACCGAAACGGCCGCGGTCGCCGATCTGGACGGCGCCAACCGCCGGGTGCAAGCCCTGCGCGAGGCCGACATCAAGGTCTGCCTGGATGACTATGGAGTCGGGGCGGCGTCACTGAGCTATTTGCGAAAACTGTCGGTCGATCTGCTTAAGATGGACGGGGTCTTCGCCCGGGAGATCGAGGAAGATCCGAAGGTCGGCACGCTCGCCGCCAACATCCTGGAACTGTGCCGGGAACTGAAAATCCAGACTGTCGCCGAGATGATCGAGACCGAGGCGCAGGCCGAGATCATGAAGTCGCTCGGCGTCGATTACGGTCAGGGCTGGCTGTTCGGACGCCCGACCGAGACCCCCGTCGTCGCCGCGCCGGTCTCCTCGCGCCGCAAGGGTGAGGTGCTCGGCTGGGGCTAAAGCGCCAGCGTCCGGTCGATCCCGATCGCATCGAGGAAGTCCGGATCGTGGCTGACGACAATCAGCGCGCCGTCATAGCCGCGTAAGGCCGCCTCGACCGCCGCGACGGCGTCGAGGTCCAGATGGTTCGTCGGCTCATCAAGGATCAACAGCTGCGCCGGTCGCGCGCCGCCTGTGACGCAGGCCAGCGCCGCCCGCAGCCTTTCGCCGCCGGACAGGGCCGAGACCGACTTTTGCGCGGCGACATTGCGGAACAGGAAGCGCGCCAGCGCCGCGTGGGCGTCGTTGGGCGTGGCTTCCGGATTCAGGCGACGGTAGGCCTCGACCAGCGTCTCATCCGGATTCAACAAGGCGGCCTCCTGATCCAGCAGCGCCGCCTGCATGGGACGCTCGATCCGGCCGGTTGAAGGCGTCAGCGCTCCGGCCATGAGCTTCAGCAGAGTCGATTTGCCGGCCCCGTTCGGCCCCGTGATCGCGATCCGTTCCGGGCCTGTCACCCTTAGCGAGACGGGGCCGACGATCTGTCGTCCATCAGAGGTCGACCAGCCTGCCTCATCCAGCACCAGTCCGGTCCGGCCTGCGGAAAGACCTGTCGGCGGCATGGGAATGTCGAGCGTCCGGATACGTTCGATCCTGTCCCGCGCGGCAGCCAGATCGGCCTCGGCCGCTTCTGCCCTGCGCGCGGCCAGACGGTTTTCGCGGGCGGCGGAGTTCTCGGCGCGCTCGGCCATGGCGCCCAGCAGGATGGCCGGTTCGGACTTTTTCATTGCGAAGGCCCGCCCGGCGCGATCACGCCGGGCCTTCTTCTCGATGGCCTTCCGACTTTCTCGCGCGACACGCCCGACCTCGCTTTCGGCGAGGTCCAGATCGCGCTCGGCGCTCGCCCGCTCCGCGGCCTTTCGTTCGGCGTAGAGATCGTAACCGCAGCCATAGGTCGTCACGCCGAGGCCGGACAGTTCGACAATCCTGTCCATCCGCCGCAGCAGGGAGCGGTCATGGCTGACGACCACGACACCGCCCGGCCAGCGGGTCAGCAGGTCGGCGATCCGTTCGCGTCCTTCCCTGTCCATATGATTGGTCGGCTCGTCGAGCAGCAGCAGGTCCGGCCGATCAAGCAGCAGGACGGCCATTCTCAGTCGGATCTGCTCTCCGCCGCTGAGCGACGACGTGGGGCGGGACAGGTCCGGCGAGTCGAGCCCGACTTCGGACAGTGCATTCGCGATCCGCTCCTCCAGAGTCCAGTCTGCGGCGTCGAGGTCTTCGGCAGTCCCCTCACCCGCCAGCACGCGCGCGATGATCGACAAGGGCCCGGCGACACCGAGGGTGTCGGCCAGGGCCTCCCCGGGCGCCGGTTCGGCCCGCTGCGCCAGCCAGGCGACACTTCCCGCCCGGCTGATCGCGCCCTCGGCGGGCTCGGCCAGACCGGCGATCAGGCGCAGCAAGGTGGTCTTGCCGGAGCCGTTACGGCCGACAAGTCCAACACGTTCCCGCCCTAAAGCGAGGCTCAGATCAGAGAAGAGGGTGTGACCGTCAGGCGTGCGGGCCGCGACGCGATCGAGCGTCACGAGTGCGGATGCGGACGGGTTTCGGCTTGGGAGTGAGGGCATAGGCGAGCACGGTCAGCAGGACAGCGGAAAGGGCGAAACCGATTTCCAGCGTGCTGATCATGATCGTCGGGCCTCCAGTGAACTCACTCGATAGGGAAAGGATGGGTGCGGATCGTTCCGGACGCAAGCCCTTTCCCATCTGGCGTCTCTGACGAGGCCGTGAAAGGCTGGGCGCGGGAGGACTGTCCATGCGTCATCTGATCCGGTTCGCCGCTGTCGCGGGCCTGTTCGCCACGGCGGCCTGCGTTCATGGCCCGGAGGCGCCGCCGCCTCCGCCGAACCATGCGCCGCTGGAGACCCAGGCGACCGGCCCGCACGCCCGGCTCTATGCCGACTGCATCCGGCAGGCCGCCGAACGGAACAGCTACCGGCAGGTGATCGACGGCGGCGATGAACTGCTGCTGTTCACGTGCGACGGTCCTATCGCCGCGGCCTTCTGGCAGGCCCTCGGGCCCCACAGCGAGCGGATGGATACGGGGTTCGAGCATGAGGGGCGGCGCTACCGTTCGACCGCCAAGGTGCAGCGCGATCTGATCGGGGTGGATTACTGCACCGTGGACGCGGCGGGCGGTGATGCGCGTTGCCTGCTGACGTTCAATGCCGGTGACTTCCTGATCGCATCGGACTGACGCGGCGCCGCGGGCTCTGGTTCCATCGGCCGGTGAAGCCTAGATCATCCCCATGACCCATGCCGACACCGCTGAAGCCTTCGCCGCGCGTCGTCAGGCGGCGACGGATCGTATCCGGGCTGCGACGGGTATTGATGAAGCCATGATCGACCGGCTGGTCGAGACTTTCTACGCGCGGGTCCGTGATGACGCCCTGATCGGCCCGATCTTCGCGGAGCGGGTCGAGGACTGGGGATCGCATCTGGCGCAGATGAAGCTGTTCTGGTCATCCGTCGCCTTGTCCACCGGCGTCTATGAAGGGCGGCCGACGCCGAAGCATCTGCCTCTGCCCATCGACGCCGGCCATTTCGACCGTTGGTTGGCCCTCTTCGAGGAAACGACCCGAGAGGTCTGCCCGCCGACGGCCGCCGCCCACTTCATGACGCGCGCCCGACGCATCGCCGAAAGCCTGGAACTGGGCGTGGCCAACGCCAACAACGTCCTTCTTGGACCAGGCGAGCGCTACCGGCGGCGCTGGACGCCGCAGGGCTGAGCCCTATTGCGCGCCCTTGGCCATTCCGGCTTCAGGGGCGGGTTGGACGACCTGGACCGGCGGCTCGGCCATCATGGTGGGGGTGATATGGAAACCGAGCACTTTCCAGACCGCCCCCTCTTTCCGGAACACAGTGCTGACAGTCAGGGTGCGGTCGGGATACTGATAGGTCTGGGCGACCTCATAGGTCGAACCGGTGGCGCCGGCATTGGCGCGCCAGCCTGCGACGGTCCCGGCAGGCAGCGGGCCTTCGGGAACCAGGGTCTTCATGAAGGGCAGTTGGGCGCGGACGTCAGCCGGATTCACCTGCATCGACATCTTGCCGACCAGCACATCGTCACGGTCCGCGATCAGGTCCTCCATCAGGGCCCGTGCATCCGCTTCCCGTTCGGGGCTGGCGGTGGCGGCAGGCAGGCCACACGCCGCGACGCCCGCCGACATCATCACCGCCGCGATGACCGGAACCGCTCTGAACATTCGAACTCTCCCCACTTCCGAAGGGGCACACTGTCAGGCGGTCCCGGGGGGCGCAACCGAAGGGCTGCTGCCATCTGCTGTCAGCAGTCTGGCGAAAGCGGTTGTCGGTTCCTATAATGTTCTTGCTGATTTCCCCAAACCATCCCCCATATAGCGCTGTCGCGCCGGACCCTACCCGGCCCTCCCCGCGTTCCCGGAATCCATGACCGAAAAGCACAACTTCATCCGCGTCCGCGGCGCCCGCGAGCACAATCTCAAGGGTGTCGATCTCGACATTCCTCGCGAGAAGCTGGTGGTGATGACGGGCCTGTCGGGCTCGGGCAAATCCTCGCTCGCGTTCGACACCATCTACGCCGAGGGCCAGCGCCGTTATGTCGAGAGCCTGAGCGCCTATGCCCGCCAGTTCCTGGAGTTGATGGGCAAGCCGGATGTGGACCTGATCGAGGGCCTGTCCCCGGCGATCTCGATCGAACAGAAGACCACCTCCAAGAACCCGCGCTCGACCGTCGGCACCGTCACGGAAATCCACGACTACATGCGTCTGCTGTGGGCGCGCGTGGGTGTGCCCTATTCGCCCGCGACGGGGCTTCCGATCGAGAGCCAGACCATCTCGATGATGGTCGACAAGCTGACGGCGCTGGCCGACGGCGAGCGCCTCCTGCTGCTGGCCCCGGTCGTGCGCGGTCGCAAGGGGGAGTACAAGAAGGAGATGGCCGAGTGGCAGCGCGCGGGCTTCCAGCGCGTGAAGATCGACGGCGAGTTCTACGCTATCGAGGACGCCCCGGCGCTGGACAAGAAGTTCAAGCACGACATCGACATCGTCGTGGACCGGATCGTCACCAAACAGGGGCTGGAGGGCCGTTACGCCGACAGCCTGCAGACCGCTCTGGGTCTGGCGGACGGCATCGCCGTGGCCGAATGGGCCAACACCATGGAAGGCGAGACCGGCCCACGCCGGATCACCTTCTCCGAGAAATTCGCCTGCCCTGTTTCGGGCTTCACCATCAGCGAGATCGAGCCGCGGCTGTTCTCGTTCAACAACCCGTTCGGCGCCTGCCCGGTGTGCGACGGTCTGGGCGTGAAGCTGGCGTTCGATGCGGATCTGGTGGTGCCGGATCGCGACAAGACCCTGCATGCGGGCGCGGTGGCGCCGTGGTCGCGCGGGCCCTCCCCGCTCTACACCCAGACCTTGCAGTCGCTGTCGACCCATTACGGCTTCTCGATGGACAAGCCGTGGCGGGAACTGCCGGGCAAGGCCCAGACCGTCATTCTGCACGGCTCGGGCGGAGAGAAGATCAAGTTCGTCTATGACGACAATGCCCGGAAGTACGAGACGCTGAAGGCCTTCGAGGGCGTGTTGCCGAACCTTGAGCGCCGCTGGCGCGAGACGGACTCGGCCTGGGTGCGCGAGGAGTTGGGCCGGTTCCAGTCCGAGACGCCCTGCGAAGCCTGTGGCGGCAAGCGTCTGAAGCCTGAGGCGCTGGCGGTGAAGATCGCCGGCGAGGACATCGCCGAGGTGTCATGGCTGTCGATCAAGCACGCCCACGAGTGGTTCCAGAGCCTCAACGGCAAGCTGACCGACAAGCAGATGGAGATCGCCCGGCGGATTCTGAAGGAGATAACCGACCGGCTGCGCTTCCTGAACAACGTCGGCCTGGACTACCTGAACCTGTCCCGCAGTTCGGGCACCCTGTCCGGCGGCGAGAGCCAGCGGATCCGTCTGGCCAGCCAGATCGGTTCGGGCCTGACCGGCGTGCTCTATGTGCTGGATGAGCCATCGATCGGCCTGCACCAGCGCGACAACACGCGCCTGCTGGAAAGCCTGATGGGGCTGCGCGACCTCGGCAACTCGGTCCTTGTGGTCGAGCATGACGAGGAAGCCATCCTGACCGCCGACTACGTCATCGACATGGGGCCGGCCGCCGGCGTCCATGGTGGGCAGGTCTGCGCCCAGGGCACGCCCGCCGAGGTCATGGCCAATCCCAACTCGCTGACGGGCAAGTATCTGACGGGCGAGCGCGAGATCGAGCTGCCGCCGGAAGGCCGCCGTCCGATCAATCGCAAGCGGATGCTCAAGGTCTCGGGCGCGACCGGCAACAACCTGAAGAACGTCACGGGCGAGATTCCGGTCGGCCTGTTCACCTGCGTCACCGGGGTGTCGGGCGGGGGCAAGTCGACCTTCACCATCGAGACCCTGTACAAGGCGGCCGCGCGGCGTCTGAACAACGCGTCCGACGCCCCTGCCCCGTTCGACCGCATCGAGGGGCTGGAGCATTTCGACAAGGTCATCGACATCGACCAGTCGCCCATCGGCCGCACGCCGCGCTCGAACCCGGCCACCTATACCGGCGCCTTCGGTCCGATCCGCGACTGGTACGCCGGGCTCCCGGAATCCAAGGCGCGTGGATACGGTCCCGGCCGGTTCTCCTTCAATGTGAAGGGCGGACGCTGCGAGGCGTGTCAGGGCGACGGCCTGATCAAGATCGAGATGCACTTCCTGCCGGACGTCTACGTCATCTGTGATGTTTGCCACGGCAAACGGTACAATCGCGAAACGCTGGAGATCGTGTTCAAAGGCAAGTCCATCTCGGACGTCCTTGATATGACGGTGGAAGAAGCCGCGCGCTTCTTCACCGCCGTGCCGTCGATCCGCGACAAGATGCAGACGCTGGAACGGGTCGGCCTGGGTTACGTCAAGGTCGGCCAGTCGGCCACGACGCTGTCAGGCGGCGAGGCCCAGAGGGTCAAGCTGTCCAAGGAGCTGTCGAAGCGGGCCACCGGCAAGACGCTCTACATCCTCGACGAGCCGACCACAGGCCTGCATTTCGAGGACACCCGCAAGCTGCTGGAGGTGCTTCAGGAGCTGGTCGAGAGCGGCAACACCATCGTCGTGATCGAGCACAATCTGGATGTCATCAAGGTCGCCGATTACCTGCTGGACTTCGGTCCCGAGGGTGGCGACGGCGGCGGCGAGATCGTAGCGGTCGGCACCCCGGAAGAGGTCGCGGCCAATGCGAAGAGCTGGACCGGCAAATACCTCAAGGAGGTGCTGGACCGGCACGAAGCCCGGCGAAAGGCGCGCGTCGCTTCCCTGTCGGCGGATGCGCCCGCCAAGCCGGTGAAGGCCAGGGCAAAGGCGCGGGCCTGACGGTCCGCGCTCAAGCCGGGATCAGGCGTCCGGAAGATCCCGGCAGATTGCCGCGAAGGGCGCCCAGATGATGGTCGACACCATCGCCATGCCCAGCGGGATCAGGATGAGGATCAGGAGGGCGCCCAGAGCCGCCCCGGGCGAACCCGCTCCGCCGCCGGACATGGCCACCTGCAACGGCCAGCCGATCAGGATCAGCAGCAGGGCCACCACGACCGCCAGGGCGAAGGTGACGATCATCAGGCCGAGCAGCGGCCAGAATAGCGGTTTCGACAGCGTCCAGCCCTCGGCGAACGCCAGACGTTCCCGATGAAAACTGAGCGGCGCGATCAGGCTCAGACGCACCGAGAGCCAGACCACCAGCGCCGTGACGACCAGCCAAACCAAGGCGCCGACGATCATGTTGGCGCCCGACGCCAGGCGAACCAGGTATTCACCGCCGAGGTTCAGGGCCAGGCTGACGCCGCCGACCAGCACGGTGATCACCAGCATCCGGCCTTCATCGCGCCCGAACCGAAGCGAGCCGAATGAGCTCTGTTCAGGGCGCAGGACGGCGCGATAGACAGCCGTCGCCAGCAGCGCCTGGATCAGAAACACGACCGGGAAGGCCATGAGGGAGGCCCGCTCCATCCCCGCCGTCGCCGCCGCGGAGAGCTTGCTCGCATCACCCTGCGCCGCCGCAAGCTCATCGAGATAGGGCGCGATGATCGGCAGGGCCGCCAGCACGATCAGGAACAGGCCGACCAGCCAGACGGCGCCCCAGAGCGCGACGGCGCCCGGGCGTCGCCGGGTCAGGCGGAAGCCTTCGAAAACGGCTTCTGTGGCGGCGATCTTCATCATGTTCTCCGTGACTCGCCGCCCGTTCTAGAGACCGCCCCACCGGGTGTCAGTGGAAATCGACCCCGACGCGGCCACGCGTCGCGACAGCCCTCAGAACCGGGGGTCGATCGCGCCGGGTTCCTCTTCCGGAAGGATCGTGGGGGCGACGACGTCGCGATAGAAGACCGCGAAAGGTGTGCTCAGAACGGTCAACTGCAGCGCCGCGAAGCCCGCGAACAGGACAGCGCCGACAAGCATCAGCGGCAGGACGGTGCTGGTCACTCTTGAGGGGTCCATGTCGGCGATATCCGGCACGACACCGAAGGCGATCAGCGCGAGGGTGCTGAACGCCGTCACGGCGACCGCATAGAGCACGAACCAGCGCAAGACGGTGGCGGCGCCCAGATCCAGCAGAACCCAGAAGCGGCCGCGGCTGGCCGCCCACGCCCGGCCGAGCGCGAACCGGCCTTCCGCCACGGTGATCGGCCCCAGAAGCGACAGCCGCACCGAAATCCAGACGTAGAAGAAGATGAAGCCGAAATAGGCCGGATAGATCAGGGCCACCACCCACGGCGGCATCGCGCCTGCACCGTTCATGGCGGCGGTTCCGCCCATAATCCCGCCGATGATTCCTAAGATCAGCAGCATGGCGGCGACGAAGCCCAGCGCGATCAGCATATAGGCGCCCATCAGGCGGAACTCGGCGCCGCCCAGTCGCATGAAGAAGAAGCCGGGCTTCTTCGGGGTCAGAACCGCGCGGCAGGTCGCCGCCATCACGATGGAGGCCGCCACCAGGCTGAGAGGTATCGCGATCAGATAGGCGAGGATCACGCTGCTGCCGATCCGGAAGGACTGCGCCGCCGTGGGTTCGGCGTCGCCGATGGCGGTGACCATGGAAAAGACCGCGCCGCTCGCGGCCAGCAGGATCAGGCCGATGCAGACAAAATAGGTGACGCCCCACATGACGACCGCCACCGGCGCGCGACGCATGATCCGGAAGCCTTCGAAGGCGGCCTTGGTGATTGAAAATGTCATCGGCCCCTCCAGCCCTCAAACCCGTCCGGCACCCTAGGTGCACCGTAGCTGTAAGGCCAGCATCCGCCACTGCCGCGATTAAGACACTGGCGTCCCCCGGTCAGGCCGTTAGAACCCCGCCCATGAGCACGACCACCTCTCCCTCTCCCGTCCACGTCATCGGCGGCGGCCTTGCCGGTTCAGAAGCCGCCTGGCAGATCGCCAACGCCGGGGTTCCCGTCATCCTGCACGAAATGCGCGGGGTTCCGGGCGTGAAGACCGATGCGCACCAGACGGACGGTCTGGCCGAACTGGTCTGTTCCAACTCCTTCCGGTCGGACGACTGGGAGTACAACGCCGTCGGCCTGTTGCACGCCGAGATGCGGGCGCTGAACTCGATCATCATGGCTTGCGGCGACGCTCATCAGGTTCCGGCGGGCGGCGCCCTGGCCGTGGACCGTGACGGCTTCTCGCAGGCTGTGACGGCGAAGCTGGAAGCCCATCCGCTGATCACCATCGTGCGGGAAGAGATCGCGGGTCTGCCGCCGGAAGAGTGGGACAATGTCATCGTCGCCACCGGTCCCCTGACCTCGCCCGCCTTGGCCGAGGCCGTGCTGAAGGCGACGGGTGAAGAGAGCCTGTCCTTCTTCGACGCCATCGCCCCCATCGTTCATGCCGACAGTATCGACTTCGATATCGCCTGGCGTCAGTCGCGCTATGACAAGGAAGGTCCGGGCGGAGACGCCGCCGCCTACGTCAACTGTCCGATGGACAAGGAACAGTATGAGGCCTTCATCGACGCCCTGCTGAACGGACCCAAGGCAGAGTTCAAGGACTGGGAGAATGTGCCGTACTTCGACGGCTGCCTGCCCATCGAGGTCATGGCCGAGCGGGGACGAGAGACCCTGCGCCACGGGCCGATGAAGCCGGTCGGCCTGACCAATCCGCGCAATCCGACGGTCAAGGCGCACGCCATCGTCCAACTGCGTCAGGACAATGCGCTGGGCACCCTCTACAATCTGGTCGGCTTCCAGACGAAGCTGAAGCACGGGGCGCAGGCCGAGACCTTCCGCATGATCCCGGGGCTGCAGAACGCGCAGTTCGCGCGTCTGGGCGGCCTGCATCGCAACACCTACCTGAACAGTCCGCAATTGCTGGACAAGCAACTGCGTCTGAAGGCCATCCCGCGTCTGCGTTTCGCCGGTCAGGTCACGGGTGTCGAGGGCTACGTCGAGAGCGCCGCCATGGGGCTGCTGACCGGTCGCCTCGCCGCCGCGCAAGCGCTGGGCAAGGATGTGTCCGCTCCGCCGCCCGAAACGGCCATGGGCGCGCTGGTCGAACACATCACCGGCGGACATCTGGAGGGCTCGAAGTTCCAGCCGATGAATATCAACTACGGCCTGCTGCCGCCGCTGGAGGCGCCCAAGGTCGACGCCGACGGAAAGCGCATCCATCCCAAGGAGCGGGGGCGCGCCAAGAAGCGGCTGATGAGCCTTCGCGGCCTCGAGGCCCTGAAGGCCTGGCGGGACGCGAACGGATGACAGAACAGACCGAACTGGCGCGGTTGATCGACCGTCGCACGACCCTGATCTATCGCCTCGATCTGATCGCGAAGGGTGCCCGGATCACCTATGACGACGGTTCTCCGATCGATATGGCCTCCGAGAAGGCGCGGCTGGAGGATGAGGTGGCCCGACTGGACCGCAAGATTCTCAGCCTTCAACCGCCCGCCGGTCAGGCTTGAGGCGGAGGACTTCGGATGAGGTCATGGCGTCCTTTCGACTTCGCCCGTCGCGCCATTCGCCAGAAGATCACGGACGTCTTCAACGACGCCGACAAGGGCGAGCGGCCGGTGCTGCGCCGGGCCGACGCCCTGTTCCCGGCTGATGGGGTAGCGGCGCGGGTCAATGGCGATGTCGTCACCATGATGATCGGCGGCGTGTCCGGACTGCTGTTGCAGATGCTACATCCGGCGGTTCTGGCGGGCGTCTGGGATCACTCCGACTTCCGCGCCGACATGCACGGTCGCCTGCGCCGAACGGCCAAATTCATCGCCACCACGACCTATGATCATGCCGAAAACGGATGGGCGATGATCGACAAGGTCAACCGCATCCATGCGAAGCTGGCGGGCGTCCTGCCGGACGGCACGCCCTATCGGGTGTCAGACCCGGCCCTGCTGGCCTGGGTGCATGTGACAGAGACGATCAGCTTCCTTGAGGCGTGGATCCGGTATGGCGAGCCGGACATGTCGATGGCGGATCAGGACGCCTATTTCGACGAGATGGCCCGGATCGGCGCGGCCCTGCACGCCGATCCCCTGCCCCGGACCCGGGCGGCGGCCGAGGCCCTGATCCAGAGCTATCGCCCGCAACTGAAGGCTGATGAGCGCACGCGCGAGGTGGCCCGGATGGTGATGCGGCAGCGAGTGGGGGCGCCTTCGGTGGATGCGGCCGCGGGCGTTATCATGCAGGCCGGTCTGGATCTCCTGCCGGACTGGGCGCAGGCGATGCACGAGCGTCCGCTTGGCCCGCCGCGCGCGCTGACCCGGGGCGCCGCCCTGTCGACCGCGCGCTTCATCCGCTGGGCCTTTCGGGGCTCGCCGAACACCCGTGTTCACCCGCCGGAAGTGACGCGCTACTGACCGCCGGGTTCGGCTCAGACCCTCCTGTCGGCCAGACGGACGAAGTAGACCGCGCCGTAGCCGCCCAGACCCAGCATGGCGAAGGTGACGACGATCGGGACCTCGCCGATGGGGTAGCCGAGGATGGAGGACCAGTACCACTGGAAGCCGGCGAACATCGCCATGGTCAGCAGCCACGGCGCATAGGCCAGTTTGAAGGCCCGGGCGAAGCCGCGCGGCGGCGTGCCCCCGGCCCGCATGAAAAACCCGGTGATGGCGGCCGGCGCGGCGGCCAGGCCGAAGACCTGACCCAGCAGCAGGATGATGTCGGCGAATGCGGCCATAGGACGGTCCTCCAGATCAGATCCGGCCGCGCACGGTCGCGGCCACGAGCGTCAGGCGTTTCAGGAACTCCGGCGCATCCGTTCGGACCAACGCCGCCGGAGCGACCGCCGGAAAAGCGGCGACCGGAAGAGCTTTCAGGGCGCTGTTGGCCTGACGACGCAGGGCCTTCGCCTCGTCCCCACGACCGGTCTGGCCCAGACCGCGCACGCGCCCGGCGTCGACGACGGCGGCCTCATGACCTTCACCGGCCAGCACCTGAGCCGCGATCTGCATCGGCCCGACATAGAAGGCGTCCAGGTCATGCGGATCGCCATGCACCCGACCGATGTGGGCCTCGATCAGGGCGTCGAAGGGCGCACGGGGCAGGCCGTGTCGCTCGACCAGACCAGTCAGCGCCTCCAGAACAGGATGGCCCTTGCGGGCGACGCCGCTGAACACGCCGTCCATCTGCTCGGCCCACCAGGTGAAGCGCATTTCAGCCAGAAGGGGCTGGGTCACGCGCGACGGAATGGCCATCAGTTCCGCCTCGAAGGCGTACAGGGTGATCAGATCCGCCCGGGCGCGCGGGTCGGTGACGAACCGGCTGGACAGCCAGCGGTCGATATCGGCCTCCCGGACCTGTGCGTCGAGATCGGTCATGCGTCCTTCGCAAACAAAACGGGGCGGATCGTCAGACCCGCCCCGTCAGATCAATATACCTTCCCGGGCCGGATCAGGGCCGCGAGGCCATGCCCAGCTTGATCGGCTTGGCGTCGTCGGACGGACCGCCGCGCTTCACACCCCACAGCAGGATGATCGGCGCGCCGACGTAGATCGACGAATAGGTGCCGATGATGATGCCGAACATCAGGGCGATGGAGAAGCCGAACAGGGCCTCGCCGCCGAAGACGGCCAGGGCGGCCAGCACCATGACGGCGGTGACGCCGGTGATGATCGTCCGCGACAGGGTTTCGTTCAGCGACAGGTCGATCACGTCGCGCAGTGGCATGGCCTTGTACTTGCGCAGATTTTCCCGGAGGCGGTCGAACACGACGACAGTGTCGTTCATAGAATAGCCGATGACGGTCAGGATGGCGGCCACCATGGTCAGGCTGAATTCGAGGCGGAACACGACGATCAGACCGAAGGTCAGGATCACGTCGTGCACCAGACCGGCCACGGCGCCGAACCCGAACTGGGGCTCGAACCGGAACCAGATGTACAGGAACATCAGGCCGATGGCGGAACCGAGGGCGATCAGTCCGGACATGAACAGTTCGCCCGAGACCTTGGACCCGACGACGTTCACGCCGGAATAGGTGACCTGGCCGGTGGCCTGGCTGATGGCGGTTTCGACGTCGGTCACGACGGCGGTCTGATCACGGCCTTCCGGAATCTGGAAGCGGACGATGGCGGTCGAGCCGTCGTCGATGTTGGTGTCACGCCGGGCGATGCCCTGCACACCGACATCCCCGAGGTCGAGGCGGCTGACAGCGCCGCGCACGTCCTCGAGATTGATCACCTGCCCGGCCGGTTTGGCCACCTCCAGCGAGGCGCCGCCACGGAAGTCGATGCCCATGTTGAGACCGGGCATGAAGCAGGAGACAAGCGCCGCGACGCAAAGGATCACCGAGATGAAGGCCGCCGGCTTCGCATAGCGAACGAAGCGGAAATTGGTCTTCTGCGGCAGCAGTTTGATGAGGGGCCATCCACGCATCGCCATCACTCCGCGATCGGCAGTTTTTTGGGTTTGGCCGTTTTCAGCCAGAACGCCAGCAGCACCTGCGCCACCAGCACGGACGAGATCACCGAGGTGAACACCCCGATGCCCAGCGTCCAGGCGAAGCCGCGAACGGGGCCCGCGCCGGCGAAGAACATGATCGCCGCGGCGACCAGGGTGGTGACGTTGGCGTCGATAATGGTCGCCATGGCCTTGGAGAAGCCGGCGTCCATCGAGGCGATGACGCTCCGGCCGGCACGGGCCTCGTCGCGCATCCGTTCGTAAATCAGCACGTTGGCGTCCACCGCCACCGCGAACGTCAGGATCAGACCCGCGATGCCCGGCAGGGTCAGGGCCGCGCCGACAAGGCTCATACAGGCCACGATCATCAGGCCGTTCAGCACCAGGCCGATGACCGAAATGCCGCCGAACAGCAGGCCGTAGGCCAGGAGCATGAAGACGACGATGATCAGGAAGCCGATGGCGGTCGACAGAGCGCCGGCGGCGACCGCGTCCTCGCCCAGTTCGGCCGACACGGTCCGGCTTTCCTCGACGTTCAGCGGGGCCGGCAGGGCGCCTCCGTTCAGCAGGTTCACGAACTCACTGGCCGACTGGATGGTGTAGTTGCCGGTGATCTGGCCGGTGCCGCCGCTGATGGCGCTGTTGATGGTCGGGATCGAGATGATCTTGCCGTCCAGCACGATGGCGAAGCGGCGGCCGATGTTGGCGGAGGTCGCCTCGCCGAAGCGGCGCGCGCCCTGACCATCGAAGCGGAAGTCGATGGCGATCTGGTTGTTCTCACCCTGCCCCACCGAGGCCTTGGTCAGGTTCTCGCCCGAAACGACGACGCGGCGCTTCAGCAGATAGGGCTGGCCGGTCTCGTCCATCAGGACTTCGGAATCCGGGGGAATGATGCCGCTTTGAAGGGCGCGGGCCGCGTTCTGATAGTCTTCCATCTGGAAGGTCAGCTGGGCGGTCTGGCCGATCAGTCGCTTCAGGGCGGCGGGATCGCTCTGACCCGGAGCCTGAACGACGATGCGGTTCGCGCCCTGACGGGTGATCGAGATTTCCTTGGTGCCGTCGCTGTCCAGACGGCGGCGCACGATCTCGATGGACTGCGTCACGGCGTCAGAGGCCATGGCGTTCATGGTCGCTTCGCTGAAGGCGTAGCGAATGCGGTCGTTGCCCTGACGCTGGACAACCCGGTCGGCCACGCCCCGGGCGTTGCCGGAGATCAGGGCGCCCATGGCCTGTTGGGCCAGTTCCATCTGCGCCGGGTTCGACAGGGTGATGATCACGCCGTCCGACTGACGGTTGATCGTGCTGACGCTGACGTTGGCCTCGCCCAGAACCGTGCGGGCGTCTTCCGCCAGGTTGTTCAGGCGCGCGGCGCGCATGGCCGGAACGTCGACTTCCAGCAGCAGGTAGGACCCGCCCTGAAGGTCGAGGCCCAGGTTCAGGGTGCTTTTCGGCACCCAGCCCGGCAGCGCGTCGCGCTGGGCCTGGGTCAGGAAGTTCGGGACCGTGAAGACGATACCGAAAAGGACGGACAGGGCGAGAAGGATGACCTTCCAGCGCGACAGGTGAATCATGCGGGCTGCCCCGAACCTTTCAGGAGACCAATCAGGCCTTGGCGTCGTTGGCGGCGGCGACGTCGGTGCGGTTCCGCACGTCGGCGATCATCGTCTTGATCACGCGGACGTTCACGCCCTGGGCGATCTCGACCATGGCTTCGTCGGTCTCGACGCGGGTGATCTTGCCGATCATGCCGTTCGACAGCACGACGGTCTCACCACGCTTGACCGACTCGATCATCGCCTTGTGCTTCTTCACCTGCTGCTGCTGCGGGCGCAGGATGAGGAAGTAGAAGAGCGCGATCATCGGCACCAGGAAGATGAACATCGACCCCGGGCCAGCCAGCAATTCCTGCACTTTAGATCTCCGAAACAACGCCGGGCGCGCCCTCGGCGCCGCCCCTGAAAATGAGGCGCGGAACCTAGGGCGCGTCGTTACACTTTGCAACGCGGCGCGAAAGCACGGCCTTCGGGTTGCGCTATCGCGGCAACACGGTCAGCGGGTCAAGCGCCGTCGGCTCGTCGCCGCGCATGCGCCAGGTCTCGAAATGAATCGAGGGGCGTCCGTCGCCGGCGGTTGTTCCGACGGTTCCGACCTGCTGACCCGCCGTCACGGTGTCGCCGTCGCGCACCGTGGCCGAACCGAGATGACCATAGACCGTGCGCCAGCCGTCGCGGTGGACGATCAGGACCGTCAGTCCCTGCCCCGCCAGATCATCGCCGACATAGCCGACGCGACCGGCGGCGGCGGCCGAGACCACGGCGCCGGCGGGGGCGCCGATGTTCACGCCGTTGTTGCGCTCGCCCATTCCGACGGGGCCGAAGCGGCGCAGGATGTCGCCCCGCACCGGCCAGTCCAGCGCCACGGCGCCCGTCGCGGGCGGTGCGGCGACAGGCGGGGCCGAGGCGGCGGGCTGACGCGGGGGCGGCGGCAGGGTCGATGCGGGCGGCGGCGGGGGCGGAGGCGGAACGCCCTCCTCCGGCACGGTCACGCCCATCGGCGACGGCCCGGTCGCATAGGGATCGCCGCCGATGTCCACCGCGTTCGCGGGCAGGACGATCCGCTGACCCGGGCTGATCGCGGCGCGAGGACCGAGGTTGTTGAGGTCGATCAGAACCTGAACCGGGGTCTGGAAGCGACGACCGACGCCGGAAATGGTGTCGCCCGGCTGGATTTCATAGGACGCGCCGGCGACGGAGACGCCCGCCGTTCCGCCACGCGCGGGCGGCGGCGGGGTGGTGAAGCCTTCGGACGAGGGCCCGGCGGCCGGCTGGCCGGCCGGAGGCGCGGCCGGCGCATAGGGCGCGTTCGGCACTTCGGTGTAGGGACGGGTCGGTGCATCGTAGGGACGCGGAGCATTGGAAACCGGCGCCCCCAGTTCTCCGCCCTCGATGCGTTCGACGGGCGCGCCCCGGGGCGGCGGAACCTCGCGGGCCGGATCGGTTGCGCCGCGGACGCCGTCTCCGGTCGGCGCGGGGCCGGTCGGCATGGGGCGGGTCGGATAGACGGGACCGGGCGGCGGCGTCGTGGAGGGCGGTCCGGCGGGCCGGTCGGCGTGGATCGAATAGCGCGGCTCACTCGGATAGCTGGAACAGGCCGCCAGAAGGCTCATCACCCCCGCGACCATCACGATGCGCGTCACGCCCGTTCGATTCATTCACCCGCTCCGCAAAAGCGCCCGACAACCGGGCCGACCTGACCCGGAAAACCGCGCCAAAGTTGGGCGGGAAGGTTAATCAAAGCTTGCGACAGGTCTAACCTTCGCGCGCCGTCCCCTCAACCAGCGGGACAAAACGCACCTCGGTCAGGCTCTCGCGGCGGAAGGATCCGTCCGGCTGGCCCGTATAGCGATGCAGCATCTGGACCGAGCTGCGTCCCACCGGACAGACCAGCACGCCGCCGGGCTTCAGCTGCTTCAGAAGCTCGGTCGGCTCTCCGGGCGCGGCGGCGGTGACCATGATGCGATCGAACGGCGCCTGCTCCGGCCAGCCGAGCCCGCCGTCGCCGTGGCGGGTGATCACATTGTCGATGTCCAGCACCCGCAGCCGGTTCTCGGCCTCGGTCAGCAGGCTGCGGTAGCGTTCGATGGAGTAGACGTAGCGGGCCAGTCGGCTGAGCACGGCGGCCTGATAGCCGCTGCCGGTGCCGATCTCGAGCACCCGATGGCGCTGCTGAACGTCCAGCGCCTGGGTCATCAGGCCGACGATATAGGGCTGGCTGATCGTCTGGGCGCAGTCGATCGGCAGGGCCTGATCCTCCCACGCCTGATCGAGGAACTTCTCGTGCACGAAGACGGCGCGGTCGATCGACTCCATGGCCGTCAGCACGCGCGGGTCCGTGACCCCCTGCTGGCGAAGCCCGAGGATCAGACGTCCGGCGCGGTCGTCGTTCAGCTTCATCGGTCGCCCTTCAACGAGAGGCGTTCGGCATAGAGCAGCAGTGTCCCGGCGCAGCGCTCGTTCGGCACGGGACCGTATCCTGCCGCGAGCACCGCCGGGCCGCGAACAGACACCCGCCGGTCCCACCAGCGGTCTCCCCTCTCCCTGACCTTGCGCGGAAGATCGACGAACAGGCAGCGCCCGTCGTCGAGCTCCAGCACGCCCCGGGCCGGCGCGTCCGGCATGGGGCGTCTCAGGGTTCCCCGAACCGAGCAGAACCCCGGCCCCTCACAGCCGAAGTCGACCTCCGGCCGGTCCGGCCATGCGGCCGTGGTCGTGCAGCCGCCCAGCAGCCCGGCCGTGACCGTCAGGGCGAGCGCGATCCTCATTCGGCCGCCACCGCCTTGGGCGGGACGCCGCCAAGGACCTTCTTCAGGTCGTTGACGCTGGTCATGTGGGTCAGGTCGATGTGCAGGGGCGAGACCGAGATACGGCCCTCGTCCATGGCGCGCAGGTCGGTGCCCTCGGGATGCTCCTGCTTCTCGCCCCGGAAGCTCATCCAGTAGTAGTCGCGGCCACGCAGGTCGGTGCGGCGCACGGCATGCATCTCTCCGATGTCGCGGAAGCCCTGGCGGGTGACCTCGACCTGGGTGACGGCCTCCGGCGGGCGATTGGGGAAGTTGAGGTTCATGACCACGCCGGGCGCCCACTTCTGCTCCAGCAGGCGGGTGATGATGCCGGGCGCGAAGGCCCCGGCGGTCTCCCAGTGGGCGGTGACCTCGTCGTGGAAGCGCTCGAGGCTCTGGGACAGGGCGATGGAGCGGATGCCGAAGGCCATGCCCTGCAGGGCGCCGGCGACGGTGCCGGAGTAGGAGCAGTCCTCCCCGACATTGTGCCCGCGATTGACGCCGGACAGCACCAGATCGGGCTTCCCGGGCATCAGGTCATTGACCGCCAGCACGACGCAGTCGGTCGGGGTGCCGGTGACGGCGAAGCGCTGGGGCCCCAGCCGGTTGACCCGCAAAGGCTCGGTCAGGGTGATCCCCCGCCCCTTCCCGGACTGCTCGACAGCGGGCGCGCAGACCCAGATGTCGTCGGAAAGGGTGCGGGCGATCCGCTCCAGACATTCCAGGCCCTCGGCCTCGATGCCGTCGTCGTTGGTCAGCAGGATTCTCATGATCGACCTGACCTAACGCCAAGGCCGACCCGGCGCATCTGAAAAATGGGGCGCCGCGCCCCACCGTGAACCTAGCGCAGCGCTTCGACCCGGTCGGCGAGGATCACCACGTCGCGGCGGCAGTCGTTGACGAGGGTGGAGCCCTGCCAGTCGTGGGTCTGGGCGCCGCTGCGGTCGGCCCAGGCGAGGGTGCGGCCGTGCAGGCGGATCTTCATGCCGTTCAGGTCGCCGGAGGCGCGCTGGAGGTTGCGCGGCAGGGCGGCGCTGACGCAGTCGTTCGGAATGCCCCGGTCCAGATCGCGCTGCTCGCCGTACAGGTGGATCTCGCCGTTGCGGATCAGGGCCCAGCCCTCGAACTGGTCCGCCGAGGCGTCGAACCACGCGGGCGCGGCGGCGACATTGCCCGGCGTCGTGGCGCAGGCGCCGACGGTGACGACCGCCGACAGGGCGAGGGCGACGGGGGCGAGGCGGAAGGTCGGGCGCATCATGCTGATCCTTGGGCTGGTCTCCGGGTCGGAGACGTCACTGTGGAGCGGAGACCGCGACATCCTGATGACGCGCGGCTCCGTCTCTCCTGCAACCGCTGACGCCGTGAAGGGCTCCCGGCCTTACGGCAATCAGCCGCCGACCGAGGTCAGGCCGCCCATGTAGGGGACCAGAACGTCCGGCACGCGGATGGAGCCGTCCTCCTGCTGGTAGTTCTCCATGATGGCGACCAGGGTGCGGCCGACCGCGAGGCCCGAGCCGTTCAGGGTGTGGACGAACTCGGTCTTCTTCTCGCCGTCGCGCTTGAAGCGGGCGTCCATACGGCGGGCCTGGAAGTCGCCGCAGTTCGAGCAGGAGCTGATCTCGCGATACATGCCCTGCGACGGCAGCCAGACCTCGAGGTCGTAGGTCTTGCGGGCCGAGAAGCCCATGTCGCCCTTGCACAGCAGCATCTTGCGGTACGGCAGTTCCAGCGCCTGCAGGATGGCCTCGGCGCAGCCGACCATCCGCTCGTGCTCGGCGTCGGAGTCCTCCGGCCGGGTGATGGAGACCAGCTCGACCTTGGTGAACTGATGCTGACGGATCAGGCCGCGGGTGTCGCGACCCGCCGACCCGGCCTCGGCCCGGAAGCAGGGGGTCAGGGCGGTCATGCGGATGGGCTCGGCCAGCTCGCTCTCGGGCAGGATCTGCTCGCGGACGAGGTTCGTCAGGGAGACTTCGGCGGTGGGGATGAGGAAGTGACGATTTCCGATCGCTCGAACTTGGCTCGCGCTCTGTTCCTTCAGCTTCGCATTGACGATTTTGTCGTCTTTGATGTCGAGCGACCAATCTCGAGCATCATCCGCGACAAACCCAATGGGGGCGGAAGCAGCCCACGAGTGGCGGAAACTTGCGGCGTTCAAGAAGCTGTTCGCGAAAAACAGATCGTCTTCAAATTTCGGAAGCTGCCCCGTCCCGAACATGGCCTCGTCGCGAACCAGATACGGCGGGTTCACCTCCAGATAGCCGTGCTTGTCCGTCTGGAAGTCGAGCATGAACTGGCCGACGGCGCGTTCGAGGCGGGCCAACTGGCCCTTGATGACGGCGAAGCGGGAGCCGCTCATTTTCGCGGCGGCCTCGAAGTCGAGCAGGCCGAGGGCCTCACCCAGATCGGCATGATCCTTGGCCGGGCCGGTTTCGCGCGGCGTCCCCCAGCGGCTGACCTCGACGTTGCCCGCCTCGTCCTCGCCGTCAGGCACGTCGTCGGCGGCGAGGTTCTTGAGGCCCGCCAGCAGGTCACGCAGCTCCTTGCCGACGCTGGCCTCGACCTGTTCGGCGGCGGCGATGTCGGCCTTGAGGGCCTCGACCTCGGCCTTGAGGCGGTCGGCCTCGGCCATGTCCTTCTTGGCCATGGCGGCGCCGATCAACTTGGAGGCGGCGTTGCGTTTGGTCAGGCCCTCCTGCGCCGTGGTCTGGGCCGCGCGCAGCTCGCCGTCGAGGCGCAGCAGGTCGGCGACCAGCCCGTCAGCCTCCTCGACCCCGCGCGACGACCAGCCGCTGACGAAGGCGGCGGGATTGTCACGGATGGCGCGGATGTCGTGCATGGCTCTAACTCTTGGATGGGAAGCGATGCTCTAGCGGGCGTGGGGGATTCCGCCAAGGCTGGCGGTGCGAAGCGGGCGTTTCCTCTCCGTCGCGGTAGCGATGGGGAGGCGGCTCCGAGCCGTGCGAGGAGACGGAGGGGCTTCCACCGAGCGCGCGGACAGAACCCCTCCGTCACGCCGCGACTTCGCGGCGCGCCGCCTCCCCTTGGCGACGCCAACGGGGAGGAGAAGCGGGATTTTCGGGTTCAGAAGCCCGATTCATCGTCGTCGCCTGCGCTTGCGGAGGCGCGGACGGGGCGGGTTGGGGCCGGGCACGGGCTCCGGCGGGGGCGCGTCGAAAACCGGGTGTGAAGAGTGTAATTGGTGTGACGGCGAGGACGCCCGCCCGGCCGGGGTTTCCGGCGCCGGATCAAGGCGTTGGTTGACTTCATCGGCGGTGACCGGCAGCCGCGCGCGCATCTGGCGGTCGCGCAGGGCGAGGTTGAGGATGCGCCCCCAGCGCAGGGCGAGCTCGACCTTTCCCCGCTGGACGGCGTCGGTCACGCGGGCGGCAGCGAGGCGATAGACCTCCTCCATGTCCGGAAGCGGCGTGTCATCGAGGGCGAGATCGCAGGTCATCCGGACAGGATGACATGCCGATGCGTCAGTATTGGACGTATGGAGTTAGCGCCGCCGCAGGCGTTAGCGGCTAAATGGCTCAGATGGCAACTGGGAAGGTGATTGGTGGTTGGTGATTGGTGGTCAGCGGCTGAACAGTCTGTTCCAAGGCGAGCCCCTGACGGAGACGCATCCAGTGACCAATCACCAATCACCAATCACCGTCGGGCTCCGCCCCACCCGCCTGTGGCTTACCCGTCAGATCAGCCCCGACAGCGGCGAGCTGGCGCTGGCGTACATGCGGCGGGGCATGCGGCCGGCCAGATAGCCCTGACGGCCGGCGATGACGGCGTGCTTCATGGCGCTGGCCATCAGGATCGGGTCCGTGGCGCCCGCGATGGCGGTGTTCATCAGGACGGCGTCGCAGCCCAGCTCCATGGCAAGCGTGGCGTCCGAGGGGGTGCCGACGCCCGCGTCGACCAGAACCGGCACCCTGGCCTGCTCGATGATCAGGCGGACGTTGACCTTGTTCTGGATGCCCAGACCCGAGCCGATGGGGGCGGCGGCGGGCATGATGGCCGCGGCGCCCGCGTCCTCCAGCCGCTTGGCCATGACCACGTCGTCGGTGCAGTAGACCATGACCTGGAAGCCGTCCTTGATCAGCAGATCCAGCGCCCGCAGGGTCTCGACCATGTCCGGGTACAGGTGGACGGTGTCCGACAGCACCTCCAGCTTGACCAGATCCCAGCCGCCAGCCTCGCGCGCCAGACGCAGGGTGCGCACGGCGTCCTCGCCGGTGAAACAGCCCGCCGTGTTGGGCAGGAAGGTGAAGCGGTCGGGCTTCACATAGTCGACCAGCAGGGGCTGGTTCGGGTCGGTCAGGTTCACCCGGCGGACGGCCACGGTGACGATCTCGGCCCCCGCGGCCTCGGCGGCGTCGGCGTTCTGCTGATAGGTCGCGTATTTGCCGGTGCCGACGATCAGGCGGCTGTTGAAGGTGCGGCCGGCGACGGTCCAACTGTCGTTCGCGGAGACGGAAACGGGGGCATGTGCGTTCATGCCCCCGCTCCTACGCCTTCAACGGCCCGGTTTGAACCCTCAGGCGCCTTGCGGCAGCGCGTAGGCGATCACTTCGTCTGACACGGGGGTCTCCATGAAGTGGTGGCCGCCCGGTGCGATGACCAGGAACTGGCGACCGCCGACCTCATAGACCATCGGCGTGGCCTGGCCGCCGCCCGGCAGGTGATCGGTCCACAGCGTCTTGCCGGTCTTCAGGTCGATGGCGCGGATCAGATCGTCGGTGGCCGCGGCGATGAAGACCACCCCGCCCGCCGTCACGACCGCCCCGCCGTTGTTCGGCGTGCCGATCTCGACGGGCAGCATGGACGGGATGCCGAACGGTCCGTTCTTCAGGGCCTGCCCCAGCGGACGGTCCCAGATGGTCCGGCCCGAGCGCAGGTCGATGGCGCGGATGCCGCCATAGGGAGGCTGCTTGCACAGCAGGCCGGTGAAGGGCATCCGCCAGCCGGCGTTGACGCTGATCGCATAGGGGGCGCCCGCCTGCGGGTCCCCTGCCCCTTCGGCGCCGCCCTTGCGGGCGTTCGGCTCGCCGCGCGGGACCCAGCCCTTGCGGTCGGCTTCAGCGCGGGGAACCAGACGGTTGTAGTTCGGCATGTCGTTGTAGTTGGCGACGATCACGCCCCGCGCCGGATCGACGGCGATGCCGCCCCAGTCCGAACCGCCGTTGTAGCCGGGATACTGGATATAGCGGCGATCCGCGGTCGGCGGGGTGTAGAAGCCCTCGTATGAGGCGCTGCGGAACTGGATGCGGCAGATCATCTGGTCGATCGGCGACATGCCCCACATCTGCTTCTCGGACAGGTCCTTTTCGCGGCGCAGGGTGTGATAGCCGCTGGTCGGCTGGGTCGGGGTGCGCATCTGCGGCTCGACACCGCCGCGCGGAACCGGGATTTCATTGACCGGGGTCAGCGGCTGGCCGGTGGCGCGATTCAGGACGTAGATGTCGCCCTGTTTGGACGGCAGCACGACCGCGGGAACCGGGCCGCCGGCCGTGGGAAAGTCCACCAGCGTGGCCTGTGAGCCGAGGTCATAGTCCCAGACGTCGTGACGGACGGTCTGGAAATGCCAGCGTGGCTTGCCCGTGGTGACGTCCAGCGCCACCAGCGAGGTCGCATAGTCCAGCTGCGGGCCCCGACGGTCGGCGCTGACGTAGTCGGCGGCGGTCGAACCGAGCGGCAGATAGACCAGACCCAGACGCTCGTCGCCCGAGGCCGTGGTCCACATGTTGGGCGTGCCCAGTGTATAGATCTGGCCTTCCGGCGGGGTCGTGTTGATGTCCGGCCGGTTCATGTCCCAGGCCCAGCGCAGCCGGCCGGTGACGGCGTCAAAGCCCTTGATGACGCCCGACGGCGCGTGGCGGTACTGGCCGTCGAGGATCTGGTGGCCGATGACCACCACGCCGCGCACGATGGTCGGGGCCGAGGTGATCGAGACCATGCCCGGGATAAGGCGGCCCATGTCGGCCGAGGTGTCGACCTGACCATTCTGGCCGAAGCCGGAGCAGCGCCGGCCGGTGCGGGCGTCCACGGCGATCAGACGGGCGTCCAGCGTGCCCCAGATGATCCGGGTCGCGCAGGGATCGGTCGCGACGGCGTTGGGGACGACATAGTAGCTGACACCCCGACAGGCGGCCGTATAGGGGATCGAGTCATCGCTGACCTGCGGATCGTGCTTCCACAGGTTCTGACCGGTCGCGGCGTCCACTGCCAGAACCATGTTCTTGCCGGTGCAGATGTAGAGGGTGTTCCCGATCTTCAGCGGGGTGTTCTCGGACGCATATTTATTCTGCGCGCCGGGACGGTCGCCCGGCAGGTCGCCGGTGTGCAGGCTCCAGACCCGCTCCAGTCGGCCGACGTTCTCGGGCGTGATCTGGGTCAGGGGTGAATAGCGCTGGGCGTGGTAGGTGCCGCCGTAGGCGGGCCAGTCGGCGCCGACCGGCAGGGCGTCAGGATCGCTGGACGCGATCTGCCGCGCCGCCGGCATATCCTCGCTGATATGGACCCTGGCGGCGTTGGCCGAGGCGATGCCGCCGATCAGGAACAGGGCCAGAAGACCGACCGCGCCGCCCGCGGCCCAGACCTTGCCCCGGCCGGGTTTCAGCACCGGCAGGGCGGCGAGGACGAAGACCAGCAGAACGGCAGGCGCGATGACCCGGGGCACCAGCCCCCAGCCGTCGATCCCGACCTCCCACAGCGCCCAGAGCGCCGTCAGGACGAAGACGCCTATGTAGATGAGGGCTCCGAGCAGGCTGCGCCGGATCAGCAGCACGCCGCTGGCCAGCAGGCCCAGGCCCGCCAGCAGATAGTACCAGGACCCGCCGAGACCGATCAGCCAGCCGCCGCCGACGGTCAGGGTCAGGCCGATCAGGGCCAGAATGACCCCCAATGCGATGATGAGACCTCCCGCGAGGCCTCCGGCTTTGCGCTCGACGGACATGACGTCTCCAGCGTGGTTTTGGGTTTGTCTGCGCAACACCCCGTTGGAGGTCCGGTTCCGGACCAAAACAGACCCGGTTGCTGATCGACCATCAGATTCCGTTGCACGCGAACGGAAGCCGGCGCCTTTCGTCAGTTTTCGAGCGGGAGCGATCGTGAGCCACTAGGCTTCCGAGTCGTCGCTCAAGGAGTCCCGCCATGCAGATCCGGTCCATTGTCGTCAGGAGCGCCGTCGCCTTGCTGCTGGCTTCGATGGCGATCACGACGATCAGCTGTTCGACCGCGACGGCGCCGACGGTCGCCACGGCGCCGGCCCCTCCCCCGCCGCCTCCCCCTCCTCCGCCGCCCCCTCGGCCTCCCGCGCCCGCGCCCGTGGCGTCCGGCGAGGCCCCGACGGAGGTCGGCGACGTGGTGGTGACCGGCAGCCGCGTGCGTCGCGACGACGCCGGCGAGGGTCTCGCCGAGGCCGCCGCGCCCGACGCCCGCATCGCCGCCGCGACGCCCGTGGCCACCCTGCCGCCACGCAGCACGCCGCCGGCCGCCGCGCGGGTCCCGCAGGCCGGTCTGCTGACGGCGGGCGACTATGACGACCTGCTGAACCCCAGCTGGTACGCCGACTATGTGGGCCGCTACCTGCAGGGCCAAGGTCAGGGGGCGGGCGACCAGAGCCTGCCGTGGGTCGATACGCGGCAGGCCATCACGGTCTCGGTGCGCGACGCCGAGGGGCGTCCCGCACCGTTCGTGGAGGTGTCGGTCTCACGGCCCGAAAGCCCGCCGCTGCGCCTGCGCACGCTGGCCGACGGGACGGTCGTGCTGTTCCCGCAACTGGACCGGCTGGGCCGCACGGCGGACATCACCGTGGAGGGGAACACCCGCCGCCTGACGGTCGGACCGGACAGCGGGATGGAGATTCGCACCGCCCGCCGCGCCGCCGAGGTCCGGGCCTTCGACCTGCTGCTGGTCATCGACGCCACGGGCAGCATGGGCGACGAGATGGAGTATCTGAAGCGCGAGCTGGCCTCGATCATGGACTCGCTGGCAGAGCGCCATCCCGGGGTGAACACGCGGATCGGCCTGATCGTCTATCGGGACAACGGCGACCAGTATGTGGTGCGCGACTTCCCCTTCACCGCCGATGTAAGTGAACTGGTCCGGCAGCTGGAGGCCCAGCGGGCGGACGGCGGCGGCGACTATCCCGAGGCGATGGATCAGGCCCTGACGCGGGCGATGGACTATCCCTGGCGCGAGAACGCGGTGCGCTCGATCGTGCTGGTCGCCGACGCCCCGCCGCATGACAACCGGATCGCCGCAACCTGGGAACAGGTGCAGGCGGCGCGGGATCGCCGCATCCAGATCACCCCCGTCGCCGCCAGCGGCGTGGGCCATCGGGCCGAGTTCGTGATGCGCGCCGCCGCCGCCGCGACCCAGAGCCGCTATCTGTTCCTCACCGACGACAGCGGCGTGGGCAATGCGCACGCCACGCCCGAGGTGAAATGCTACGTCGTCAGCCGCCTCGACAGCCTGCTGCGCCGGGTGCTGGACGGCCAGATCTCGGGCCGCCGGATCGAGCCGACGGTCAACGAAGTGATCCGCACCGTCGGCCCCTACGACCGGGGCGCCTGCGGGCCGAAATAGGCGGGATCAGCCGCCGCCGACGAACTGGACGACCTCGATGCGGTCGCCCTCGGCGACGGGGGTGACCGCGTGTTGGGACCTGGGGACGATCTCGAGATTCCGCTCCACGGCGACCTTGCGTACGTCCAGTCCCAGCTCCTCCACGAGGGTCAGGATGGTGGTCGCGTGGACCTCGCGAAGTTCGCCGTTGACCTGAATCTGCATGCCCTTGCGTCAATCTTCTTGCGGCGCGCGCTTGCCTGTCGCCACGCCTCAGCTAAAAGGCCCGATCCGATTCCATCGGAACGTCACCTCTGCGAGCGAATGCCCGACAGCCCCGTCCTCTACGTCCTGAATGGCCCGAACCTCAACCTGCTTGGGGTGCGCGAGCCTGAAATCTACGGACGCGAGACCCTGGCGGACGTTCAGGCGCTGTGCGAACGCACCGCCGCGGGGGCGACCGTGGTGTTCCGCCAGACCAATCACGAGGGCGAACTGATCGACTGGGTCCAGGAGGCCCGCGAGAAGGCTGACGCGCTTGTGATTAATCCCGCGGGGTACGGACATACGTCCGTGGCCCTGCTGGACGCCCTGAAGACCCTGACGGTTCCGATCGTCGAATGCCATTTGTCGAATCCGGCGGCGCGCGAGCGTTTCCGGCATCGCACCTATGTGTCGGCGATCGCCGCCGGCGTGGTTTCGGGCTTCGGCCCGATGAGTTACGAACTGGCCGTCAAGGCCGCCCTTGGACTGGTGCAGGAACGCAGCCTGTCCGAGGATCGTTCGCATTAAAGGACAGCAAGAGGCTCCCATGGCCGACCCGAAGAAGAACGAAGCCGAAATCGACGCGACCCTGGTGCGCCAGCTCGCCGACATCCTGAACGACACCGATCTGACCGAGATCGAGGTCGAGAAGGACGACCTGCGCATCCGCGTCGCCCGTGAAGTTACGGTGGCCGCCGCCCCGGTGACCTATGCCGCCGCTCCGGCCCCGGTCGCCGCCGCGCCGGCCGCCGCCGCCGCTCCGGTCGCCATGGCCTCGGACCCGGCCACCATCGTCGCCCGCTCGGGCGAAGAGGTGAAGTCGCCGATGGTCGGCACCGCCTATCTGCAGGCCTCGCCGGAAGCGCCGAAATTCGTCCAGCCGGGCGACAAGGTGAAGAAGGGCCAGACCCTGCTGATCGTCGAAGCCATGAAGACGATGAACCCGATCCAGGCCCCGCGTGACGGCGTCGTGGCTGAAGTCCTCGTCGGCGACGCCCAGCCGGTCGAGTTCGGCGAACCGCTCGTCCTGCTCGAGGCGTAAGCCATGTTCAGCAAGGTCCTGATCGCGAACCGCGGCGAAATCGCCCTGCGTATTCACCGGGCGTGCAAGGAGATGGGCATCTCCACCGTCGCCGTGCACTCGGAAGCCGACCGGGGCGCCATGTGGGTGCGTCTGGCCGACGAGAGCGTCTGCATCGGGCCTGCCCCGGCCGCCAAGTCGTACCTGAACATCCCGTCGATCATCGCGGCCGCCGAGATCACCGGCGCCCAGGCGATCCACCCGGGCTATGGCTTCCTGTCGGAAAACGCGCGCTTCGCCGAGATCGTCGAAGCCCACGGCATGACCTTCATCGGCCCCAAGCCGGAGCACATCCGGGTCATGGGCGACAAGATCAGCGCCAAGCAGACCGTTCTGGCCGCGGGCATCCCCTGCGTTCCGGGTTCGGACGGCGAGGTCGAGACCATCGAGGACGCCATCGAGGCGTCCAGGACCATCGGCTTCCCGCTGATCGTCAAGGCCGCCGCCGGCGGTGGCGGGCGCGGCATGAAGGTCGCCCTGACCGCTGACGATCTGGTCGAGGCCGTCCAGACCGCCCAGACCGAGGCCAAGGCCGCCTTCGGCAACGGCGCGGTCTACATGGAGCGCTACCTCCAGAAGCCGCGCCACATCGAGATCCAGGTGATCGCCGACAGCCACGGCAACGTCGTGCACCTGGGCGAACGCGACTGCTCGCTGCAACGCCGCCACCAGAAGGTTCTGGAAGAAGCGCCGTCGCCGGCCCTGTCGGCCGAGGGCCGCAAGAAGATCGGTGAGACGGTCAACAAGGCCATCGCCGCCATCGGCTATCTGGGCGTCGGCACCATCGAGTTCCTGTGGGAGGACGGCGAGTTCTTCTTCATCGAGATGAACACCCGCCTGCAGGTCGAACACCCGGTCACCGAAATGATCACGGGCGTCGATCTGGTTCGCGAACAGGTGCGCATCGCCGCCGGTTTGCCGCTGTCCTTCACCCAGGCGGACGTGACCTTCGAGGGCCACGCCATCGAGTGCCGCATCAATGCGGAAAACTCCGAGACCTTCACCCCGTCGCCGGGCACGGTCACGGACTTCCACGCGCCGGGCGGTCTGGGCGTGCGTCTGGATAGCGCCATCTACGCCGGCTATTCGATCCCGCCCTACTACGACAGCCTGATCGGCAAGCTGATTGTCCATGGCCGCGACCGCGAGGAATGCATCGCGCGCCTGAAGCGTTCGCTGGGCGAAATGGTTGTCGGCGGCGTCGATACGACGATCCCGCTGTTCCAGAAGCTGCTGGCCGAGCCGGACATCCTGTCCGGCGATTACGACATCCACTGGCTGGAGAACTGGCAGAAGCGCCAGAAGGGCGAAGCGTAGGATCGCGGTGGAGGAGCCGGGCTTCAGCGCCAGCGCCTCCTCCGGCCTTTTCGGGCCGGATGAATTGCTGAACTGCTATGCGACGGGCGTCTTTCCCATGGGAGAGGCGCGTGATGATCCGCGCGTGTTTCTGGTCGAGCCGGACCAGCGCGGCGTGATCCCGCTGGACGGCTTTCACATCCCCACACGTTTGCGAAAGACCGTGCGGGGCGAACCGTTCGAGGTGCGCGTCAGCACGGCGTTCGAGGCGGTGCTGGACGCCTGCGCCGCCGCCATGCCGGGGCGCGAGGACACCTGGATCAACGCCCCGATCCGGAGCCTGTATCTGGAGCTTCAGGCGCGCGGGAACGCCCATTCCATCGAGTGCTGGCGGGACGAGCGGCTGGTCGGCGGCCTGTACGGCGTGACGCTGGGCGGCGCCTTTTTCGGCGAGAGCATGTTCACGCGTGAGCGCGACGCGTCAAAGATCGCTCTGGTGCATCTGGTGGCGCGGCTGAAGCGCGGCGGCTGGCGGTTGCTGGACGCCCAGTTCCTGACCGAGCATCTGAGCCAGTTCGGCGCGCTGGAGACGCCGCAGGCCGCCTATCTGAAACGTCTGAAAGCGGCGCTGCCGGTCAGGCCCAATACGCGATCGCTGTTCGAACCGATGACCGGCGCGGAGGCGATCTACTACGCCTTGCAGCCGACGATCCAGGCGTCGTAGATCGGGTGTTGCAGGCCGCTGACGGCCGGCGACGAGGCGAACATCCAGCCCCGGAAAATCTGACGGGGAGGCGCGGGCTGGGTCGTGCCGCGCGGCTGGATGCTGACTTCCAGATAGGCGATCGAATCCTCGACCTGCTCGTCCGAGGCCGAAACCTCGCAGGCGCGGGCGGTGAAGATCAGGGAGCGCTGGAAGCGCACGGGGCGCCCGCCCACCTCGATCTCGAAACGCATGCGTTCGGTCGTGATTTTGTCGACGGCCTCGACGATGGCGATGCGACGGCGCTGGCGACGGCCCGGCGTGGCCGGTGGCTCGGCCTGAACCTCGGCGGTTTCGACGGCGGCCTCTTCCTCGGCGGCCTCTTCCTCGTCCGGGACTTCAGGCGTCACGGTCGTGGGCGCGGGCGGGGTGATGGCGACCGGAACGCTGGGCGCGGGCGCGGCTTCGGGAGCCGGTTCGGCGGGCGGGGTCTGCTGGCGGTTGAGATCCGCCGTGGTGTCCTGGATCGGACGGGCATCCTGCGGGATGTCGTTCAGCGCGGACGCCACGACGGCGCCGCCGGCGAGAATCGCCGCGGACGACAGCCCCGCGAGAATGAGCCCCCGATGTTTCATTCCGGCCGCCAGGCCTCGTAGTCGCCGGTGGCGGCGGGACGTTTGCCTTCAGCGGTCAGCGAGCCTTGCGGACGCCAGGCCATCGGGGTGCCGGTCAGGTTCGGCAGGTGATCCTTTTCCCACACGCGGCGCGGCAGCGGATGTTCGCTGGGCGCTTCGTCGTAGGTGTAGTGCAGCCAGCCGTGCCAGTCCGGCGGCACCTTCGAGGCGTCGGCATAGCCGTTGTAGATCACCCAGCGCCGCTTGCGGCCGTCGTAGCTGACGGTGTCGCGCGACTGGTAATAGGTGTTGCCGAACTCATCGGTCCCGACCTTTTCGCCACGCTTGGCGATGGTGAAGAAGGTGCCGATGGTGGCGCCGCTGGTCCAACCGAAGATTCTGCCTAGCACGTCGGGAATTCCACTCGTCTGGTGTCGACCGGAACAGCCAGACGACAGCGGCGCGATCATAGAAACCGCGAAGGCCTACGTCCAGCGCAACGCGGTCGGCCGCAAACTCAACATCTTGGGGGTAACCATGCCTCCACATGCCAGATTTATTGCAGATCGCGGGTTTCCGTCGTTAACGTCGGCGAAAGCCGCCCAGAGACCTCCTCGAGACCGTCCAGAAACTCCATGCGTCCCCTGCCCCGCTTCGCCACGCTCGCCGCCGCCGTTCGCCGATCCGTTCGCGAGATCGAGCAGGGCGGCCGCCTGATCGAGGCGCCGGCGCCGGAGACCTGGTCGGACGCACGGGTCGAGGCCTGGCTGGACTGGGCCGCGTCCGAAAGCCTGCCGCTGGACGGTGAAGACCCCATCATCGAGGCCGCCTGCGCCTGGGCCGAACGGCATGCGCGGGATGCGGACGAGGCCGCGGAACTGGCCGCCACATTGCGACTGGGTCTGGCCACCCCGGCCCGCCCGCAAGCGGTCGCCCCGGGCGACGCCCTGAACCTGTCCGATCCGGGCGCGGCGCGCTTGGTCT
>NZ_JBMDIU010000026.1:0-368 GCF_057808845.1 Brevundimonas sp. FG8 | reverse complement strand
CGGTAAAACAAAACACCACACACCGGGCGAGGCCCGGCGTCCCGCGCCCTTCCCATCACCGCTTCGCATCGAAGCGGCGAAGACGCGTGGCTCATTTCAAAGCCCTCCCGTTTGGCGGAGGGGGGAGGGTTGGGGGGGGTGCGTGCTGTGCGCTTCAGAACAGCCTCGAAGGGCTCCGTAGACCTCTCCTCCTGCGCCCTATGCTTCATCATCGAGCCCTCACCCCCATCCCCGGCCCTCCCCCCCCCTCAAGGGGGAAGGGGGGCGTGCGAAGCCGGGTGGGGAGGGCTAAGGCGAAACAGCCGCGCTTTCGTCGCCGAGCCGCCCCCACCCTGTCGTCGCTGCGCGCCGACATCCCTCCCCGGGAC
>NZ_JBMDIU010000025.1:0-481 GCF_057808845.1 Brevundimonas sp. FG8 | reverse complement strand
CCTCAGCTTCACCGGCCATGCCGGATCGATCCAGCTCAGGGATCAGGACAGCACCATCGGATCGGGGATTGAAAGGATCGTCTTCGGGGACGGCGAGGTCTGGACGCGGGCGGATCTCTTCCGGGCGTTCGGGCAACAGAGTTCAACGCCCGGAAACGACACGATCGACGGCACCTCAGCATCGGATATTCTGGCCGGGGGGCTCGGAGACGACCTGTTACGCGGCGGGCACGGCGCGGACACCTATGTTTACAATCTCGGCGACGGCCACGATCGGATCGTGGAGAACCCGTCCTACGACACCACCACCCTGGACCGGCTGGTGCTCGGTGAAGGCCTGACCGCCGACCTGCTGCAGATCGCTCGCGATGGCGACCACCTCACCCTCAGCTTCACCGGACAGACGGGTTCGGTGCGACTGGAGGGTCAGGACAGCACCCTGGGCGGAGGGATCGAACAGATCGTCTTCGGCGACGGCGTC
>NZ_JBMDIU010000024.1:0-702 GCF_057808845.1 Brevundimonas sp. FG8 | reverse complement strand
TAGGTGTCGGCGCCGGCGCCGCCCTGCAGCTGGTCGTCGCCGAGCCCGCCGATGAGGGTGTCGGTCCCGCCGAGGCCCGAGAGCACGTCATTGCCGCTGGTCCCGGTGAGCTGATCGGCGGTGGCGTTGAAGCCGGTGAGGGTCGTGGCGCCGGCGGCGGTCTGCTGGGCGACATAGGCGCTGAGCAGCTGGGCCCGGGTCCAGACGACGCCGTCGCCGAAGACGATCTGTTCGATCCCTCCGCCCAGGGTGCTGTCCTGATCCCTGAGCTGGATCGATCCGGCATGGCCGGTGAAGCTGAGGGTGAGGTGATCGCCCGAGCGGGTGATCTGGAGCAGGTCGGCGGTCAGACCCTCGCCGAGTTCGAGCCGGTCCAGGGTGGTGGTGTCGTAGGACAGGGCTTCGGTGATGACGTCATGGCCGTCGCCCGAAGCGTAGACATAGGTGTCGGCGCCGGCGCCGCCCTGCAGCTGGTCGTCGCCGAGCCCGCCGATGAGGGTGTCGGTCCCGCCGAGGCCCGAGAGCACGTCATTGCCGCTGGTCCCGGTGAGCTGATCGGCGGTGGCGTTGAAGCCGGTGAGGGTCGTGGCGCCGGCGGCGGTCTGCTGGGCGACATAGGCGCTGAGCAGCTGGGCCCGGGTCCAGACGACGCCGTCGCCGAAGACGATCTGTTCGATCCCTCCGCCCAGGGTGCTGTCCTGA
>NZ_JBMDIU010000023.1:0-936 GCF_057808845.1 Brevundimonas sp. FG8 | reverse complement strand
GACCGTCGATTACTCGATGATCTTTGCGACGACGCCGGCGCCGACGGTGCGGCCGCCTTCACGGATGGCGAAGCGCAGGCCCTGATCCATGGCGATCGGGGTGATCAGCTCGACGCTCAGCTCGGCGTTGTCGCCGGGCATGATCATCTCGACACCTTCCTTCAGGTGCACGATGCCGGTCACGTCCGTCGTGCGGAAGTAGAACTGCGGACGGTAGTTGGTGAAGAACGGCGTGTGACGGCCGCCCTCTTCCTTCGTCAGGATGTAGGCTTCGGCCTGGAACTTGGTGTGCGGGGTGATCGAACCCGGCTTGCACAGAACCTGACCGCGCTCGACGTCTTCACGCTTGGTGCCGCGCAGCAGAACGCCGACGTTGTCACCGGCCTGACCCTGATCCAGCAGCTTGCGGAACATTTCCACGCCCGTGCAGGTCGTCTTCTGGACCGGACGGATGCCGACGATCTCGACTTCCTCACCGACCTTGACGATGCCCTTCTCGACGCGACCGGTCACCACGGTGCCGCGGCCCGAGATCGAGAAGACGTCTTCCACCGGCATCAGGAACGGCAGGTCCACCGGACGTTCCGGCTGCGGGATGTAGGCGTCGACGGTTTCCATCAGCGCCAGAACGCGTTGTTCGCCGATTTCCGGGTTCACGCCGTCGGTCGCGGCCTTGGCCGAGCCCTTGGTGATCGGAATCTCGTCACCCGGGAACTGGTACGACGACAGCAGCTCGCGCACTTCCATCTCGACCAGCTCGAGTAGCTCTTCGTCGTCGACCAGGTCGACCTTGTTCATGAACACGACCAGGGCCGGAACGCCGACCTGACGGGCCAGCAGGATGTGCTCGCGCGTCTGCGGCATCGGGCCGTCGGCGGCCGAAACCACCAGGATCGCGCCGTCCATCTGGGCGGCGCCGGTGATCATGTTCTTCAC
>NZ_JBMDIU010000022.1:0-1089 GCF_057808845.1 Brevundimonas sp. FG8 | reverse complement strand
GGTGGCGCGACGGTTGAGCGGCTCACGCACGCCGTCGGCGGTGGCGCGGGCCAGCTCGGTTTCACCCTTGCCGTCCAGCGAGATCACGCCGCCGTTGACGCCTTGGGCGACCAGGGCGTCAGCCACGGTGCGCGAACGACGGTTCGACAGGCCGATGTTGTACGCCGCCGAACCCGAGGTGTCGGCGTGGCCGACGATCAGGATGCGCGTCGGACGACCCGACTTGGCGTAGTTGGCGGCCTGCGTGACCACCGACTGGGCTTCGGCCGTCAGGTCCGAGCGATCCCAGTCGAAGTACACCACGAACTCACGGTTCGCCTGCACCGGCGGAGGCGGCGGGGGCGGAGGAGGCGGCGGCGGCGGAGGCGGAGGCGGGGGCGGCGGGGGCGGCGGGGGCGGCGGAAGCGGAGCTTCATCCGCGCCGAACGCATAGCGCAGGCCCAGCGAGATGGTGTGGCTGTCGTCGTAACGACCGGCGAACGGACCCACCAGCGACGCGTCGGCCGGGACCGACACGAAGGTGTTGAACTCCATGTTCGACATCAGATAGCGGTAGGTCAGGTCCAGATGGGCCCGATCACCGATCGCCCAGGCCAGGCCGGCGATGGCTTGCGCCGCCAGCTTGGTCGAGGTGTCGTCCGCGCCGACGCCGGTGGTGCGGCGACCGCCCAGGGTGCCGATGAACTTGGTGTCGACGATGTTCACACCGGCGCCCAGGCCGATGAACGGACGCAGCGCCCACGACTCGTCGCCGAAGTCGTAGATCACATTGGCCATGAACGTCGTGGCGGAGATTTCGCCCGACGGGTTTTCGCAGGCGCCGGCGGCCGGAACCACGTTGCAGACGCCGGTCGGAACGTTGCCGTTCGGGTTGGTGACCGCGCCGAGCTCGCCGGAGTCACGGTAGCCGCCTTCGAGTTCCACGCGCCAGTTCTGGTCGAACCGGTAGCCCAGACGGGCGAAGGCCGCCCACGAATCGTCGACTTCGAAGTCCCATTGCGGACCCGTCGTCGTCGACGTCAGTTCCAGATCGTCAACGGTGTGGTAACCGGCGTCAATCGCACCGTACCAGCCGTTCGGCTCGGCCGC
>NZ_JBMDIU010000021.1:0-5577 GCF_057808845.1 Brevundimonas sp. FG8 | reverse complement strand
TGACGGCCGAGATGATCACGACGGCGATGAGGGCGGCGATCAGGCCGTACTCGATGGCGGTGGCGCCCGACTCGTCGGACATGAACTTCGAAATGAACTTGGTCATGAGCTTTGATCCTTGGGAACAGAGGTTTAGCGAGCTAACTGACGCGGGGGGAGCCGGCAGCCCGCTTGACCCCCAAAACGCAGGATGGTTATCGCCCGGATCGGTTAAAGTCTGGTCTGCGCTCTTGGTTACTCTGGGGTTTACTCTAAAAAACTGCAGCAACGCTGACCTGGTGAGCTGTTCCGGGTCATTTCAGACTTTCTTGAGGATTGAACGGCAGTGTTCGGCCACGCTCCCGCGCGCGCCCGTTCATTGGAAGTCGTCGCCATGTCCCGCCCGATCCGTTTCGCCGCCGTCCTCGCCGCAGCCGCCGTCATGGCCTGCCCCGCGGTCGTCTCGGCCCAGTCCGCCAGCCTGAATGTCGAGATCGATCAGGCGCGCCGGGTGCAGCTGCGTGGCGCGGCGGGCTCGGTCATCGTGGGCAATCCGGCCATCGCCGACGTCACCGTCGTGGACGCCAACACCCTCTATATCACCGGCAAGGGCTATGGCGTGACCGAGGTGATCGCGGTCGATGCCGTCGGCCGCACCGTCTTCCAGAGCCAGGTCGTCGTGACCTCTGGCGACGGCGGTGGTCGCGTCCGCGTCTGGCGCGGCGCGCAGGCGACGGAGATGGCCTGCGCCAGCTCGTGCTCGCCCTCCGTCCGCGCCGCCGGCAGCAACGCCGGACAACCGACTCCGTAACGCCCGGTGCGCCCGGTCCGGATCCGAAGGGGCGCCGCCGCCCGCCGCGCCCGGGAGGGCTCCAGCGCCGTGGAATTCGCCATGGTCGCCCTGCCCTTCTGCCTGATGATCTTCGCGATCATGGAGCTGGGCATGGTCTTTGTCACCGACTCCATACTCGAGAACGCCACCATCGAGACCGGCCGCCTGGTGCGCACGGGCCAGGCGAAGGCGCAGGGCATGGACGGGGCGCGTTTCAAGGAGGGCGTCTGCTCGCGGATGAGCATTTTCTCCGCCGATTGCCCCAGCCGCCTGAGCATCGACGTGCGGGTGATCCCGCGCTTCAACACCACCCCCCCTGATCCCATGGCCGGCGGGACATTCAACGAAGGCGCGCTGACCTACGCCAACGGGCAGGCGGGCGACCTGATCCTGGTCCGGACATGGTATCGTCAACCCTTGCTCACGACCTTCATGTCTCAGGGCCTGTCGCGGCTGAAGGATGGCACGGTTCGGCTGTCGGCGACGACTGCGTTCAGGAATGAACCCGAATGATGCGGCTCTCGCTTATCCGCAGGCTGGCGAAGGACGAGCGCGGCATCTCGGCGGTCGAGTTCGCCCTGCTGGCGCCGGTGCTGATCGCCTTCTACATGGGCCTGTCCGAGTTCTGTCAGGGCTATATGGCCCAGAAGCGCATGGGTCATGTGGCCTCCATGGTCGCCGATCTGGTGGCGCAGAAAGACACGGTGACGACGGCCGATCTGACCGACGTCTTCTCCATCGGCGGCCTGATCATGAAGCCGTTTCCGACCACGACGCTCAAGCAACGGGTGACCAGCGTGACCCGGACCGGAACCCAGGCCAAGGTCGACTGGAGCCGGGGCGACGGCATGACGGCCCGCCCGAAAGACGAGATCGTGACCCTGCCCGCCGACCTGCTGGAAGACGGCCAGAGCATCATCATGGCCGAGGCGACCTATGACTACGAGTCGCCGGCCGACTATCTGATGCCCGGCCTGACCCGGTTCTCGCACACCTACTATCTGCGCCCGCGGACCAGCGACAAGACGGTCTGCACCGGCTGCTAGGGGCCGGTCAGCGCCTCACGCAGGGCGCGGATCTTGGCTTCGGTCTCGGCCAGTTCGGCGGCGGGATCGCTGTCCGCGACGATGCCGGCGCCGGCGAGGGTGCGGAAGCGCCACCCCTCCCCCTCGCGTTCGAAGGCCGCTGTGCGGATCAGCACCGAGGCGGTCAGACCGCCGTCGGCGATGTGGAACAGGCTGCCGCACCAGACACCGCGCGGCGGCTCGTGGGCGGCGATGACCTTCATGGCCTGATGCTTGGGCGCGCCGGTGATGGAGCCGGGCGGGAAGGTCGCCTCCAGCAGGTCGGCGGGTCCGACGCCCGGCGCGGCGCGGGCGGTCACGGTCGAGACCAGATGATGCACCGTCGGCAGGGGCTCGACCTCGAACAGCCGCTCCACCTTGACCGAGCCGGGCGCGGCGGCGCGGGCCAGATCGTTCCGCATCAGATCGACGATCATCAGGTTCTCGGCCCGGTCCTTGGCGCTGGCCTGCAGTTCGGCGGCGAGGGCGGCGTCGCGGGCGGGGTCCGGATCACGAGGGCGGGTGCCCTTGATCGGGCGGGTCCCGATCCGGCTTCCGTCGAAGGTCAGGAACAGTTCGGGCGAGTTGGACACCACGGCCCGGTCGCCCAGCCGCCAGAAGGCGCCGTAGGCCGAGGCCCGCCCGGCGAGGCGCAGCATCACGTCGAAGGGGTCGGCGCCGGGGTGCAGGGCGCCGGTCCAGGCCCGGGCGATGTTGGCCTGGAACAGCTCCCCGGCGGCGATGCGGGCGACGACGTCGGCGACGGCGGCTTCGTAGGCGGAGGGCGGCGCCTCGGGGTCGAGACTGTCGGCGGGCGGCGGCGGCGGGACCGGGTCGACAGCGGCCGCGAGCCAGTCGGCGGCCCTGTCAGCGGCGGCCGCCGGATCGGCGCCCCGGCCGATGGCGAAGGCCTGGCGGGTCTGGTGGTCAAGGGCCAGCATGGCCGGATAGCGGGCCAGCATCAGGTCAGGCCAGATGGCCTCGCGGGGGCCTGTCGCCGGTCGGGCGCCGGCGTCATAGGCCAGCAGGCCGACAACGCCGTCGGCGAAATCCGGGTCACGCAGTCGGTCCAGACCCGCCTCGACCGGTTCGATGATGACCCGATCCGGTTCGGCGGCGACGAAGGACCAGCGACCGAGCGGCCCGCCGTCCGACAGCAGGGCCAGCGCCCCGTCCCGGTTCCGCAGACCCGTCGCGACGGCGAGGGGATCGCGCCACGGCAGGGGGCGGCGTTCGACCGCGCGGGCGGTCACGCCGACAGCCGCTCGCCGATGCGGTCGCGCAGGGCGACATCCACGCCCAGCGCCTGTTCGAGATAGGCGTCGATGGAGCCGTGGCGCGCCTCGATCTCGGCGATGGCGGTCTCGAGATAGACGGGTTCGACACCGAGGAAGGCGACGACGGCGTCGTGGGAGGCGGGACGGCCGGTGACCTTCTCAAGCTGGCGAGCGACCCTGGGCGCCATGCCCTCCAGATCGACGGCGGTGTTGGTCAGCAGGTAGTCGGCGATCAGATCGTCGCGGTGCACGCCGAGCAGATGATGGGTCAGGGCGGCCAGCGTGCCGGTGCGGTCCTTGCCCGCGGTGCAGTGGATCAGCACCGCGCCGTCCCCTTCGCCGAGGGCGCGGAAGTAGCGGGCGAACAGGTCGAGGTGGGCGGGCTCGAACGGCAGGGTCCGGTAGATGCCGGTCATGAAGCTCCGGCCCGCGTCTACCGTCAGGTCGGCGGTGCGCAGGAAGCGGATATGCGGGGCCTCGGCGTCGGGGCCGAGATCGCTGTGCAGCGCCTGACCGGCCCAGCCGGACGGGCGCTTCGAGGGCTGGTCGCGACGCTCGCCGGGACGGCGCAGATCGACGATGGTCCCGATGTTCAGGGCGCCGAGCCTCTCCAGGTCGGCGTCGGAGACCCGCGCCTGATGCGCCGAGCGGAACAGGCGACCGGTCGCGATACGGCGACCGGCGGCGGTGTCGTAGTCGCCGTAGTCCCGGAAGTTGTCGAGCGCGTCAAAGCGATGGATGCGATCCGTCATGGCATCGCTCTAGCCCGTTCAGGCCTTGCCGACGAGCCCCTGCATCGCGTCGAGATAGGCGATGAAGGCCTTGCGCCCGTCCGGGGTCATGGAGGCCTCGGTCAGGGGCTTGCGGCCCTCGAACCGTTTGGTCACGGCGACGAAGCCCGCGTCCTCCAGCTTGCGCAGATGGACGGACAGATTGCCGTCCGTGGTCTGCAGTCGGGCCTTCAGGGTGTTGAAGTCGGCGGTGTCCACCCCCGACAGCACAGCCATGATGCCCAGCCGGACCCGGCCATGAATCACGTCATCGATGCGGCTGATGTCGAACTCTTCCGCCATGGATCAGGCCTGTTTCGCGCGGCGCATCAGCAGGAAGCCCGGCAGGGCCATCAGCAGGAAGAGGGCCGCCGCATAGCCGAGATACTGGGCCGGCTGGCCGGACAGGGCGCCCAGGGCGGGGGCGGCGATGAAGGAGGCGACACCCAGCCACCACAGCGGGCCGGACTTCAGCATGGCCGCCGTGACGGACCAGCCCATGCCGTAGAAGACCATGATGATCGAGGGGACCATCCAGAAGATCAAACCGTTCTGATCGGCCCCGAGGCGCAGGGTGACGGTCATCATCGAGGCGAACAGCACGAAGATGCCAAAGCCGACCCCGGCCCAGACCGTTCCGATGGCGCGGTCGGCGGCGGTGCGGACTCCCTCCGCGCGGCGAAGTCGCAGGATCAGGGCGAAGTTGACGATCAGGAACAGACCCGTCGCGATCAGCCACTCCATGCCGGCGGCGACCAGTCGCGGCGCGATCAGCCCGGTCATGTGGGCCCAGTGCAGCAGGCTGGTCAGGCCGTAGATGAGGCCGGCGGCGAGCAGGATGGAGGCGCCGCGCATGGGGGCGGCCCCGTTCTCCTCGGCCAGCTGACGCAGCCAGGCGATGTCGGCCGAGGTGTTGTCGGTGTCGTGAGTCATCGGAGGTGATCCTTTCAGGCCGTGCGGCCGGACGCCAGCCCGGCGCCGGGGATGAGGACGAAGGCGAACAGGGCGCAGGCATAGACAAGGCCGCGGACGGAACTGTCGATCAGGGCCGCCGCCAGACCGGCGGCGCAGAAGGCCCCGACGGCCGGACCGATCATCCAGCCGCGCCGGGTGCGGATCGCGGCGGTCGTCCAGGCGACACCGTACAGGCCGATCCCGACCGGGGTCATCCAGTACATCGTGGTGAAGTCCTGACGGACGATGGAGAGGGCCAGAAGGATCAGGGCCGCGCCGATGGTCGCACCGATGCCGAGGCGCGACCAGACCGCCGCGCGCCGCCCGGCCTCCCCGCCCATGCGTCGCAGGCGGGCGAGGGCGAACAGGAAGACCGTCACGGCGACGGGCCAGCTGAGCGACAGGACGGCGGGATGCAGGTGCAGCAGACCGCTCTGGACGCCGTACTGGAACAGGTTGGACAGGCCGAAGACGGTTCCGGCGAGCGCCAGCACACGACCGGCGGCGACGGCGAGGGTCGGGGTTGAAACTGGCGCGGAGGCGGGCAGGACAGCGGCGGTCATGGAGCGGTTCCGGTTGCGATGACCACAGAGTGCGTGAAGAACTTTATTATGTAAAGTACTTATCCGACGCAATGAAAATGAGGGTGGGAAGGGCGCGGGACGCCGGGCCTCGCCCGGTGTGTGGTGTTTTGTTTTACC
>NZ_JBMDIU010000020.1:0-11371 GCF_057808845.1 Brevundimonas sp. FG8 | reverse complement strand
CAACGGTGTGGTAACCGGCGTCAATCGCACCGTACCAGCCGTTCGGCTCGGCCGCGGCGACACCGGCCGACAGGGCGAGGGCCCCGGCGGCGCTCGACGCCAGAATGAAAGTCTTAACGCGCATTGGTGGATGCCCTCCGCAGCCAAAATGAATTCGGACGGCGTTTGAGCCGCCGCTAAGCTTTCATAACAGCCCATTTCCCCGAGGTCGAGCCGGACTATGGCGGAACAATGTTCAGCGTGACCGCAAGGTTACAGCCGCCACGGGTAGAACGAAGCACGCCCGACGGTACGGGTCCGTCGGGCGTGAATCCGGATCGGCGACCGGAGTGGACAAGGCGGGAGCGATGCTCCCGCATTACCCGCTTCAGGCCCAGGGGTCGTGGGCGCTGAAACCATCCGGAAGATGCTCTGCCTGCAGGAGCTGCGGCCCGTGCGGTCCCTGGATCACCAGCGGATCGTCGGACCACAGGGAGACCGTCGGCAGCTTGACGAAGTCGCTTCCGAACACGTCTTCGTCCGGCTGGCCCGGCAGGACCAGCGGCTCGTCGCCGCCGGAAACGAGGAAGTCATCATGCGAGACGGGCTGCACCTGCGGCCCCGCCTCGACGACCTTCTCGCCCGCCATTCCCGGCAGGACCTGGGGCCCGACCTCGAGGATCTTGTCAGCAGCGAGGGCCGGCAGGGTTTGCGGGCCCGCCTCGGCCTCCTTGTCGCCCGCCAGGGTCGGCAGGACGAACAGGTCATCCTCCAGAGCCGGCAGGACGAAGTGATCGCCATGGATGTCCTTGCCCGTGACGGTCGCCGCTTCCGGCGCGCCCGGGATGGGGGACGTCAGGGTCTGGGTCGAGCCGTCGCCGAAGCGCAGGGTCTCGATGCTGCTCAGCAGCAGCGAACCGTCGCGACCCGGAGTATTGTCCACGACGCGGTAGCCCGCCCCCTCGACGGTGATGGTGTACTGACCCGCCGTGCCGGCAAGCACGACGGTGTCGTTGCCCAGCCCGCCCTGGAGGGTGTCATTGCCGCCACCGCCGCGCAGGACGTCATCCCCCGCGCCGCCGACGATGAGGTTGTTCAGGCTGTTGCCCGTGCCGGTGAAGTTGCCCGTGCCGCCGAAGATCAGGTTCTCGACATTGGCGCCCAGGGTGTAGGTCAGGATACGGGCGTCGACGGTGTCGTTGCCCGCCCCGGCGGCCTCGATGACCGTGTCGGCGACCTGCAGGATGTAATAGTCATCGCCGTCGCCGCCGTAGAGCTCGTTGGCCGCGCCGGAACCGCCGATCAGGATGTCGTTGCCGCCCAGCCCCAACAGAACGTCGCGTTGGGCGCCGCCGCGGATGGTGTTGCCGCCGGCGTTGCCGACGCCGGTGAAGGTTCCCGTCCCGGTGTAGGTGAGGTTTTCGACATTGGCCGACAGGTTCACCTGGAACAGGGCGGTCAGGACCGTATCGACGCCCTCACCGGCCAGCTCCACGATCGAATCCGAGCGGTGCTCGACGATGTAGGTGTCGTTGCCCGTGCCGCCGTAGAGCTCGTTCGGCACATCACCGCCGCCGGAGATGGTGTCGTCGCCGGCGCCGCCGATGATGACGTCACGGCCCGCGCCGCCCGACAGGACGTTGGCGCCCCCATTGCCGATCAGCAGATCGTTGAAGGCCGAACCGGTCAGGTTCTCGATCGACTGGAAGGTGTCCACGCCGCCGTCGCCGTCGTTGGAGGCGGTGTTGGTGTCCAGACGGGCCGTCACCGCGCCCGCCGCGAGGCTGTAGTCGGCGGTGTCATTGCCGGAGCCGCCGATCAGGGTGTCGGCGCCGCCGCGGCCGCGCAGGATGTCATCGCCGACGCCGCCGGTCAGGACGTTGTCCAGAGCATTGCCGCCAGCGGTGAAGTTGCCCGTCCCGGTGTAGGTCAGGTTCTCGATATTGGCGCCCAGGTTGTAGCCGGTCAGGGTCGCGGTGATGACGGTATCGATTCCCTGGCCCGCGTTCTCGATGACCGTATCGGCCACATCGAGCATGTAGGTGTCGTCACCCACGCCGCCATAAAGCTCGTTGGCCGCACCTGCGCCGCCGTACAGGACGTCATCGCCCGCCCCGCCGATCAGGGTGTCGCGCAGGGCGCCGCCGCGGATCACGTTGTTCTGGGCGTTGCCGACGCCGGTGAAGGTTCCGGTTCCGGTATAGACCAGTTCCTCGATGTTGGCGGCCATGTTGATCTGGAACAGGGACGACCGGATGGTGTCGTAGCCCTCGCCCGCGCTTTCGACGATCGAGTCCGAGCGGTGTTCGACGATGTAGGTGTCGTTGCCCAAACCGCCGTACAGCTCGTTCGGCACATCGCCGCCGCCGGAAATGGTGTCGTCGCCGGCGCCGCCGATGATGACGTCACGGCCCAGACCGCCCGACAGGATGTTGTTCCCGGCGTCGCCGACCAACAGATCGTTGAAGGCCGAGCCGGTGATGTTCTCGATCGAGGTGAAGGTGTCGGCGCCGCCGTCACCGTCGTTGGAGGCCGACTGGGTGTCGATCCGCGCCGTGACGCCCGCCGTCGCGCCGGAATAGTCCGCGGTGTCGCTGCCCGCGCCGCCGTTCAGGACGTCCGCGCCCGCACCGCCGGCCAGAACATCGTCGCCGTCCGCGCCGTTCAGGGTGTCATTGCCGCCGAAACCGTACAGGCGGTCATTGGTGGCCGCACCGCTAAGGGTCTCGCCGGCATTGGCGCCGATGAGGGTGATTCCACCCAGGGCGCTGACCGCCAGTTCGACGCCGGCGAAGCGCAGGCGCTCGATATTGGTCAGGGTGTCGACGCCATCCGAGCTGGTCACGGTGACCGTGCCGCCGCTGGACGTCACGCTGTAGGACACGCCGCCGACCGCGAAGGCCGCGGTGTCGGCGCCCGCGCCGCCGTTGATGGTGTCCGAACCGGCGCCGCCGGTGATCACATCGTCGCCGTCGCCGCCGTTGATGGCGTCATTGCCCGCCGCGCCGTCGATGACGTCAGCGCCGGCGCCGCCTTCGATCTGATCGTTGAAGGCCGTGCCGTTGATGGTGTCGGCGTTCGCGGTGCCGGCGAAATACTGGCCGCCGCCCGCGCCCACGATCAGGGTGCCGTCAGCGAAGCGCAGGTACTCGACCTGGCTCAGGATGTCCGTGCCGTCCGGACCGACCACCTGCCAGGCGCCCGACGGGATTTGGTTGATGGTGGACTGGGCGATCGTGCCGCTGAAGACCGCCGTGTCCGTGCCCGCGCCGCCGTTGATCGTGTCATTGCCCGCGCCGCCGGTGATGACGTCGTCGCCGTCGCCGCCGTTGATGGCGTCGTTGCCCGCCGCGCCGTTGACCGTGTCGTCGCCGGCGCCGGCGTTGATCTCATCATTGAAGGCGGTGCCGGTGAGGCTGTCCGCATTCGCCGTACCGGTAAACAACTGCCCGCCGCCGGCGCCGACGATGAGGGTGCCGTCGGTGAACCGCAGATACTCGACGTTCGTAAGGGTGTCCGTGCCGTCCGGACCGGTGACCGTGGTGGTCGGCCCGTTGGTCGAGACGCCGGACTGGGCGATCGTGCCGCTGAAGACGGCGGTGTCGATGCCGTCGCCGCCGTTGATGGTGTCGTTGCCCAGACCACCGTTGATGACATCGTCGCCGGCCAGGCCGTTGATCACGTCATCGTTCGATGTGCCGTTCAGCGTGTCGGCGTTCGCGGTCCCTTCGATCGGTTCCGACGCCTGGACCGGATTGCCGGCGATATCGAACAGGCCGTTGGAGAACTGTAGGCGCTCCACATTGGTCAGGGTGTCCGTGCCCTCAGGGCCGGTGATGGTGGTGACGCCGTTCGAGGTGCTGATGGTGTAGGACGACCGAAGACCCGCATAGACGACCGTATCGAGGCCGTCGCCGCCGTTCATGACGTCATCACCCAGGCCGCCGTTCAGGGTGTCGTTGTCGGCGCCGCCGTTCAGGGTGTCACGTCCGACGCCGCCGGTGAGCACGTCATTGCCCGCATCGCCGTTCAGGGTCCCGCCGGCCTCGATCAGCGGCTGCACCGGCTGCCCCGGCACGGAGACGTGCAGGGTGTATGTGCCGCCGGCCGCCGGCGCCGTGGTCCCGAAGCCGCCCACGCCGCCGCCCGAGGCGTACTCCCCGACCTGGATGTAGTAGGTGCCGGGCGTGGTCACGGTGTAGGTCAGCCGTGAATCGGTCGCCGCCCCGCCGTCGGAGGCGTCGTCGTCGTTCGAGGCCAGCTCAGCCCCCTCGGCGTTGAAGAGGCGCAAGGTCGAATCGAAGTTGGCGTTGTCGATGTCGATGACGATCGCCGCGCCCCCTTCATTGACGGTGAAGGCGTAATATTCGAGGCCGCCATGGGTCGTCGCCACCACGGTGGAGTGCGGCACCGTGCCGGCGTTGGCCACACCGGCGCGAGCGCCCAGATCAAACGTGCCGGTCAGCGAAACAGCCGTCTGCTGGGTCGCGTTGGCGGTGAAGCGATCCTTCACGACGTCCGGCGCACCGCCGGAAATGCCGGGCGCGCCGGCGAACAGCTGATCGTCGCCGCCGCCGCCGTTCAGCGTATCGACCCCGCCGCCGCCACGGATGATGTTGGCGTTCGCATCCCCGGTGATGGTGTCGGAATAGGCGGTGCCGGTGACGTTCTCGACGCTCACCAGCGTGTCCGACCCGGCGCCCCCGCCGGCCAGCCCCTGGGCGAGGTCGACCGTGATGCCGGCACCCGCACCCGAATAGTCAGCCGTATCGTTGCCGGCGCCGCCGTTCAGGGCGTCGTCGCCAAGACCGCCGATGAGGATGTCATTGCCTTCGCCGCCGTTCAGATTGTCATTGCCGCTGCCGCCGTCGAGATAATCATCGCCGACCAGACCGTTGATGGTGTCATTGCCGCCGAGGCCGCCGAGCGTATCGCCCAGCGCGGAGCCGTTGATCGTCTCATTGGTGAGATCGCCGCCGACCACCAGACCACCGGTCGGGGCGGCCGCGATCGTCTGGTCCGAGAACTGGAGGAACTCGACGTTGGTGATGGTCACCGGCGGCAGACCGTTCGCGGTCACGGTGCCGACCTGGCCGTTCCAGGTAATGGTGTAGTCAGCGCGCGCCCCGGTGAAGACCACGGTGTCTGATCCCAGACCGCCGTCGATCACATCCGCGCCGCCGCCGCCCCGGATGATATTGTCGGCCGAGTTGCCGCGAATGGTGTCCGCGCCCGAGCCGCCGATCACGTTCTCGATGGTCACACCGACCGCGATCGAGACGTTGCCGACCATGCCGCCGACATTGGAGAACGCGCCCTGACGCAGGTCGATGACCTGATTCTGGAAGTAGCCGGAGAAGTCGAAGGTATCGATACCCCCGGCATCCCAGACAGCGAAGATCAGCGGACTGCCCGCCGTGGTGACCGAGAACCACGGCTGACCGGCGTTCGAGTTGAAGCCGTAAACGGTGTCACCGGTCCGGGTGGTCGTATTGACCCCGTACAGACGCTGGACCGCCGCGATGTCGTCGAGCAACGGCGCCGAGGCATAGTAGGTCTGACCCGTGCCGTTGAGGCGGAAGTCAGCGCCGGTTTCCCGCTCGCTGAAGTAGCTCATCACCGTGTACTGGCGAGAGTCCTCGAAATAGATGGCGTTCGCCGAGTAGGTGATCGAGACGCCGGCCGAGGCGTTGTAGGTGGCCGGGTGGCTGAGGCCGATGGCGTGGCCGATCTCGTGCAGCAGGGTCTGGGTGCCGTAGCCATAGAGGATCGGGCTGGCGTTGTAGCTGAGCGAGCTGTTGATCCAGACGTCGCCCTGAACGGCATTGGCGCCGGTCGGACCGGGCATGGCGCCCGGCAGATAGGCGAAGGCCGCCGCGCCGTCCTGGCCGGAGGCGTAGTTGCCGAACAGAATGGTGGCGTTGTTCGAGTACTGGCTACCGGCGTCGGTCACGCGGGTGAACGTGATGTTCGCCACATCCGACCAGGCCTGCAGCGACTGGATCGCCACGGAGATCTGCTGGGCCGAAAACTGGCTGAAGCCCGTGGTGTCGGTCGGCATGGTGGTGACCGAGGCGCGGAAGGCGAAGGTCACCGTCGCGGCCTGGCCGAGGCCGGCGGCCCAGCTGGTGTTGGAGCGGGTGATCTGCTCGCCGGCGCCCCCGGGCGTGAGCGAAGGCTTGTCGTTGGGGCCTGAACCGCCGCGATCATCACTGTTCAGGATCGCGCCGAGGCCGCCTTCACCGTTGGAGACCACGCCATGGAAGCGCGCGCAGCAACCGCACACCTGGTAGCTGGCGATGGCGCCGAACGAGTCGTTCGACGACGTCGCGCTCGTATCGTCAGCGGAGCCCAGACCGCCGCCGAAATTCAGGTCTTCGGCGAACCGTCCCGATTGATCGCCGCCAAAGCGGTTGCTGAAACTGTCGAACATCCTGGGACCCCAGACCGGAATAGGAAAGCGGTCAACCTAACGCCGCGCGCTGAAACGACAAGCGCCAGCGTGCGACGTTCTTTCAACTGACAGTGAGCAACGCCCCGACGCCAATCTTTGGTTGTGAGAACTCAGCCGCCGCCCGTTCGGCCGGTCGCCTTTCCCGTCCCTTCGCAGACAGGACAGACCTCGCCGTCGGCCAGCGCGCCCGTCCCCGCGCACTCCGGACACAGCGTCGCATCCGGGTGCTGGAGCGACGCCGGATCCACCGGATCGGTCGGCGTCAGGTCTCTATCATCAATGTCGTGCGGGTTCATGGAAGAGCAAACGACGGCCCCGCCGTCCGGTTTCATGATGACAGGGCGCGGCCTTGGCATTAGGGAGCCGCTCGTGATGGACGAGATCGAACGGCAATCCGAGGAACGCGGCTGGGCCACGGCGAAGACGCTGGCCGAGGCCCTTCCGTATATTCAGGTCTATGACCGCGAGACCGTCGTCATCAAGTACGGCGGCCATGCCATGGGCGAGGTCGCCGTGGCCAAGCAGTTCGCCGCCGATGTCGTGCTGCTGAAGCTGATGGGCGTGAACCCGGTCGTGGTGCACGGCGGCGGGCCGCAGATCAGCGCCATGCTGGACAAGGCCGGGGTGAAGTCGAACTTCGTCGACGGCCTGCGCGTGACAGACGCCGACACCATGGCGGTGGCCGAAATGGTCCTGTCCGGGGCGGTCAACAAGGAGATCGCCCACTGGATCACCGTGGCGGGCAAGGAAGCGGACGTTCGGGGCGTGGGCCTGTCGGGCAAGGACGCGGGCCTGCTGACGGTCGAGAAGACCCGTCGCACCAAGCGCGATCCCGACAGCATGATCGAGCACGAGGTCGATCTGGGCTTCGTCGGCGACCCGACAAAGGTGGACGCCAAGCTGATCAAGGGGCTGATCGCCTCGGAGACCGACGACTGGGTGCCGGTCGTGGCTCCGATCGGCGTGGCCGCGGACGGGGCGACCTATAACGTCAACGCCGACACGGTCGCGGGCGCCCTGGCCGGTGAACTGAAGGCCAAGCGGATGCTGCTGCTGACCGACGTGCCGGGCGTGAAGGGCGCGGACGGCGAGATTATCCGGCAGATGTCGGTGGGCGAGGCCTCGCGGCTGATCGAGGACGGCGTCGCCACCGGCGGCATGATCCCCAAGCTGCAGACCGCCATGGCCGCGGTCCGGGCGGGCGTCGAGGCCGTGGTCATCCTGGACGGCCGCCGCCCCCATGCCATGCTGGTGGAGCTGTTCACCGAGTACGGGGCGGGCACCCTGGTGAAGGCGTCTTGATCGACCTGTCGCACGTCAACACCTGGGTGTTCGACATGGATGACACCCTGTACCCGCGGGAGCAGGGGCTGATGCGGCTGGTCCAGGCCCGGATCAACGCCTACGTCGTCGAGGCCGTCGGCCTGAACCCCGAGGAGGCGGGCGTGCTGCAACGCCAGTTCCTGGACGAGCACGGCACGACCCTGGCCGGGCTGATGGCCAACTACACCATCGACGCCGAACACTTCCTGCACGACGTCCACGACGTGCCCATGGACAGCCTTGAGCCCAATCCGGCGCTGGCCGCGCAGCTGCGCCGCCTGCCGGGCCGCAAGATCGTCTTCACCAACGGCGCGCGCGAGTACGCGGGCCGGGTGCTGGATCGGCTGGGCGTGGCCGACTGCTTTGACGGGGTCTTCGCCATCGAGGACGCCGACCTGACGCCCAAGCCGGCCCCCGCCACCTTCCGCAAGGTGATCGCACGCTTCGGCTTCGAGCCCCGGCTGGCGGCCTTCTTCGAGGACACGCCGAAGAACCTTGAGCCCGCCAAGGTGCTGGGCATGACCACCGTCCTGATCGGGGATGGGCATGGGAAGCCGCTCGGCGACCATATCGACCACATCGCCCCCGATCTGACAGACTTCCTGACCGACCTGACCTTCAAGGACGCCGCCGCATGACCGACCTGACCCATCTGGAAGCCGTCATCGAAGCCGCGTGGGACGACCGCGCCAACGTCTCGGCCGCGACCCACGGCGAGGTCCGTCACGCCGTCGAGCAGGCCCTGGACCTGCTGGACTCAGGGCAGGCCCGCGTCGCCTCGCGCGGCGAGAACGGCGTCTGGACCACCCACCAGTGGCTGAAGAAGGCGGTGCTGCTGTCGTTCCGCCTGAACGACAACCAGATCATGCGCGCCGGCGACCGCGGCCCGACCAGCCACGCCCCGGGTGTCGGCCCCTTCTGGGACAAGGTGCCCAACAAGTTCGGCGACTGGACCGCCGCCGACTATCAGGGCGCCGGTTTCCGCTCGGTGCCGGGCGCCATCGCCCGCCGGGGCGCGTACATCGCGAAGAACGTCGTCCTGATGCCGTCGTTCGTGAACATCGGCGCCTATGTCGATGAAGGCTCGATGGTCGACGCGTGGGCCACGGTCGGCTCCTGCGCCCAGATCGGCAAGAACGTGCACCTGTCGGGCGGCGCGGGCATCGGCGGGGTGCTGGAGCCCCTGCAGGCCAATCCGACCGTCATCGAGGACGGCTGCTTCATCGGCGCCCGCGCCGAGGTGGCCGAGGGTGTCATCGTCCGCGAGGGCGCGGTCCTGGCAATGGGCGTCTATCTGTCGGGTTCGACCAAGATCGTGGACCGCGAGACCGGTGAGATCTTCCGCGGCGAGGTGCCGGCCTACAGCGTCGTGGTGCCGGGCAGCCTGCCGGACCCGAAGGGCGGGCCGAGCCTGTACTGCGCCGTCATCGTCAAACGCGTTGACGCCCAGACCCGCGCCAAGACCGGCGTGAACGAGCTGCTGCGCGACTGAACGCCACTCAATATTTTTTTTAAGTGCACTTTAGTGCACATTTTCTGGCGCAGGTTTCGGGGCGGCTTCGGCTGTCAAAGACCAGAGCCGCACAGCCTAGCAGGCCGATGCGTCAAAAATGGACGCACCGGCCGGAGGCGTTTGCGTTTTATTGCGCCGACAGGCGGACCAGCTTGCCGTCCGCCTCGTCGGTGATGGCCCAGACGGCGCCGTCGGGGCCGACGGCCACGTCACGGACACGCTCGCCCAGATCGGTCAGCAAATATTCCTCGCCGACCACGCGGTTGTTCTGAAGCACGAGGCGCGAGATGCGCTTCTCCTTCAGCCCCGCCACCAGCAGGTTGCCGCGCCAGCCCGGGAACATGGCGCCGTCATAGTAGGCCATGCCGCCCGGCGCGATGACCGGGTCCCAGTAATAGACCGGCTGCTCCAGACCCTCGCGGGCGGTGACGCCCTCATTGATGGCGCCGCCCGCATACTCGACGCCATAGGCGATGATCGGCCAGCCGTAGTTCACTCCCGCGCGGTCGAGGTTCAGCTCATCGCCGCCGCGCGTGCCGTGCTCGATGGTCCAGACGTCGCCGGTCGGGGTGATGGCGATGCCCTGGACGTTGCGGTGACCCAGCGACCAGATTTCCGGCAGGGCGCCTTGGCGGCCCAAATAGGGGTTGTCGGACGGGACCGAGCCGTCGGCGTTGATGCGGATGGTCTTGCCCATGTGCGAGGCCAGATCCTGGGCCTGCGGGCGCATCGGGCGGTCAGAGCGCTCGCCCAGGGTGATGAACAGCTTGCCGTCCGGGGCGAAGGCCAGCGACGAGCCGAAATGCTTGTCGCCGTCATAGACCGGCAGGGCGCGGAAGATGACCTGCACGTTCTCCAGACGCGTTCCGTCGTCCGACAGGCGGGCGCGGGCGACGGAAGTGGCGTTGCCGCCTTCGCGGGGCTCGGCGTAGCTCCAGTAGATCAGGCGGTCCTGACCGAAGGTCGGGCCGACGATGACGTCCAGCAGACCGCCCTGCCCGCGCGCCGAGACGGCGGGCAGACCCGCCACGGGTTCGCTGACCCGGCCGTCAGCGGTGACGATGCGCAGACGGCCCGGCTTTTCCGTCACCAGCCAGCGGCCGTCCGGCAGCAGGGCGAGGCCCCACGGGTTCTGCAGGCCCGAGGCCACGACCGTGTGCGTCAGGGCCGCCTCGGTGCGGACGGCGGGGGCGCGGGTCTGGTCACCAGTCGCCGGCTGCTGGGACGGGTTGTTAGCGGGACGGGTTTCCAGCGATGCGCCGGACCGGGCGGCGGGGGCGTCCTGCCCCGTGGCCCCGCAGGCGCCGGCCATGGCGAGGGCGGAAACAGTGACGGCGAGGGCGATCAGGCGCATGGTCAGACTCCGGCGAAAACGGTTCGCCGCGAAACGGCGCAGCTCTCGTTACAGTTCCCCGAAACGGCCGTCACGGGGATGCGGCGGATCGCCCCGACGCCTCTGTGTTTCGAAGCGACTTGATCCCGCCCCGTCTCGCCTCTATAGGCACGCCTCTTCCGGCGGTCAGACCAGTTCCCGCCGGGACTCGAGAAATCGGGGCTGGGTAGCTCAGCTGGTTAGAGCGGTGGATTCATAACCCACAGGTCGGCGGTTCGAGCCCGCCTCCAGCCACCATTTTTCCTTCGACAATCGAGGCGGAAGGCCTCCATCCGCCAACCCGCTCAGGCAGAACCCGCCTAACAGTGGCGGATGAGCGGCACGCTCTCGCAGCGCGTGTGATCGCACGCCAGCTTGACTATACAGCTTGACGCAAACGCGCGTCGCACCTCAAGTTGCAATCGAGCCTTTCCGGCTCGCTTACAGGAGGACTACATGCTGAAGACCGCCATGATCTCCGCCACCGCCTTGCTGCTCTCGAGCATCGCAGTTCCGGCCAATACGGCCACACCCAACCGAATCGACAACCTCACACGCACCGCTGTGACGAATGACTATGAGGCCTGCATGCTGAATGCGGGTTGTGTGTTCGTATCGCCGAGCGAAACCTCACCCGGGTTCTGGGAATGTCCCAACCCCCGACTCGCCATGAACTGCTACGAACCCGCCGACCCGGGCGTTCCCTGACCGATTGGCGGGGGGGGGGGGG